>JBEBSP010000268.1:0-3055 GCA_040394255.1 Agaricicola taiwanensis | reverse complement strand
GCGTGAGCGTAGCCCTGACCCTGCGCCGGGCGGAGGAGGCCGACGCGAAACTGCTGTTCCGCTGGGCCAACGACCCCGCCGTGCGGGCCATGGCGCGCACCACCGCGCCGATCCTGTGGGAAGATCATCGGCGCTGGTTCGCGGGTAAGCTAGCGGACGAGAATTGCCGGATATGGATCGCGGAAGCAGCGCCGGGCATCATGCCTGAAAGCGGGGGCATGTCCCCCGCCGGCCAGATCCGCCTCGACCGCGAGGGTCCTTCCGCCGAGGTCGACATCTCGGTCGACCCCGCCGCGCGTGGGCGGGGCGTTGGCCTGTTCATGCTGCGCGCCATGCTGCCCGAACCCTGGCGGGGCCTTGAGGCGCTGCACGCGGAGGTACGTGTGGAAAACGCCGGGTCGCTTGCGCTCTTCCGCCGTGGCGGCTTTCATGAGGTTCGCCGCACCGAGGCCTATGTCCGTTTCGAGAAGAGGCTCCATGCCCGCCCGCGTTGAAACCCTCTCCATCACCCACGACGATCTCCTATCCTTCGCTAAGGCGCGCGGCATCCAGCCCTTCGGCGGGGCTACCGGCCCCTTCACCTGGGTCGAGCCGCTGAACCTCGCCGGTCCCGCCGACATCGCCTTCTGCCGCTTCGACGGCGAGGAGGGGCTGGCCCTGATCCGCGCGTGCAAGGCCGGCGCGGTCTTCGTGCCCCGAACCATCGCCGCCGATCTGCCGCAGGACGGCCCTCTGTACCTGCCCTGCGAGCACCCCCGGCTGGAGATCCTGCACCTCCTGAAGGCCCACTGGCGCGAGAGCCACTGGGATGACTTCGACCCCGCGCAGAACCCGCTGATCCACCCCACGGCCCGCATCGCGCCGGACGCGCGCATCGGCCCCTTCACCATGATCGGCCCCGGCGTCACCATCGGCCCACGCACGCGCATCGGCTCCAACTGCCACATCGAGCGCGCCGGGATCGGGGCGGACTGCATCGTCGCCAATTCGGTCACCATCGGCCGCTACGGCTTCGGCTACGAGGACGATCCGGTGACCGGCGAGACCATGCAGTTCCCGCACATCGGCGGCGTGGTGATCGGCGACCGTGTGGAGATCGGCTCCTCCACCTGCGTCGACCGGGGTTCCATCGGCGATACCGTCATCGGTGACGACTGCAAGATCGACAACCTCGTGCATGTGGCCCACAACGTGCGGATGGGCCGGCGCTGCAAGGTCATCGCGCTGGCGATCATCGGCGGCAGCGTGACCCTGGGCGAGGGCGCATGGATCGCCCCGGCGGCGGCGGTGCGCGACTGGCGCAAGGTCGGCGCGGGCGCGGTGGTGGGTCTGGGTGCCATCGTGACCAAGGATGTGCCCGAGGGCGAGACCGTGGTCGGCAATCCGGCGAAACCGCTGCCGAAGACGGTGCACCGGTATAAGTGAGGATTCATTCGGAGTGCGTGGCCCATCCTTCGAGACAGCCGCTGCGCGGCTTCCTCAGGATGAGGACGGTAGGTTTGAAATGTTCATTTTTCAGACTGTTCCACAACCAACACCCTCATCCTGAGGGCCGCCAAAGGCGGCGTCTCGAAGGATGGGCCACACACTCTGGTTCCTGACGGCAGCCAAATCCATCCAACCTTACATGGCCTCTCGCAAAACCATCCTCTTGCGCGTCGACGGCGGGCCGGGCACCGGCCTCGGCCATGTCATGCGCTGCCTCGCGCTGGCCGAGGAACTCAATGCCCGGGGGCATGCCTGCCGCTTCGCCGGAACCGCGCCGGATTACGTTACGCGCATGCTGCCCGGTGGCGCGCCGGTGGCTGTCGCGCAGGGCATGGCGGCCTGGTCCGACCCCGCCTTCCGCGCGCTGGTGGACAAGGCGTCCGTACTCGTCACCGATCACTACGGCCTCGGCGCGGACTGGCAGGGGCGAAGCCCGATCCCCGTAGCCGCCATCACCGACCCGCCGCTGGCACGGCAGCACTGCGATCTCCTGATCCTGCCCACCGCCTTCGAGGGGCCGGCGGGAGCCTTGCTCGCCCCCGCCCACAGCCTCATCCGCCGCGCCTTCCGTGATGCCCGGAAAGGCCCCAAAACCGGCCGCCGCCTCCTCGTCAATTGTGGCGGCGGCGCGGACGGCGGGCTCACCGCGAAGGTGCTCGACGCCATCGCCTCCGATCCGGCGCTCGCGGCGCTCGACATCACCGCCGTGGGGCCGGACATCCGTCCACACCCCGGCCTGCCGCGTCTCGACATCCGCGCCGAGGTCGTTGACATGGCGGGCCTCGCCGCAGCACATGACGTCGCCGTCGGGGCTCCGGCGGGCGCGGCGCTGGAGCGGGCCTGCCTTGGCCTCGCCCAGCTTCTGGTGCCCATCGCCGACAACCAGCTGGCGCTCGGCGCGGCGCTGTCCGAAAGGGGGGCGGCTCGGGTGCTGGCGCCCGGCGCGACGGCAGGCGCCATCGCCGGGGAACTTGTCCGGCTGATGAAAGACGACGAAGCGAGGAAAGCCATGGCAATGCGTGCCCATGCCCTGCACGACGGCCTCGGGGCCACGCGCGTGGCCGAGGCCGTGGAAAGGCTGGCGCGCTCATGACCGATGGTTTTTCCATCGATGTTCCGGGCCGGGGTGTCCAGGCCATCGGCGGCGAAGCACCTTGCTACGTCATCGCCGAGATCGGCACCAACTGGCACAACGGCGACGGCCGCGACGACAGCCTCGCCCGCCGCCTGATCGACCTCGCGGCGGAAGCGGGCTGCGACGCGGTCAAGTTCCAGACCTACCGGCCCGAGAAGGTCTATGTGCCCAATCCGGGCATGAGCGACTATCTCTCGGCGGCGGGCATCCAGCGGTCGATCATGGAGGTCATCGCCGAGCGCGTCATGCCGCTCAACATGATCCCCGGTCTCGCGGCCCATGCGGCCGGGCGCGGCGTCGCCTTGGTCACGCTGGTGGCACTGTCCTTCATCGACATGATCGGCCTGTGGCCGGAGACGATGACGACCGTATCCATGGTCGTCACGGCGGTGATCTTCTGCGCCGTGATCGGCATACCGCTCGGCATCCTCG
>JBEBSP010000267.1:0-3080 GCA_040394255.1 Agaricicola taiwanensis | reverse complement strand
GTCGATCGGCGAGCCGGGCACGCAGCTGACGATGCGCACGTTCCACATCGGCGGCACGGCTCAGATCGCCGACTCGTCCTTCGTGGAATCGAGCTTCGAGGGCGTGGTCAAGATCAAGAACCGCCACGCCATCCGCAACTCCGACGGCGATCTCATCGTCATGGTGCGCAACCTGTCGGTGGTCATCACCGATCCGGACGGCGCGGAGCGCGCGACGCACCGCATCCAGTTCGGCGCCAAACTGAAGGTGGACGAGGGCGACAAGATCAAGCGCGGCCAGCGCATCGCGGAGTGGGACCCCTACACCCGCCCGGTGCTGACCGAAGTGGAGGGCACGGTTGCCTACGAGGACCTCGTGGAAGGCGCTTCCATCAGCGAGGCGACCGACGAGGCCACCGGCATCACCAAGCGCGTGGTCATGGACTGGCGGACGTCGACGCGCAGCGCCGACCTGAAGCCGGCCATTGTCATCCTGGGCAAGGACGGCAAGGTCGCCAAGCTGCCCAAGGGCGGCGATGCGCGCTACTACCTTCCGGTGGACGCGATCATCTCGGTCAACCCGGGCGTCACGGCCAAGGGCGGCGACCTGCTGGCCCGCGTGCCGACGGAAAGCGCCAAGACCCGCGACATCACGGGCGGCCTGCCGCGCGTGGCGGAACTGTTCGAGGCGCGCCGTCCGAAGGACGTGGCGGTCATCGCGGAAATCTCGGGCACGGTGCAGTTCGGCCGCGACTACAAGAACAAGCGCCGCCTGGCCATCATCCCGAGCGATGAGAGCCTGGAGCAGGTCGAATACCTGATCCCGAAGGGCAAGCACATCCATCTCCAGGACGGCGACGTCATCGAGAAGGGCGACTTCATCGTCGACGGCAACCCGGCGCCGCACGACATCCTGGCGGTCAAGGGCGTCGAGGAACTGGCGGCCTATCTGGTCAACGAGATCCAGGAGGTCTACCGGCTCCAGGGCGTGACGATCAACGACAAGCACATCGAGGTGATCGTCCGCCAGATGCTGCAGAAGATCGAGATCGACGACGCCGGCGACACCGATCTCATCACGGGCGAGCAGGTCGACCGGCTGGAACTGGACGAGATCAACACCAAGGCCGCGGAGGAGGGCAAGAAGCCCGCCTCGGGGCGCCCGGTGCTGCTCGGCATCACCAAGGCCAGCCTGCAGACCCGGTCGTTCATCTCGGCGGCCTCGTTCCAGGAGACGACCCGCGTTCTCACGGAAGCGGCCGTCAACGGCAAGGCGGACAGCCTGGAAGGGCTCAAGGAGAACGTCATCGTCGGCCGCCTCATCCCGGCGGGCACCGGCTCGGTGATGAACAAGCTTCGGGCGGTCGCGCTCCATCGCGACGACCTGATTCTGGATCAGCAGAAGACCGATGCGCCGGTTCCGGCCAGCGCCGGTCTCATCGGCGGCCCCGCCGCCGAGTGACCCTCCACCCCCGCTGATTGATGCGAAAGGCCGCCCACGGGCGGCCTTTTTGCATGGCCTCCATCATTCTCACGAAGTCTTGCGGGGGAGGGGTTGACGGAAACCGACTCTGCAGGTAGACAGCACGGACTTTCGCGGCAGGCGGTAAGACTCGTTTTTGGCGGACTTCGCCGATCCATCGATCTTAGACGCTGCTGCTTCTAATCCGGGTCAAAAACCCAAGGTGCACGACCGTTGCGCGATTTCGCGTGGCGGTCCTCTGTTTCACGCGCCAGACCGCGCTAACGCGGAATGGTGCGGATTCGCGTTGGCTGGCGATAGGCGCTGGCCGCCACGGAACGAAAAGGCGAACGATGCCCACGATCAGTCAGCTGATCCGCAAGCCCAGGCAGGCCCCCGTATACCGGGAGAAGGCGCGCCACATGGAAGCTTGCCCTCAGAAGCGCGGCGTCTGCACGCGTGTCTATACAACGACCCCGAAGAAGCCGAACTCGGCGCTTCGTAAGGTGGCCAAGGTCCGTCTGACCAATGGCTACGAGGTCATCGGCTACATTCCTGGTGAGGGTCACAACCTCCAGGAGCACTCGGTGGTCATGATCCGTGGCGGTCGCGTCAAGGACTTGCCGGGCGTGCGTTATCACATCCTGCGCGGCGTTCTCGACACCCAGGGTGTCAAGGATCGCAAGCAGCGTCGTTCCAAGTACGGCGCGAAGCGTCCGAAGTGATCTGGGAGAGCTGAGAGATGTCTCGTCGTCACCGCGCGGAAAAGCGCGATATCATCCCGGACGCCAAGTTCGGCGATAACATCGTCACGAAGTTCATGAACTGCGTCATGCAGCATGGCAAGAAGTCCACTGCCGAAGCGATCGTCTACGGTGCGTTCGACGTCATCGAAAGCAAGATCAAGCAGAGCCCGATCGAAGTGTTCCATCAGGCTCTCGGCAATGTGGCTCCGGCCGTCGAGGTTCGCTCCCGCCGAGTCGGTGGTGCGACCTATCAGGTTCCGGTCGACGTGCGCCCCGCGCGCCGTCAGGCCCTGGCTCTGCGCTGGCTGCTGACCGCTGCCCGCGGACGCAATGAGAAGACCATGGTTGATCGTCTTTCGGCCGAGCTGATCGACGCTTCCAACAACCGTGGCAATGCCGTGAAGAAGCGCGAAGACACGCACCGGATGGCGGAAGCGAACCGCGCCTTCTCCCACTACCGCTGGTAATCGGCCGCGAGCCTTAGAGGAATTCCGCTATGCCCCGTACGCATGCGATCGAAGACTACCGCAATTTCGGCATCATGGCCCACATCGATGCCGGGAAGACGACGACCACCGAGCGGATTCTCTTCTATACCGGCAAGAACCACAAGATCGGCGAGACCCACGAGGGTGCCGCCACCATGGACTGGATGGACCAGGAGCAGGAGCGGGGCATTACGATCACCTCGGCTGCGACCACGGCCGTCTGGCACGACAAGCGCCTGAACATCATCGACACGCCGGGCCACGTCGACTTCACCATTGAGGTCGAGCGCTCGCTGCGCGTGCTTGATGGCGCCGTTTGCGTGCTGGATTCCAACCAGGGCGTCGAGCCCCAGACCGAGACCGTCTGGCGTCAGGGCGACAAGTATCGCGTGCCGCGCATCGTCT
>JBEBSP010000266.1:0-3100 GCA_040394255.1 Agaricicola taiwanensis | reverse complement strand
CTCGGTGGAGCCCGCGGCTTTCATGGATCATGGCCGATTTCAGCGGCAATAGTGACGGCGTCCGTCATACCCGAGATAGGTTCCGCTCGCCGGATCGAAGGAGCGGTACTTGGATGCGCAGTAGGCATACCAATCGCCGCCGCCGCGATAAACCGGTGCGGGGGCATAGCGCGGCTGGGACAGGGCCTGTGCTGCAAGCACGCCAGCCGCAAGTCCCACGACACCGGCGGCCACGGCCGCTCCGTTGCCGCGATGCTGCCTGTGGTAGTAACGATTGCCGTAATAGCGATCGCCGCGATGGTAACGACGATACTGCACATCCTGCACCGCGGATTGCGCTTGTGCAGTCGGCAGGCTTGTCAGGGGCGCCGCATGTGCAGCCGGTGCCATCAGGCTTGTGACGGCAATGGCCGTCGCGGTGAGCATGGATAGGGTTTTGCGCATTCTCGCCTCCTTGGCACTCCGGCAGGTGACCGCCTGGAGTCCGCTTGTTCCGAGAGTATCAACGCCCCAAGGCGCCGGTTGGTTCCGGAGGCGCTGACCTGTCTGATTGTTGAACGGCGAAAGTCGCCTTTTCCGTCGGTTCGGAAAGTTCAGGCTTGGCCTTCGTCGAGCAGATGCTCGACGGCGCCGATGGCAACTTCCAGATCGGCGATTTTGCGAACCACGTTGTCGGAGGGAGCGACGTCGATGTTGGCCGCAGACTGGATCAGATCGTGCTGGGCAGCCTGCAACCTCTCCAGAAGCCGCTTCACATTCTCGCTCATTGCAACACATCTCCTGATGGACCAGCACAAGCCCTTAAGGGATCGGGCGCTTTTGCGCAATGTAGCGTCTTCATGACGGTGAATTGTCTGCAACATGTGTGATGAGGAAGTCGCGTCTTGCCCCGTCCGTGATCGTGGGACGGGGCAGGATGATATGTGTCAGGCTGCGGCCGGCGGGTGTCCCGTCGGAAATATGATCCGTCGGGAGGTCCCGATCCCGCTTGACCTTGCCATCGTCCATCGCATCATCGGCCCATGACCGACAAACCCCGCATCGCCATTACCTATTGCCGCCAGTGCAACTGGATGCTCCGCGCCGCCTGGATGGCGCAGGAACTGCTCTCGACCTTTTCGGAGGATCTGGGCGAGGTTGCGCTGATCCCCGGCACAGGGGGCATCTTCCAGATCGAAGCGGGAGGCGCGCTGATCTGGGACCGCAAGTCCGAAGGCGGATTTCCCGATATCAAAATCCTGAAGCAACGGGTGCGCGACCAGTTCTGGCCGGACCGGCAACTCGGTCATGTGGATCGATGAGGCGCGGCATTCCCTCGATTGCATTTGCGCAATGAGCATGACGTGGCGGATCGGCGTTGGCGACATATCTTTGAGCCATGAAGGGACGCCAAGTCCCACCAAGGAGGCTCCCATGGCCAACGGCATCCACCACGTGACGGCGATCGCAGGCCCTGCACGACGCAATCATGACTTCTACACCCGTGTGCTGGGTCTGCGCTTCATCAAGAAGACCGTTAACTACGACGATCCCGGCACCTATCACCTCTACTGGGGTGACGGCGAGGCCCGGCCCGGTTCGGTCCTGACCTCTTTTCCCTGGGAGCGCGCCGCCGAAGGCCGCGTCGGCCCCGGTGAGACCGAGGAGATCCTGCTGCGCGTGCCGGAAGGCTCCATCGGCTACTGGAGCCATCGCCTGCTGGAGAAGGGTGTTGTCCATGAAGCCCCGGCAAAGCGCTTCGGCGAGACGGTGATCGCCTTCAAGGACCCCGACGGTATGCGCCTTGCATTGACCGGACTGCCCGGCATAGAGGCCGAGGCTGGCTGGGATGGGGGCGAGGTGCCGGCGGAACACGCCATTCGCGGCCTTCATGGCGTCAGCCTGTTGTTGGACAAGGCCGGCCCTACGGGTGCGGTTTTGGCCGACGTCTTCGGCTTCACCGAGGTGGGCCGCGAGGGTGTGTCCATCCGCTACTGGGCGGGCGAGGGCATCGGCTCGGTGGTCGACCTGCGCGAGGTCGGCGGCTTCCCGCGTGGCCGCACGGGGCGCGGCACGGTGCATCACGTCGCCTTCCGGGCGGCAAGCGATGAGGAGCAGGCCGAGATGGTGCGCAAGCTGCGCGCCAACCACAGCATCACCGCCACGGAGCAAAAGGAGCGCAACTATTTCCGCTCGGTTTACTTCCGCGAACCTGGCGGCGTGCTGTTCGAGATCGCCACCAATGGTCCCGGATTCACGGTGGATGAACCCGCCGATGCGCTGGGCACAAGCCTCAAGCTGCCGCCCTGGTTGGAGCCGGAGCGGGAACGGATCGAGGCCGTGCTGCCGGAATTGGCGGATGCAGCCACCGCCTCCACTGAATGATACGACGCCGATGCCCGGACCTTGGTCCGGGCATTTGCACGTTACGGATGCAACTCAGGCTCGGAAGAGCGCTTATGTTAGCTGCACCCGCTCGTCGACCCACAGGTGTCGCACTTCAGGCATGTGCCGTTTCGCACCATGGTGAAGTTACCGCATTCCGAGCAATTCTCGCCCTCATAGCCTTTCAGCCTGGCCTGAGCACGGCGTTCGGCGGTCTTTGCCTTGGCGTCCTGCTCGGGGCTTGCTTCCGGCTGATGAGCCGGCATCCGGGCGAAGGCGGCTTCGATCTCGCTCTTGACCGCTTCCTGTGCTTTCAGCGCGGTCGCGCCTTCTGTGCGGATGCCGGTTGCCGCAGCAACGCCGCCGATGGCGGTGACATTGCTCGATGACGTCTGCATCACCGACAGGCCTTTGGCCTTTTGGCCACGGAGCAGCCCGTGGGACACCGGGCTCGCGGGGGCCTTGCCCTCGTCGACGCCGGAACCCATGGCGGTGGAGCCGATGTCCTCGGGCGCCACATGGGCGAGGTCGTGGCGCTGGAGGTAGGAGATCGCCAGCTCGCGGAACACGTAGTCGAGGATCGAGGTGGCGTTCTTGATGGCGTCGTTGCCCTGCACGAAGCCCGCCGGCTCGAAGCGGGTGAAGGTGAAGGCGTCAACATATTCATCCAGCGGCACGCCGTATTGCAGGCCAAGCGAGATGGCGATGGCGAAGTTGTTCATCATCGAGCGGAAGG
>JBEBSP010000265.1:0-3144 GCA_040394255.1 Agaricicola taiwanensis | reverse complement strand
TGGGCGGTCGAGCAGTTCGGATTGGCGATGATGCCCTTCTTGCCGAAGCCCGCCACGGCGTCGGCGTTCACTTCCGGCACCACCAGCGGCACGTCGCTGTCGTAGCGCCAGGCCGAGGAATTATCGATCACGATCACGCCCTTGGCGGCGATCTTGGGCGACCACTCCTTGGAGACCGTGCCGCCGGCGGACATCAGGCAGATGTCGACTCCGGTGAAGTCGAAGGTCGCCAGATCCTTGCATTTGAGCGTCTTGTCGCCGAACGAGACTTCCGTGCCCTGGCTGCGCCGCGAAGCGAGCGGGATCAGCTCGGAAACGGGGAATTTCCGTTCGTCGAGGATGTTCAGCATTTCGCGGCCCACGTTTCCGGTGGCGCCCACGATGGCGACTCGATAGCCCATTGGATCCTTCTCCTGAAACCGGCGCGGTCACGCTGCGCGGCAGGCCTGTCCTTACGCTTTCTCACGGAAAAACGCAAAGAGAAGCGCGTCAAGCGTCCTGGATGGCCGACAACGTCCAGTCCCCGTGGCGCTCGCGCACGAAGGTCCAGATTTCGGTCAGCTCGACCATCTCCTCCGGATCACCCTCGCGCACCTCGCCCGTCACGCGGTCGCGCATGACGTCGCGGAATTCGTAGCGCATGGCGACGGTGGCATAGTCCTTGTCGCCCTCGCTCCAGGCTTCCGAAAGGTCGCCGCTCAGCAGCTTGATGTCGGAGACCTCGTTGCGCAGGCCCTTGGTCGCGTTCTGGCTCAGTTCCTCGGCGAAGTAGGACATGACCTCTGGCGTGCCGAGCATGCGCAGCGCCGCATAGTCCTCCCGGGCAAAGGCCGACTGCACCTGGATCAGCCGCTGCTCGAACACATCGAGGTCCTTCGGGGTGATGCCGACGAGATCATGGGCGCTCATGCCGCCAGCGGAACGCGCGCCGGGATCCTTCGCGGGCGTGCTGCCCGCCATGCCGAGACCGGAGCGGGCGAACTGGAAATCGCCGCCGGGCTTGCCGCCCGCCGTGGCCGGAGCCGGCTGCGACCGCGCGGCCAGCCAGCGCCGCACCAGCATGACCGCCACCAGGATGATGCCGACCTGCAGGAGCAGCCCCATCATGCCCGCGAGTCCGCCGAAGCCGCTGCCGAACAGCATGCCCAGCAGGCCGCCGGCCACGAGGCCCCCGAGGATGGCGCCGCCCATGCCGCCGAACATTCCGCGTCCTTGCGGCGTTGCTGCGGGCCGTGCGGCTGATGCTGCGGCTGGAGACGCCTGCTCGCGCGTCGTGGTCGAACGCTCGATGGGCCGGGCCGGGCGGGGCGCCGTGGGTGTCGCCTGCGGTGCCTGGAACGTGCGCATGCCCCGGCTGCCGAAGCCGCCGCCACGGCGCGCGTCGGCATGATCCACGGCCACCGTGGCGGCGAACATGCCGATGGCCACGGCGGCGATCAAATAACGGGCGCGTTTCAGGTTCATCATCGGTTTCCTCGCATCGGCGGCAAAGCTCGCCGGATGTAACGTATGGATTGGATCGAGACCTTATAAGGCCTCAGCCCAGCCGCTTCTCCAGCGCGGCGATGACGGCGTCGCCCACGCCCGCCGTGCCGATGGCGTTCTGACCCGGCGCGGCGATGTCCGCCGTGCGCAGGCCCCCGTCGAGCACGTCGGCGATGGCGCCGTCGAGACTGTCGGCGAGGTCCGGCAGGCCGAGCGAATACTTCAACGCCATGCCGAAGGAGGCGATGGTCGCGATCGGATTGGCGACGCCGCGCCCGGCGATGTCCGGCGCCGAGCCATGCACCGGCTCATACATGGCCTTGCGCTTGCCCGTGACCGGGTCTTCCGCGCCCAGCGAGGCGGACGGCAGCATACCCAGTGAGCCGGTCAGCATGGCGGCCACGTCGGACAGGATGTCGCCGAACAGGTTGTCGGTCACGATCACGTCATACTGCTTGGGACGGCGCACCAGCTGCATGGCGCAGTTGTCGGCCAGCACATGCTCCAGCGCGATGTCGGGGTAGTCTTCTTGTCGGACGCGGCTGACGACCTCGCGCCACAGCACGCCGGATTTCATCACGTTGCTCTTTTCCGACGAGGCGACCTTCTTGCCGCGCAACCTGGCCAGCTCGAAGGCGACGCGGGCGATCCGGTCGATCTCGCCGGTGGTGTAGAGCTGGGTATCGACACCGCGCTTGGAGCCGTCCTCCAGCGTCACGATCTCCTTCGGCTCGCCGAAATAGACCCCGCCGGTCAGCTCGCGCACGATCAGGATGTCGAGCCCGTCGACCAGTTCGCGCTTGAGCGAGGACGCATCCGCCAGCGCCGGATAGCAGATCGCGGGGCGCAGGTTGGCGAACAGGCCGAGGTCCTTGCGCAAGCGCAAGAGGCCCGCCTCGGGACGCTTGGAATAGGGAACCGCATCCCACTTCGGCCCGCCGACCGCGCCGAACATCACGGCGTCGCAGGCCAGCGCCAGCTCCATGGTCGCCTCGGACACCGCCTCGCCATGGCTGTCATAGGCCGCGCCGCCCACGAGGTCCTCCTCGATGGCGAAGGAGGCAAGGCCGCGCGCCTCGATCCAGCGGGTGAGCTTCGACACCTCCGCCATGACCTCGGGGCCGATGCCGTCACCGGCCAGGAACAGGAGCTTGTGGGTCGCCATGGGAAGCCTCGATGCTGGGATTAAGATTGTCGACAGCTTCCCTAAAGCCGCCCGTCGGTCATTTCAAGCGCTGGCCGCGCTTCCCTTCAGCGCTGTCACCTCGATCTCGACCTTCATCTCCGGCTTCAGCAACCCGGCGACGATCAGCATGGCGGCGGGGCGCGCTTCGCCGAGATATTGGCCGAACAACGGGAACACGCGGCCGGCCTCGGCCTCGGACGTGACCACATAGTTCACCCGCACCACATCATTGAGGCTGGACCCGGCTTCCTCCAGCACCTTGGCGATGGTGGCGAAGCAGTTGTGGACCTGGGCCTCGACATCCTCGGGCATGGCCATGGCGGCGTAGTCGTAACCCGTGACGCCGGACACGAACACCCAGTCCCCGGCGACGACCGCGCGCGAATAGCCGCCCTCGCGTTCGAAGGGCGATCCGGTGGAGATCAGGCGGCGGGCAAGGGGGTTGGGCATGGATTGCATCCTGCTGCGGTATG
>JBEBSP010000264.1:0-3181 GCA_040394255.1 Agaricicola taiwanensis | reverse complement strand
GGGTAGGGCAAAAGCTTCAGGATCGACAGCGCCGTGACCGACTTGCCGGAGCCGGATTCGCCCACCAGCGCCACCGTCTCGCCGACGCCGACATCGAAGGACACCCGGTCGACCGCCAGCGTCTCGCGCCCGTCCTGGGTGAAGGCGACGGATAGGTCACGAACCGAGAGGAGCGGGCTCATGCGGGAGCTCCGTGGCCGCAGTCATGGCGGTGGTCCGCGCAATGGCCATACTCCACCTCCACGGTGGCATGCTCGATGTGGAAGCGTTCCGCCAGCGCGGCCTTGATCGCCCGAACCGCCGCCGGGCCGTCGGCGCCCTCGCTCAGGCAGGCGTGCAGCGTGGCGACGCGGCGGCGCTCCGTCAGCGACCAGACATGGAGATGATGCACGCTCTCGACCTCCGGGACGGCTTCGGCCAGATGCGCCTTGATCGCGGCCCCGTCGATCCCCTCGGGCGCGGCCTCGATCAGGATGGCGGCGCTGTCGCGCACGATGAACCAGCCGGTGCGCAGCACGATCAGCGCGATCAGCACCGACAGCAGCGGGTCGATGGGCGTCCAGCCGGTCGCCATGATGACGCCCGCCGCCACGATGGCCGCGACCGAGCCGAGCAGGTCGCCCAGCACATGCACCGCCGCGCCGCGCACGTTGAGGTTCCCCTTGTCCGCGCCGTGCAGCACGGCGAAGGAGGCGAGGTTGACGAGAAGCCCCGCGACCGCCACCGCCATCATGGCGCCGCTGAGGATCGGCTGCGGATCGAGGAAACGCCCCACGGCCTCCACGCAGATCCAGATGGCCAGGAAGAACAGCGCCAGCCCGTTGCCGAAGGCGACCACCACCTGCAGGCGGTCGAAACCGTAGGTGCGGGTGGCGTCCGCCGGGCGCCGCGCCATGCGGAAGGCGAACCAGGCCAGCGCCAGCGCGCCGAAGTCGGTCAGCATGTGCCCGGCGTCGGCGATCAGAGCCAGCGAGCCGGAGATCAGGCCGCCGACGAGTTCGGCCACCATGAAGCCGCCGGTCAGGAGGGCGGCGATGCCGATGCGTTTCTCGTTGCCGGCATCCACCTGAGGGGCGTGGGAATGGCCGTGGTGGCCATGGTCATGGCTGTGATCATGCCCGTGATGATGTCCCGTCATCGTCTGCCTCACCGGAAGGTCTTGCGCGGATCGAAGGCGTCGCGCACCGCCTCGCCCACGAAGATCAGGAGCGACAGCATCAGGCCGATGACCACGAAGCCGGTGATGCCGAGCCAGGGCGCGCGCAGGTTGGCCTTGCCCTGCGCCAGCAGTTCACCCAGCGAGGGCGAGCCCGGCGGCAGGCCGAAGCCGAGGAAGTCGAGCGAGGTCAGCGTGGTGATCGAGCCGTTGAGGATGAACGGCATGAAGGTCAGCGTCGCCACCATGGCGTTGGGCAGCAGGTGCTTGAACATGATGGTGGTGTTGGAGACGCCCAGCGCCCGCGCGGCGGTGACATATTCGAAGTTGCGCCCGCGCAGGAATTCCGCCCGCACCACGCCCACCAGCGCCGTCCAGGAGAACAGCAGCAGGATGCCGAGCAATATCCAGAAGCTCGGCACCAGGATCGAGGCCAGGATGATGAGCAGGTAGAGCGTCGGCACGCTGGTCCAGATCTCGATCAGCCGCTGGAAGATCAGGTCGGTCCAGCCGCCGAAATAGCCCTGCACCGCCCCGGCGACGACGCCGATCAGCGACGAGAACAGCGTCAGCACGAGGCCGAACAGCACCGAGATGCGGAAGCCGTAGATGATGCGCGCCACCACGTCGCGCCCCTGGTCGTCGGTGCCGAGCCAGTTCATTTCCAGCTCCCGGCAGCCGCCGAGCCCGAACCGCTGTGCCGCCTCGGCGCATTCGTCGGCGCTGAGGCTCCAGGTCGGCGGCGCGGGCGCCGGCACGGGCAGGTTCAGGTTGATGGTGGAATAGCTGAAGCGGATCGGCGGCCAGATCACCGTACTGCCCTTCTCCTTGAAGATGTCGGTGAGGAAGGGATCGCGGTAGTCGGCGGGGCTGGCGAAATCGCCGCCGAAGTCGGTTTCCGAATAGGTCTTGAACGCCGGCGTGTAGATGCCGCCCTCGTGCAGGATCAGGATCGGCTTGTCGTTGGCGAGCAGCTCGGCGAACAGGCTGAGGACGAAGAGGACGAGGAAAATCCACAGCGACCAGTGGCCCCGGCGGTTGGCCCGGAAGTTCTGCCAGCGCCGTCGGTTGATGGGGGAAAGCGAAAAGCGGCGGCGGGGCGGGGCTGGAACGGAGTGCCCGGACGGAAGAACGACCGTGTCCATCCTCACACCTCCCGGCTCTCGAAGTCGATCCGGGGATCGATCCAGGTGTAGGTGAGGTCGGAGATGAGGCCGACGATCAGCCCGACCAGCCCGAAGATGTAGAGATTGGCGAAGACCACCGGATAGTCGCGGTTGACGATCGCCTCGAACGACAGCAGGCCCAGCCCGTCCAGCGAGAAGATGGTCTCGATCAGCAGGGCGCCGGTGAAGAAGGCCGAGATGAAGGCCCCCGGAAAGCCCGCGACCACGATCAGCATGGCGTTGCGGAACACATGGCCATAGAGCACCCGCCGCTCGGTCAGGCCCTTCATGCGCGCAGTCTGGACGTATTGCTTGCGGATTTCCTCCAGGAAGGAGTTCTTGGTCAGCAGCGTCGCGGTGGCGAAGCCGCCCAGCGCCATGGCGGTCAGCGGCAGGGCGATGTGCCAGAAGTAGTCGAGCACCTTGCCCGCCGGCGACAGCGCCGCCCAGTTGTCGGAGGTGAGGCCCCTGAGCGGGAAGATCTGCCAGAACGACCCGCCCGCGAACAGCACGATGAGGAGGATCGCGAACAGGAACGAGGGGATGGCGTAGCCGACGATGACGATGCCGGAGGTCCAGGCGTCGAAGCGCGAGCCGTCGCGCATGGCCTTCGAGATGCCGAGCGGGATCGAGACCGCGTAGGACAGGAGCGTCATCCACAGCCCCAGCGAGATCGACACCGGCAGCTTCTCGGCGATCAGGTCGACCACCGCGATGTCGCGGAAGTAGCTGCGCCCGAAGTCGAAGCGGGCATAATCCCAGATCATCTTGAGGAAGCGCTCGTGCGCCGGCTTGTCGAAGCCGAACTGCTTCTCAAGCTGCGCCACGAAGGCGGGGTCGAGCCCCTGCGCGCCGCGGT
>JBEBSP010000263.1:0-3256 GCA_040394255.1 Agaricicola taiwanensis | reverse complement strand
AACCGTCTTGCCGACGCCGGCGCCGCCGAACAGGCCGATCTTGCCGCCCTTGGCATAAGGCGCCAGCAGGTCGACGACCTTGATGCCGGTGACGAGGATTTCCGATTCCGTGGCCTGCTCGGCATAGGACGGAGCCGGCTGGTGGATGGCCCGGCGGGTTTCGAACTGGACGGGCCCGGCTTCGTCCACCGGCTCGCCGATGACGTTCATGATGCGGCCAAGCGTGCCGTCACCCACCGGAACCATGATCGGCTCGCCGGTGTCCGTCACGGGCTGGCCGCGCACCAGACCTTCGGTCGAGTCCATGGCGATGGTGCGCACGGTGGATTCGCCGAGATGCTGCGCGACTTCCAGCACAAGGCGGTTGCCCTGGTTGGTCGCTTCGAGCGCGTTGAGGATCTTCGGCAGCGGACCGTCAAACTGGACGTCGACGACGGCGCCGATGACCTGGGACACGCGTCCCGTGGCCTTGGCAGTGGTGGTAGCGGTTGCGGCGGGCTTCTTCGCCATGGTGTCTTTCTCCGTGGCCGCTCAGAGCGCTTCCGCGCCCGAGATGATTTCGATGAGTTCTTTGGTGATCTGCGCCTGGCGCGTCCGGTTGTAGTTCATGGTCAGTTTCTTGATCATGTCGCCGGCATTGCGCGTGGCGTTGTCCATGGCGCTCATGCGCGCGCCCTGTTCGGACGCGGCGTTTTCAAGCAGCGCCTTATAGACCTGCACCGCGACGTTGCGGGGCAGCAGTTCAGCGAGGATTTCATTTTCCTCCGGCTCGTATTCGTAGGGCGCGGACGGACCGTCGACGCCTTCGGGAACACTGGCCGGAACGATCTGTTGGGCCGTGGGGATCTGCTGGATCACCGAGCGGAACCGCGAGAAGAACAGCGTCGCGACGTCGAACTCGCCCTTGGCGAACAGCTCCAGCACCTTGTCGGTGATGGCTTCCGCGTTGGCGTAGCCGACCTGCTTGACGCTCTTGAGGTCCACGACCTCGATGATGTGGCTCGCGAACTGGCGGCGCAGGATTTCGAAGCCCTTGCGGCCGACGCAGAGGATCTTGACCTCCTTGCCTTCCGCGATCAGCCGGCTGGCATGGTCGCGGGCGAGCCGGGCAATGGAAGAGTTGAACGCACCCGCAAGGCCGCGCTCGGCTGTCGCCACCACCAGCAGATGGACGTCGTCCTTGCCCGTGCCGCCGAGCAGCAGCGGAGCGTCGGGCGAACCCGCGACCGCGGCGGCGAGGTTCGCCAGAACCCGTTCGACCCGCTCGGCATAGGGTCGCGCGGCTTCCGCCCGCAGTTGCGCGCGACGCAGCTTCGCCGCGGCGACCATCTGCATCGCCTTGGTGATTTTCTGCGTCGCCTTGACCGAGGCGATACGGTTGCGAAGATCCTTGAGACTGGCCATCTCGCGTGCCCGTCAGCCCGTCAGACGAAGGTCTTGACGAAGGCCTCGATGGCCGCCGTCAGGGTCTTGCGGCTGTCGTCGGAAACTTCCTTCGACGTCCGGATGGTGTCCAGCAGGTCCTGATGCTTGCCGTGGAGGTAGCCGAGCAGGCCCTCCTCGAAGGCGCGCACCTTGTTGACCGGCAGGTTGTCGAGATAGCCCGAGGTGCCTGCGAAAATCACCGCCACCTGTTCCTCAACCTTCAGCGGCGAGAACTGCGGCTGCTTCAACAGCTCCGTCAGGCGCGCGCCGCGGTTGAGCAGCTTCTGCGTGGTGGCGTCGAGGTCGGAGCCGAACTGCGCGAAGGCCGCCATCTCGCGGTACTGCGCCAGCTCGCCCTTGATCTTGCCGGCGACCTGCTTCATCGCCTTGATCTGCGCGGCCGAACCCACGCGGCTGACCGACAGGCCGACGTTCACCGCCGGGCGGATGCCCTGGTAGAACAGGTCGGTCTCAAGGAAGATCTGGCCGTCGGTGATCGAGATCACGTTGGTCGGCACGAAGGCGGAAACGTCACCGCCCTGGGTTTCGATGATCGGCAATGCGGTCAGCGAACCGGTCTTGCCCTTCACCGCACCATTGGTGAACTTCTCGACATATTCCTCGTTGACGCGAGCAGCGCGCTCAAGCAAACGGGAGTGCAGATAGAACACGTCACCCGGATACGCTTCGCGGCCCGGCGGACGTTTCAGCAGCAGCGAGATCTGGCGGTAAGCCCAGGCCTGCTTGGTCAGATCGTCATAGATGATCAGGGCGTCTTCGCCGATATCGCGGAAGAACTCACCCATCGAGCAACCGGCGTACGGAGCGACGTACTGCATCGCGGCCGATTCGGACGCCGAAGCGGCGACGATGATCGTGTGCGCCAGCGCATCGTTCTCTTCGAGCTTGCGTACGACGTTGGCGATCGAGCTCTGCTTCTGGCCGATGGCGACGTAGATGCATTTGATGCCGGAATTCTTCTGCGCGATGATCGCGTCGATCGCGAGTGCAGTCTTGCCGGTCTGGCGGTCGCCGATGATCAGCTCACGCTGGCCGCGGCCAACCGGGATCATCGCGTCGACCGACTTGTAGCCGGTCTGCATCGGCTGGTCGACCGACTTGCGCCAGATCACGCCCGGAGCGACCTTCTCGATCGGAGCGGTCTGCGTGGTGTTGATCGGGCCCTTGCCGTCGATCGGATTGCCGAGTGCGTCAACAACGCGGCCGAGCAGTTCGCGACCCACCGGCACTTCGAGAATGCGGCCGGTCGTCTTCGCCGTATCGCCTTCGCGAAGGTGCTTGTAGTCACCGAGAACCACGGCGCCGACCGAGTCGCGCTCCAGGTTCAGGGCGAGGGCGATGGTGTTGCCCGGCAGTTCGATCATTTCGCCAGACATCGCGTCGTTCAGGCCGTGCATGCGCACGATGCCGTCGGACACGCTGGTGATCGTGCCTTCGTTGCGCGCATCGGCACTGAGCTTGAACTTCTCGATGCGATTCTTGATGAGTTCGCTAATTTCGGACGGATTGATCGTGGTAGCCATGGCGGATTCCTGAGGTCGTGCGTGGCAAGGCCACGCGACGTATTCAACTTTTCTGGTTCGACAACCGGGAACCGATGGTCGGTAACCGGAAACGCTGCCTTGAAACGGTCTGTATTCCGGTTGCCGACCCGCGGCAACCGGTTGTCACTGTGTCAATGCGTGCTCGAGTCGCGACAGGCGGCCGCTCACGGAGCCGTCGATGACGACTTCGCCCGCGTCGATGATCGCGCCACCGATAAGGCTCGCATCAACCGATTGGCTGACTTCGATATCGCGGCCGAAACGGC
>JBEBSP010000262.1:0-3263 GCA_040394255.1 Agaricicola taiwanensis | reverse complement strand
CCCCTGCCCCCGTTTCCCGCTTCGGCAAGGGGAGCGCACGCATCTGTGATGATGCGACGCACATTCCGCTGCATCGCTTTCAGGCCCTGGCGCGTTGTTTCCCGAGGATCGGCGTCCGGTCCGGCAGTTCGCACAGGGGAGGCACTCTTGGCTCAGTCAAAAGGAACGGGAACCAATGTGATGCGCGCGGCGGCCAATGCGCCGTTCCTCAGCCGCGAGGATGAGCATGCCCTTGCCCTGCGCTGGCGGCACGACAACGACGAGGACGCCATGCATGTCCTCGCCTCGGCGCACATGCGCCTCGTGATCGCCATCGCCAACCGCTTCCGCAACTACGGCCTGCAAATGCCCGACCTGATCCAGGAAGGCTACGTCGGCCTGCTGGAGGCGGCCGCCCGCTTCGAGCCCGAGCGCGAGGTCCGCTTCTCCACCTACGCCACCTGGTGGATCAGGGCGGCGATCCAGGACCACATCCTGCGCAACTGGTCGATCGTGCGCGGCGGCACCAGTTCGGCGCAGAAGTCGCTGTTCTTCAATCTGCGCCGCCTGCGCGCGAGGCTGAGCCGCGTCCCCGGCAACCGCCCGCTGTCCGACATCCACGGTGAGATCGCGACAGCCATCGGCGTCGCCCAGAAGGATGTGGCGCTGATGGACTCGCGCCTGTCGCGGCCGGACATGTCGCTCAACGCGCCGGTCACCGACAGCGACCAGAACGCGTCCGAGCGCGGCGACTTCTTCGTCGATGACTCGCCCCTGCCCGACGAGATCGTGAGCGACATCCTGGATGCCGAACGCCGCTCCGGCTGGCTGAAATCGGCGCTCCGTGTGCTGAACGAACGCGAGATGAAGATCCTGAGCGCGCGGCGGCTGACCGAAGACGGCATGACGCTGGAAGCCCTGGGTTCGCGCCTCGGCATCTCCAAGGAGCGCGTGCGCCAGATCGAAAACCGCGCCATCGAGAAGGTCCGGCGCGCGCTGGTCGAACGCCATCCGCACATGGCGGCCATGAACTGAGGTGAATGCAGCGCAGGACGTTCGGGGCGACTCCGGCGTTCGCAGCCCATCCTCCGGGACGTCACCTTCGGCGGCTCATCAGGATGAGGGCGGTGGGTTTGGCTTGCCCCTTTTTCAGCGATTCCCCTTACTCCCACCTCATCCTGAGGGATCGCGAAGCGATCGCCTCGAAGGATGGGCCGCGAACCTTTGAAGCAAGACGCGGAACCGGCCGAAGCTGTCAATCCACGACGGTCTTGATCCGCTGGCCGGGCTGGAGCTGCGCTCCCCGGTCGAGGCCGTTGAGCATCAGCAGCCGTTCCACCGGCTGGTCGACGCCGTTCAGCCGCGCGGCGAGGCTTTCGATGCTGTCGCCCGGCTTGACCGTGACGACGCTCAGCCGCTGCGGACGGGTGCTGATGATCTCCGACGACGTGAGCCGCCGGAAACTGTCGACCGCGCCACGGAACTGCGCCTCCGCCTCCTTGTTCAGGCTGCGCGTGGCGAAGACCAGGCGGTAGATGTCCTCGTCGAACTGGATCGCCGCGACCTGGAAGGTCCAGTCGCGCCCGCGCGCCACCCCGACCGCCGCCGGCAGGCCGTTGACGGTCAGTTGCCGCACCTGTTCGACCTGGGTGCCCTCGACCACGCCCTTGGCGAGCGCCTCCGCCGGCGTGCCCAGCTTGGACACCTTCTCGGCGTCGAGCCTGAGCGCCGAGCCGTCCGGCCCCACGCCCGACAGCGCCTCGGAGGTGTTCTCCAGCGTGTAGCCCTGCGGCGCGGCGAAGGTGAAGCCGAGCACAGGGTGAATGAAGCGCGAGCCGCGCACCAGCCCCTGGCGCGGATCGTCGCCGAAGACGATGCCGTTGATGGCGGCGAGGAAGGCGTCGCGGTCGCGCTTGGAAGGGTCGGGCGCGCCCAGCTCGCGCGCCGCGTTGACCGCGAGCTGCACCCGCTCCGGCGTGGAGGGATGCGTCGACAGGAAATCCGGGGCCTCGCCCTCGCCCGAGGACGAGGCGCGCGCCCGGAAACTCGCGGCACGCGCCATGCTGCCGAGGAAGCGGGCGGCGGCGTAGGGATCGTGGCCGGTGCGCGCCAGCGTCTTCACGCCCATCTGGTCGGCCTCCAGCTCCTGGATGCGCGAGAAGCGGGCCAGCGCGAGCTTGCTTTTCGCCAGCGCCAGCGCGCTCGCCTGCGGGTCGTTCAGGACGTCGCTGACCACCCGGCTGACCAGTTGGGCCTGGCGCTCGCGGTCGGCCCGGTCGAAGGCGTGGCGCGCCGCCACATGGGCCATCTCATGGGCCAGCACCGCCGCCACCTCGGAGGTGTCGTTGGCCAGCGCCACCACGCCGCGCGTGATGTAGAGGTCGCCGCTCGGCAGGGCGAAGGCGTTGATGCTGGGCGTGTTCAGCACCGTGACGCGGTAGCTGAGGTCCGGCCGGTCCGAGGCGTCCGCCAGCTTCTTGGCGAGATTGGCCAGGAGCCGGTCGAGCGCCGGGTCGGCGTAGGCCCCGCCATAGGCCGCGAGGATGCGGGCATGCTCGCGCTGGGCCGGGGTCTGCGCGCCCACGATGCGCGGCACGCTGGAGGGCACCGCCGCGGTCTGCGTCTCCGGCGCGCCGAAGGTCGTGCAGGAGGCCGCGGCCAGCGCGACGACGGCGGCGCGGATGGCGGAACGCAAGGCATGGGAACGGGTCGCGGGCGCCGCGCGGGTCATGGCCTGGTCACATCCTCGCCGCGCGCGATGTCCCAGGGGACCGCGACGGACACCGTCGGCTCGCCCCACCATTCCAGATGGCCGCGCACCTTGAGCGTGCGGCCGGTCCACTCGTCGGTCTCGGAGGTTGAAAGTTCTGCAAAATCAGCATCCCGCATCGTGACGGTCAGTCGTCGCGCGTCGGCGATCTCAAGTTTCATATAAACGCGTCCGCCCGACTTGCGAAGCCGCGAGACGCGGCCCTCGGCGCGAATGACGCGGCCCAGTCGCCCATTTGACACATCCGGCGGCGCGGCGGCGTCCGGCTCCGCCGCGTCCAGCGCCAGCGCGCAGGCCCGGTTCGGCAGCCCCGGCGCGCGCAGCGCCAGGCCCGAGGCGATCAGCTCGCGCTCCACCCAGACGCCATCCGCGCGCCAGACATGCGCCACCGTCCGGCCCCAGCGGTCGCGGGTGACGCCCGAGGGGGCGAGCCGCACCGGCCGTTCCCGCACCAAATCCTCCAGCGCCGCACGATAGGCCGCACGATCCCCGGCAGGCTCCGCGCCCGCCAGCA
>JBEBSP010000261.1:0-3272 GCA_040394255.1 Agaricicola taiwanensis | reverse complement strand
CGCGCGTCGGAAAGGCGATCAGCGACAGTTCGTTGATCGGCGTGCCGTCCTGCTTCTCCGGCGGCCTGAGAATCGTGAAATGCACGAGGTCGACGCTGGCGTCGGCCTTCAGCAGGTTGCGCCAGACGCGCTCGCCGGTGTGGGGCTCGCCGGAGACCAGGAGCACGCGCATCTTCTCGCGCACGCCCTCGATGGGCAGCACGGCGCGGTTGTTGACGGGCGTCAGCTCGCCGGGCGCGGTGGCGGCCTCGATCTCGATGACGTTGGGGCCGGGGGTGTCGATGGGCATCGGCAGTTCGACGCGCTCACCCGGAGAGACGGCGATGGTGTTCAGGTCCTCGCCGTTGCGACGGATGGTGACCGGCACGGGTGCGCCGTCGGAGGGGCCGTCTTCCAGCACGCGGAAGGCGATGGGCTGCTCCTTGCCGACGATGGCGAAGCGCGGCGTGGTCTCCAGCGCCACGCGGCGGTCGCGGTCGTCGGGGTGGCCGGTGACGAGGGCGTGGACGGGGGCGTTGAAGCCGAGCGCGGCGGCCTCGGCGGGCACGTCGTGGACCACGCCGTCGGTCAGCATGATCGCGCCGCCGATGCGTTCCACCGGCACGTCGGCGAGCCCGCGCGCCAGCGCGCCGAACAGTTCGGTGCCGTCGCTGGAGAGCGGATCGCCGCCGGCCTCGATCCAGCGAACCTCGGTGTCGGGAAGGGCGGAGAGACGCCTTTCCAGTTCGGCGCGGGCCTCGTCGGTGGTCTGCGCCCGGTCGCCGAGCTTCTGGCTGGCGCTGCGGTCGACCACCACGGCGACGACGTTGGGCAGGCGTTCGCGCTGCTCGCGGGTGAAGGAGGGATTGGCCAGCGTGACGAGGGCGACGAGGAGCGCCAGCCCGCGCAGCCAGGCCCCGCGCACGCGGCGGAACATGCCCCAGAGCGCGATGATGGCGGCGACGGCGGCGATGGCGGCGAGGAGCCACCACGGCAGGAAGGGCGCGAAGGAGAGACCGAAGCTGGTGGTCATGTCACTGCCCCAGCCGTTCGAGCAGGGCCGGGATGTGGACCTGGTCGGCCTTGTAGTTGCCGGTGAGGGCGTACATCACGATGTTGATGCCCGCGCGGTAGGCCATCTCGCGCTGGCGCGGGTCGCCGGGTGTCGTCGGGTAGAGCGGTGCGCCGGTCGGACCCGTCGCCCAGGCCCCGGCGAGATCGTTGGAGGTGATGAGGATCGGCGAGACGCCGTCGCCGGAGCGCGCGGGGCGCTCGTCGGCGTCCTCGGCGTCGGCGGGCAGGGCCTCGACCCAGAGTTCGCCGTCGGCGTAGCGACCGGGGAAGGCGGGCATGAGGTAGAAGGATTTCGTCAGCACGTGGTTGGTCGGCACCGGCTCCAGCTCGGGCACGTCCAGCGACGACAGGATGCGCCGCAGCGCCTGCCCGCCGGGGCCGTTGGCGATGGAGCCGGTGGAATAGAGCGCGTCGCGGGTGTCGAACAGGATCGAGCCGCCCTGCTTCATGTAGGCGTCGATGCGCGACAGGGCCTCGCGGCCGGGTGTTTGCGCTTCCGCCACCACCGGCCAGTAGAGCAGCGGATAGAACGACAGGTCGTCGGTGGCGGGATCGACCCCGACCGCCTCGCCCGGCTCGAAGGCGGTGCGGCTGGCGAGCTGGTAGGCGAGGCCTTCGAGCCCGGCGCGGCTGGTCTCGTCCACTTCGGCGTTGCCGGTGACGACATAGGCGAGGCGGGTGATGAGCGCGGCCTCCATGATCTTCGCATCGCCGGCCGAGACTGGGGGCGGGGCTTGCGCATGGGCATGGTCCTGCGCCGCCATGACCGCGAGCATCAGGACGGCGGCGGAGCCCGCGCGCCGCAGCGTCAGCGCGCCCGCGAAGGCGAGTACGATCAGCGCGTCGAGTATCAGGAGTCCGGTCGCGCCGCCGAGCAGGGCTGGGGCGAGGCGCACTTCCGGGGCGGGGGCGTAACCCGCGCGGGTTATCGGCAGATCGCCAAGGTCGAGCGGGGCGAGGCGGGCGTCATTGGCCAGGGCGTTGACCGCCGCCGGGCTCACGGCGTTGCCGTAGAGGCCGGCGGGGTGATCCGGGCTCGACAGGCGCGCGGCGGTGGCGGCGATGGGCCGGGCGGTCGGCGGCGGGCTGCCGAGCTGGCCGAAGCCGTCGAGCGTGCGCAGGGGGCTGAGCGTCTCGCCGCGCGGCGCTGCCGCCTCGCCGGAGGCCGCGCCCTCGCCGGGAACATCGGCGCTGGGGGTGGGGCTCAGTTCCACCAGCCGCTGGAGCATGGCGACGAAGCTGCCGGACAGCGGCAGGTTCGACCAGGTGGTGTCGCCGGTGACGTGGAACAGGGCGATCAGGCCCTTGCCCTCGGCGCGTCCGGTGACCAGCGGCGTGCCGTCCGCCAGCGTCGCCCAGGCGCGGGCGGGCAGGTCCACATCGGGTTCGGCCAGGATCTGGCGACTGACCTCCACATCCTCCGGCACGGGCAGGCCCGCGAAGGGGCCTTCGGCGGAAAAGCCGCCGAGCGCCTGCGGCGTTTCCCAGGACAGCGCGCCGCCCAGGGTGCGGTCGCCGCGGCGCAGGCGCACCGGCACGAGGTCGTCATGGCCGCCGGCAAGGCGCGCGCCCGCGAAACGGATCAGCACGCCGCCGCCCGCGATCCACTGGTCGAGGCGTTCGCGGATGTCCTCGGGAATGGTGCCGACATCGGCCAGGATCATCAGCGACACGCGGTCGTCGATCATGCGGGCGATGGCCTCGCCGGTGCCGCCGGAAGGCGTCGTCACATCGGCGAAGGGGCTGAGCGCGCGGGTGATGTAATAGGCCGGCGACAAGAGCGGCTGGGCGGTGTCGCTGGTGGTTCCGGCGATCAGGCCCACCGTGCGACGGCGGCTGGAGCCGTCCATGAGATGAACCGCGCCCGCCGACCGCTCGCCCACGATCTCCAGCCGGGCGACGGCGTTGCGCAGCTCCAGCGGCAGGTCGAGTTCGACCTCGGTGGTCAGGTTTGCGCCCTCGAAGGCGAAGGGCGCCTCGCCCACGGCGCGGCCTCGCTGGTCGAGCGCGCGTACCGTGCCGCCGGCACCCGATTGCGGCAGGGCGCGCAGCACGGTGGCGGTGAGGGCGGAGGCGCGGTTGCGCGGGTCGATCAGGCCGCGCGCGGCGGAGGCCTCGTCGACATGGATGGTGACATGACCCGGCGCGAGGTGGACCAGTGTTTTGGCGAAGGCGCGCGCCTCGCCCAGTTCCAGCCCGTCGGCGTACCAGACAAGTTC
>JBEBSP010000260.1:0-3303 GCA_040394255.1 Agaricicola taiwanensis | reverse complement strand
CACACCTTCCCCAAATACAATCCCAACCCCGAGGATATGAAGATGCTGCACGCCATCCGCGATGCGGTGCTGGAGCATGGCGCGGACGTGGGGCTTGGCTTCGATGGCGATGGCGACCGCTGCGGCGTCGTGGACGACGAGGGCGAGGAGATTTTCGCCGACAAGGTCGGCGTCATGCTGGCCCGCGACCTGTCCGCTCTCCATCCGGGCGCGACCTTCGTCGTGGACGTGAAATCGACGGGCCTGTTCGCCACCGACCCGGTCCTCCTGAAAAACGGCGTCAAGGCCGATTACTGGAAGACGGGGCATTCCTACATGAAGCGTCGCGTCCATGAGAGCGGCGCGCTCGTGGGGTTCGAGAAGTCGGGGCATTATTTCTTCAATGCGCCGATCGGCCGTGGCTATGACGACGGCCTCGTGTCGGCCCTCGCGATCATCGACATGCTGGACCGCAATCCCGGTAAGAAGATGTCGGACCTGCGCCGCGCCCTGCCCAAGACCTGGGGCTCCCCGACCATGAGCCCCCATTGCCCCGACGAAGCCAAATACGCGATCGTCGACCAGGTGGTGGCTCATTTTGAAAAGGCGAGGAAGGATGGCGATCTTGTCGCCGGTCAGCCCATACGCGATCTCGTCACGGTGAACGGCGTGCGCGTGACATCCGAAGACGGGACATGGGGGCTGGTCCGCGCCTCGTCCAACAAGCCGGAACTGGTGGTCGTCGTCGAAAGTCCCGTCTCCGAGGCGCGCATGCGCGAGATGTTCGCCGCCGTCGACACGGTTCTCCGCACCCATCCGGAGGTGGGCGACTACAACCAGTCCATCTGAAAAAATCGATTTAAGGCAAAAATGTGGAAAGAGGCGTTCGCAACTTAACCGCCATTTAAGTCAAGTCCTGAACACTGTGCTCCTGTAAGTTGAAAAGCAAACCCGCTCTGCCCGGTTCACCCTTGGTCAGAGCGGTTCAGGTGACCAGTATGCAGACATTGCGCGAGTTTCTGCGCCGCATTTCGGCGAAACAGGTCGGCCTCGCGACGCAATTCACGGCGTTCGCCGCTACCTTGGTGATTGCACTGGCATGCCTGCTCGTGGTGCTCCAGAATTTCGATGTCAGACGATCAGATCGAGAATTGTTGGAGAGGAAGCTTGATCTGCTTGTGTCGAGTCTGGATGAAATCACTTATGGTGTTGGAGAGGGGAGTATAAATCACGTTATTGCCCTCACGCTCAGGCAGATGGACCTTGATGGTATTGTCTCGAATTACGGCTACGTGGGTGCTTCTGATAACAGTATAAATTCTGCTGTGAATGAATTGTACGCTCAATCAGTGGCGTCGAAATCGCCGGTTTTTCAGGACGCGGACGGTGTCTTGCATGTCGCGGCTCCCATTGTCAGGGATGGTTCTGTCTCAGGCTTGGTTTATTTTGATGCGGCGCTCGGGGAGATTGAATCCTCAGGTTCATATGGCGTTTCGAGAAATATATTCATCGTACTGGCCTTCTTGATGCTCGCCGTTCCGTTGATAGCGGTATTCATGAGCCAGATAACCGAGCCGGTCCGAAGGCTTGTTCTGGCGCTGCGTGGTGGCGCGAACGGCGAAGCTGACATGAGCCGGGTGAGCCACCGCAATGACGAGATCGGCGATCTCGCGCGCGCGTTCGTCGAGATGCAGGAACGTCTGAAGACCAGTGCGGAAATCACCAATCGTTTGATGACGACGGACGAAATGACGGGCCTGCCCAACCGCGAGGCCCTGCGGGGTCACATGGCTTCGGCGCTGGACCGCGGGATGCATTTCGCCCTTTTCGTGGTGAACATCGACAGGCTGGGGCAACTCAACATCGATCTGGGAAGTGATACCGGCGACAAGGTGATCGCTGCTGCCGGCGCTCAACTTGAGAATGCCTTGCGTGATTTCCAGCCGATGGTGGAGCGCACGCCCATCGCCTTGGCATTGCCCGCCGACCGCTTCCTGGCCCGTTTCGGCAGCGATGAGTTTGCGATCCTTTTCCCTGGCACCGAAGTGGGCGAAGAAGCCGCCGAGATGGCGGCCCAGATCATCGGTGCCTTTCGAAATCCCTTGATCATTGATGGTCGCCCCGTTGCCGTTACGCTGTCGATCGGCATCGCCCTGGCGCCGGCTGATGGGCAGGATTCATCCACGCTGAAACGCAACGCGCATCTGGCGCTGTATGATGCCAAGGCACAGGGGCCGGGGCATTTTTCATTCGCTCGCAGTGACCTCACAGCGCGTGCGGATCGCCGGCTTGCGATCGAGCATGAGCTTCGCCTGGCGTTGGAGCGCAATGAGCTTGTCGTGTATTATCAGCCCCAGGTGGACCTCAGGGACGGGGCTTTCATAGGTGCCGAAGCGCTCGTCCGCTGGCAGCATCCCGTCCGCGGCCTGGTGGGTCCCGTCGAGTTCATCGACATCGCCGAAGAGGCAGGCCTGATCGAGCAATTGGGAACGCATGTCCTCAATGTCGTCAGCCGTCAAATCGCGGCCTGGGCGGATCGCGGGCTGTTCCCGAAGGTCGCGGTCAACGTGTCCGCAAGCCAGTGCATGAGGCCGGATTTCTGCGCATCCGTTTTCGAGGTTCTGTCCTTGAGCGGCGCGCCGACCACATCCTTGCAAATCGAACTGACGGAAACGGTTGCGATGCGTGATCCGATCCGCACTGCCCGTGAACTGGCGCCTCTTCGTGCCGCGGGGGTGCGTATGGCGATCGATGATTTCGGGACCGGCTACTCCAACCTCGCCACGATCACGCGCCTCCCGTTCGATGTTCTGAAAATCGACCGCTCCTTCATAAGCGAATGCGCCCGCGACGGAGCGGCGCGGGTCGTCGTGGCGACCATTTTGAACATGGCCCAGAACCTGGGCTATCAGACCGTGGCTGAAGGCGTGGAAACTGAAGTCCAGCGTGAGTTCCTGCTGCGGTATGGCTGCACCTTCGCGCAGGGCTATCTGTTCGGCAAGCCTGTGCCCGCGGAAGACTTCGAAAGCATGTTTGTGAAGCACAGGCGGACGGATGCCCGCAACTTGCAGGAGCACGTGCGCAGCGCGGTTTGAAATGCGCGCGGCCTTTAAGAGAGTGTTTGAGACGGGGTGATGCCGCGGCGAGAACGGCGGCTTCCAGGCATGAGAACGGACCCAAGCCTTAAGAGCCTTGCATATGGGATCCGCCTGAATATGCGGCTCCTCGTCCGAGAGGAGACGCCTTGCTGCGCAAGGCTCCTGAGGATGGGAGGAAGGGCGTGGATGCGCTGAAAAATGAGATGACCCAGCCCAGAGGCCCTAT
>JBEBSP010000259.1:0-3307 GCA_040394255.1 Agaricicola taiwanensis | reverse complement strand
TCGATCCGGTAACGCAGCAGCCACTCACCGACAACGGCGAGCCTGATACCGATGTGTTGCCGAAACAAGGGTTGGTGCGCCGTTGGGAGGGCGGCAAACCCATCGCAGTCGTGCCAGGCGCCGCGCTCGCGGTCGAACGCGGCATCGAAATCACGGTGCCCACAGGAACCGCCCGCGCCGTCACCGGCAGGTACTGGCAGATCGCCGCACGCACGTTGACCGCCGCCATCGAATGGCCCGCGGACGAAGCCAGCGGCGAGCCCTTGGCCCTGTCGCCCAAGGGAATTGTTCATGCTTACTGCCCACTGGCGATCCTGACCAAGTCCAACGCCGGCTGGGCTATCGTCGATGACTGCCGCCCGATCTTCCCCCCGCTGACCAAGCTGGAAAGCTTCTTCTATCTGGGTGGCGACGGACAGGAGGCCATGCCCGATCTGACGGCCACGGGAAATGCCGCTTTTGTCACTCTGGACTCGCCTCTTCGTGTCGGCGTGGCGCGTGGGCGTTATCCGATCAAGGGCCGTCCGGTGCGCTTTCGTGTGACCGATCCCGCCACTCACGGCAAACTGACGCCGGGCGCAGGCACCGATCCCGCCGACGTCATAGCCTCGACCACCACAGATCTCGTAGTCCGCACCAATGCGGAAGGCGTTGCAGCGGCCACCTTCGCCATCCCGAACGACCGTCATGCCAATCATGTCGTGGCCGAACTGCTCAACGCCAGCGATCCCGCTCAGGCGGATGACATCCACTTGCCGATACACTTCACGGCCGGCACATCAGTGGCGAGCGAGGTGGCGTACAATCCAAAGCACTGCGCCTATCAGCAGGCAGCCGCCATTACGCCCGGACTGACGAAGAACGTGCAGGATGCGATCGACAAGCTCTGTCCACGGCTGGAAGTGCTGCCGCTGGGAGGCGACAGCCAGACACTCTGCGCGGGCAAGAAAGCCCCGTTGCCGCTGACCGTCGGCGTGTTCTGGGGCAAGCAGCCGCTCAAGGACATCAAGGTCGTTTTCAAGCGGCTCTCCGGCGACGCCACGGTGCAGCCGAACGTGGCCATCACCAATGACCAGGGCATCGCAACGGCCGAGATCGTGGCCGGAACGGATACGCTGAAAGACAGCGGCATCGTCGTGATCGAGGCCAGTGTCGATGGTCCGGTCGCCGCCGATCCCAAAACGCTCATCTTCGGCGCCCGCTTCCTGAACGCGCAGTGCATCTATGTGAACAAGGACGTCTGCCCGCCCGGCCAGGAAGCAACCGGGTCCAACACCGTCGCCGATCTCATCAGCCATTTATGCAGGACCTCGGGCGGTGGAAAAACCGATGCCGGCTTGCATGTGAAGAGCATCCTGCGGGCCAAATCCACCCGCGATGCCCCCAATACACCGCTGGTGGCCTATGAAATCATCCCGCCGGAAATTCTGGTGCGAGGCCTGCTGTTCATGCTTGACGGCCCAATCGACAAGCAGTCCATCGCCCAGGGTCAGGTCGGCGATGTCATTCTCGATCTGCCGTTTCCAGTCACGCCTCAGGATATTCAGTTCTGGTGGCGAACAAGCGACGTGCCAGCACGGGACGTCCTGTTTGGATCCCAACCAACAAAGCTTCAGGGTGAGATCACGATTACGGACACGGAGGACGGCGATCTGATGGGGCTGTCATGGACGCCTCTGCCCAAGACCGGTGAATGGCTGCAAAAGATGTTGAGTACGGTGATCGATCGCGAAGATCTTACCCCGGCTTTCGTCCCGGCCCAGGCGCTTCTTTACGGAAACCGCATCTACAGCAAAGAGAGCCAGATCCGCTACCTTGATGGAAGTCTCTTCCTTCACTCATCCGAAACATCGGGCGTCCGCTATCCCAGCGGCGACGGTGTAAAAGGCGGCGATCTCACCATACCATTCTATATCGGAAAGCCCCGCTAGTAGACGTCGCGACGGTAACGGCCTTCATCCTGCATGGTGTTCATGGTCTCACGGCCAAGGATATCATGCAGGGTACCCGCAACTCCCGCCGCCATTCCCTCCAGACTGCCACATACATAGATGGCAGCACCGCGGGCAATCCAGGCACGCAGCTCCTCTTCAGCAGCGCTAACACGATGCTGCACATAGATTTTCGAAGCCTGGTCGCGGGAAAAGGCAAGATCGACACGCTTGAGAACACCGGATGACTGCCAGTTCTCGATCTCTTCTTTATGGAAAAAGTCGTGCGCGCTGGATCGCTCACCAAAGATAAGCCAATTCTCTTTTGCTCCATGCTCAGCCCTTTTTTTAAGATGCGCGCGCAATCCGGCCAGACCCGTACCATTCCCGATCAAGATAAGAGGCCGCTTGACGTCCGGCTCATGAAAATTCCTGTTCTCACGAATACGCAGGGCAATCTCGCCACCGAGTGGAACCCTCTCCGTCAACCAGCCTGAGCCAATGCCCAAACGACCATCCGGCGATCTCATCTGACGAACGAGAAGTTCGAGCCGGCCATCTGACGGCAACGAGGCGATCGAATATTCCCGATGGGCGGGTGATGAAGCCAAAGGTCCCGCTCCCACCTCCGCAATATCCCCAGCCTGCCAGTGATAAACGCCGTCAGCAGCCTCGAGAGCGAGATGAAAAACGGACCCTCCCTGGCTTCCGGAATTAAGCAGGCGACGCTCTCGCAAAATCCAGCGACCATAAGTCGGTACGCTCCAGTCTGCGACAGCTGCGTGTCCGGTGAACGCTCCCAACTGGGCCTGCCAATGACGAAGTGCGGAGGCATCTCCGTCATCCACTTCAACGACATCAAACAACGGCATTGCGCCCTTGGTTCGCAGCCACCTGTCCAGCATATGCCCGAACGCGCAGTAGTTTTTGTATTCGCTGTCGCCCAAGGCCAGTAAACCATACCGCAGGTTCCGCAACGGCACATCCGCTCCCATCACCTTGCGAATGAAACCAGCAGCGCTGTCCGGTGCATCACCTTCACCCGTGGTGCTGGCTATGAATACCGCCGTGCGGGCCTTTGATAAGAGTTCATGATCCAGCTGAGCGAAGGAAACGATATACAATGGTATAGTCGCCGCCCTTAGAGTGGTCGCGGTACGGTTTGCTATCTCTTCAGCCATGCCGGATTGGGAAGCAAAAGCGATCAATATTGCTTCACTGTCTAAATTTTCGGAGCGTTTTACCCTTCCGCGCAAAGGTGAGCGCAGGCAAACAGCACATAACAGCCCATAAGCCACCACCACACCGCCGATGGAGAAGCTTCGTTCAATCGACAGAGTGAGCAGACTGGCGGAAAGAGCAACGCTCAGGATTGC
>JBEBSP010000258.1:0-3319 GCA_040394255.1 Agaricicola taiwanensis | reverse complement strand
TCGACGTTCTCGACCACGACGATGGCGTCGTCGACCACGATGCCGATCGCCAGCACCAGCCCGAACAGGCTGAGCGCGTTGATGGAGAAGCCGAAGAGATACATCACCGCGAAGGTGCCGACGATCGAGACCGGCACCGCCAGCAGCGGGATGATCGAGGCCCGCCAGGTCTGGAGGAACAGCACGACCACCACCACGACGAGCGCGATGGCTTCCAGCAGCGTGTGCACCACGGCCTCGATGGAGGACCGCACGAACTGCGTGGTGTCATAGACGATGTCGTATTCGACGCCCTCGGGCATGTTGCCCTTGATCTCCTCCATGACGAGGCGGACGTTGTCGGAGATTTCGATGGCGTTGGAGCCGGGAGCCTGGAACACCGGCACGGCGACGGCCGGCTTGTTGTTGAGCAGCGAGCGCAGGGCATAGTCCGCAGCGCCGAGCTCGATCCTTGCGACGTCGCGCAGCCGGACGATCTCGCCCTTGGCGCCGGTCTTCACGACGATCTCGCCGAATTCCTCCTCGTTGGCCAGACGGCCCTGGGCATTGACCGAGAGCTGGAGGTCGAGCCCCTCGATGCCGGGCGAGGCGCCGATCACGCCCGCCGCCGCCTGGACGTTCTGGGCGCGGATCTCGTTGACGATGTCGCCGGCCGAGAGGCCGTGCTCGGCCACCTTCTGCGGATCGAGCCAGACCCGCATGGAATAGTCGCCGGCGCCGAAGATCTGCACGTCGCCGACGCCGTCGATGCGCGCCAGCCGGTCCTTGACGTTGAGCACGGCGTAATTGCGCAGATAGGTCACGTCGTAGCGGTCGTCGGGCGACAGGATGTGCACGACCATCATCAGGTCGGGCGAGCTCTTGATGGTGGTGACGCCGAGCCGGCGAACCTCTTCCGGCAGGCGCGGCTCGGCGCGGGAGACGCGGTTCTGGACGAACTGCTGCGCCTGATCGGCGTCGAAGCCGAGCCGGAACGTCACCGTCAGCGTCATGAGGCCGTCGGTCGTGCCCTGGCTGCTCATGTAAAGCATGCCCTCCACGCCGTTGAGGGCCTCCTCGATGGGGGTCGCCACCGTCTCGGCGATGACCTTGGGGTTGGCGCCGGGATACTGCGCCCGCACCACCACCTGTGGCGGCACCACCTCCGGATATTCCGAGATGGGCATGGCGAACATCGACAGGAGGCCCGCCACGAAGATGAGCACCGACAGGACGCCGGCGAAGATCGGACGGTCGATGAAGAATTTGGACAGGTTCATGGTGGCGGCCCCTGGTCAGATCGGTCTGCGCTCAGCGCTTGGCTACGTTCGTTTCGTCGGTCTGTGCCGGAATCGCATGGCCATCCATCGACACCTGCTGCGGCGCGATCAGCGCCCCCGGCCGCACCCGGTGCAGACCGTTGACGATGATCCGCTCTCCTGCCTCGAGACCATCCGTGACGACGCGCAGGCCGTCGGCGGTCTTGCCGATCCGCACCTCGCGATAGGCGGCCTTGTTGTCCGCATCCACCACCATCACGAACTTCTTGTCCTGGTCGGTGCCGATGGCGCGTTCGGTGACGGCGATTGCTTGTTGTGCCTGTGCCTCGCCGAGACGAACCCGGGCGAACTGGCCGGCCATCAGCACGCCGCCCGGATTGTCGATGACGGCCCGCATCCGCACGGTGCCGCTGCCAGATTCGACCTGGTTGTCGACGAACTGCAGGTGTCCGCGCGTCCGCGCTGCGCCTTTGGTGGCTGTGGTGATCTCGACCGGGATGCGGTCGAGCTCGGCATGCCCGTCACCCACGGCGGGAACCGAGGCCAGGGCCCGCGCGGCGACTTCCTCGTCCGCGTTGAACGAGACGTAGATCGGATCGACCGATACGAGCGTGGTCAGGACCGGCGATCCCGGCCCCGCGGCGACAAGATTGCCGACCGTGACCTCCAGCCTGCCGACCCGGCCGGACACCGGCGCCCGCACCTCGGTGTAATCCATGTTCAGTTGTGCTGATTGCAGCGCGGCCTTGGCGGCCCTGAGATTGGCTGTCGCCTCGTTGAAGGCGTTGGTCCGCTGGTCCAGCTCGCTCACCGACAGGACGCGGGTGTTCACAAGACGCTGGCCGCGATCCAATTCGTTCTTCATGAGCGCGACCCGGGCTTCGGCCGCCGTGACCGCGGCCTGCTGCCGTTCGACCTCGGCGGCGTAGGGGGCGGGATCGATGGTGATGAGACGATCGCCCTGCCTGACGAGCGCGCCCTCACGGAAATGCGCCGCCAGAACCGCCCCGGCCACGCGGGACCGGACGTCGACGCGCTCGACCGCTTCGAGCCGGCCGGAGAACTCATCCCAGGAGGTGGTCTCGCGCGGCTGGACCACCGCCACCGATACAGGCGTCGCCATGGGCGCGGCGGCTGCGGCGCTGTCGGCTTCGGCACCATTCCCGGACAGGGCGAAGAAGACGGAGACACCCGCCGTCGCCAGGATGAAGGCGGCCGCAGTTGTGATACGCTTGTGGCGTTGACTGAAGGGATTGCTCACGGATCCGTCTCCCGGCTACATTTGTATCGATCATTACAAATGTAGGTCTGGATGGACGGCGTCAAGAGACTTATGTAACGATTAGCAAAAAAGTAGGGAGGTAACAATCATGGGCATGGGCCGCCCGCGCTGTTTCGACATCACCGAAGCCGTCGATCGCGCTATGGAAGTCTTCTGGGCGAAAGGCTACGACGGCGCGTCGATCGCGGAACTGACCAGGGCGATGGGCATCAACTCGCCCAGCCTCTATGCGGCCTTCGGCAGCAAGGAGGGGCTGTTCCGGGCGGTTCTGGACCGTTACTCGGACCAGCGGGTGCAGTTCCTCGAGGACGCGCTGAACGAGCCGACCGCGCGCGGCGCCGCATCGAGCCTCCTGGCGACGGCTGCGCGACTGTACGCCGAGGAGAACGACAATCGCGGCTGTCTTCTCGTCCAAGGCGGCCTCACCTGCGGCTGCACCAGTATTCCCGAGGAACTCGCCAAACGCCGCGAGAAGGTCGAGATCGCCTTGCGCGACCGCTTCGCAAAGGCGATCGAGGAGGGAGACCTCAATGGACATGCCAATCCTGCTAGCCTCGCCCGTTACGTGATCTCCGTTCTCACCGGAATGGGGATTCAGGCAACAGGCGGCGCCAGCCGGGCTGAGTTGGACGAGATCGCCGAAATCGCGATGCAGGTCTTCCCGGAAAGTAAGGAGGATCAATTCTCAGGGGCAATGATCGCTAAAAATTCCGCCGCCATTCCCAAGCCATAGTGCATCAAAAGCGTATCTGGCGCTCGAATATGCATCGCCCCGCCA
>JBEBSP010000257.1:0-3326 GCA_040394255.1 Agaricicola taiwanensis | reverse complement strand
CCGACAGCACGAGCGGCCCCGACAGCACGAGCGGCCCCGACAGCACGAGCGGTCCTGACAGCACGAGCGGTCCTGACAGCACGAGCGGTCCTGAGTATTACGCGGCCGGTAATTTCTACGACAAGGATGTCGTCTATACGCCGGAAGACGCCCAGGACATTGTTGATCTCCTGGTCAAATACTATGGGACCGGCGGTAATGTTAATTCCCCCTACTTCAAGCAGGTCGTCAACGAACTGGCGGAATATGGGATTGACGTGACGCCTCTCATCACCAGCAAGCCCGACGCCGGTTTCATCGGGAAGCTCTTGGGACTGCCTGCCACGGCCAGCCAGAAGGATGTTGAAACCAAACTAAGCGCGCTTGGCATCACGTTGCCGCCCAAATTCTGGGAATCGACCCTGATGACCAATCTGAATGTGCTGCAGCAGGCCGTGGACAAGATCGCCGCGGGTGTTCCTGAAGGCACTTTCAAGGGGAGCATGGGCCTGACCATCACGACGGATGATGGCAAGCTGCCGCCTAACCTTGAATCATGGCGCGATCACATCGAGGAGGTCGCCGGCATTACCGGGGTGCCCGCCGATATGCTCGCGGCGATGATATGGCACAACGCCAAGGGCAACGGCACTTCCACGCTCAACATTGTTCCGGTCATTTCGGAAGAGCGCTTCAATGCGATCAAAACGAAATATGCGGCCGAATATCCGGAGCAGTTCAAGAACGTCGCGTATGAAGACCTGCAGAACAATCCCGAATTGGCCATAACCATGCTCGGCTTCTCCGCGAAGATGGCGAAGGACAAGGTTGGTACATGGCTCGGGGCTCTGTCGGAAATTGCTCCTCACGCCGGTAATGACATCAAGAAGATCTGGGAGAAGATCAGCACGAAGGTCAGCCTTCTTCCGTCGTGAGTTGATGACCCTGACGATTGCTCTCAAGGGCGGGCCAGCGATGGCCCGCCCTTTTGTTTCATGCGGTCGTTATGCTTTGCAGTTAAGATGGTGAAAGACAGGCAATATGGTTTCATTTATTACTAAACAAATGTTATGATATTTGAATATTTCAGTTATTATGGTACTGTCTAAAAAACACTGCATGCATACATGCGATTGAATGATCTGACTATATGGAGGAGGGGGAGCAATGGCGGTCGAATCGATCGGATTTCCCGGAGATGGCTATGAAGCGCTGTCTTCCGGCCCGGATGATGTCTTCAATCCTGCGGATTACACGAGCTTTCCCTCCGGGGCGGAGAATCCTGCAGCGGTGACGGCGGCGACAAATCCTGCCGCGGGAGCCGGAGGCGGCTGGCAAGGGGAATGGGACCGCCGTGTTGCCGCGCGCGACGCGGCGAAAGCTGCCGGTAATGAAGCTCTGGCAGCCCACTATCAAGCCGAGCTTGACGTGATGGCACCAACCATGGCGGCTCTCGGCCTGAGCGTCGATACCCCTGGTGGTGGCGAACAGCTCGGCGGAAGTGGCCCCGACAGTTCCGGCGGTCCTGACGGTTTCAGTGGCCCTGACGGTTTCAGCGGTCCTGATGGTTTCAGCGGTCCTGACAGCTCCAGCGGTCCGGCCCAGGTGAATTTATCCGGTAATGGCGGTCCCGGCCAATGGGATGACGCCATCAGGGCAGCATCGGAGGAGACAGGCGTTCCTTTCGAAATCCTTCGGGCGCAGATATCGCAGGAATCCAGTGGGGATCCATTGGCTCGTTCGATCAACCCTGAAATGGGAACGCCTGATCTTGGCCTTGGTCAGATGAGTTTGGCTGTATTCAATGAACTGAAGCAGAAGTATCCGAAGATCTTCGGACAGTACAGTCATGAGGATCTTCTGACAAATCCGGAGATGGCCATCCGGGCGACGGCCTATCACATGCGCGATCTCTATGATCAGTTCGAATCCTGGGATCTTGCCCTGCGCGCCTATGTGTCCGGGCCCAATGCCGTGGATCGTAATGATCCCAACAATATGCTGGTGAACAACGGGAGCGATGCGAATTACATCGCCAACGTAAAGGCGAGGATGTGATGGCGGTGGGGTGCTACGGGGCGAGTTCGCGATAGCGCCCCAGGAATCTCCGCTCCGCCTCCAGCGATGGCCATGGCGTGAGGTCAAGCGTCGCCGGCAGGCCGTGGGGGCGGCCGAAGACGGAGCGGGCCTCTTCGTGAGAGAAGCCCGCCAGCTGCGTCGCCTCCATATAGGCGCAGATTCGGTCGGCGCGTTTGACCAGCTTCTGTTGGTCGGTGGAAAGCCGCGGCGGCAGCCCGAAGCGGACATGGACGGCCATCATCAGCCGCGCCTCGACACCCTTGTAGCTTTCCCCGATGATCGATTTGAACGGGCTGATCATGTCGCCGATCACATATTCGGCGGCGTCGTGCAGCAGGACTGCCAGCCTGATCCGGTCGGTGAGGGTTGGCTGGATCGTGCGGGCGATCTGCTCCACCAGCACCGAGTGCTGCGCCACGGAGAAGATGTGATCGCCGCGTGTCTGCCCGTTCCAGCGCGCGACGCGGGCGAGGCCATGGGCGATGTCCTCGATCTCGATATCGAGCGGCGAGGGGTCGATGAGGTCGAGCCGCCGGCCTGACAGCATCCTTTGCCAGGCGCGGGGAGGGGCCGGGACGCGGGCCATCATGCCTCCGCCAGGGCGGCGCATTCGGCATGGCGGAAGCAGCCGGTGAGGTGGTCGTTGACCATGCCCGTCGCCTGCATGAAGGCATAGGTGATGGTCGGGCCGCAGAAATTGAACCCGCGCCGCTTCAGCTCCTTCGACATCTGGCGCGACACCTCCGTCTCGGCGGGAACCTCCTCCATGGCCCGGAAACTGTTCTGCACCGGCCGACCGTCGACGAAGCCCCACAGCAGCGCGGAGAAGCTCGTCCCCCGTTCGCGCATGTCGAGCCAGACCTGCGCCGAACGCACGGTGCTCACGATCTTGGAGCGGTTGCGGATGATGCCGGCATCAAGCATCAGCGCCTCGACTTTCGCCGCATCGTAGCGCGCGATCAGCTCGGGCTCGAAGCCGTCGAAGGCGGTGCGGAAATTCTCGCGCTTGCGCAGGATGGTGATCCACGACAGCCCGGCCTGGAAGCCGTCGAGGATCAGCTTCTCGAACAGCGCCCGGTCGTCACGCTCGGGCACGCCCCATTCGGTGTCGTGATAGGCGACATAGAGCGGATCGACGCCCGGCCAGGGGCAGCGCATCTTCCCATCATTGCCCGGTTGCGCCTCACGCGTCATGGCTTGTCTCCCGGGAAGGTGAACCGGGCCCAGTCCGGGCGCTCCACGGCAAGTTCCAGCCCGCCGGCGGTCAG
>JBEBSP010000256.1:0-3330 GCA_040394255.1 Agaricicola taiwanensis | reverse complement strand
CGCGTGGTGAGGATGCCTTGCGCGGCGTGCATGCCGTGGATGTCCTCGGGGCTGGTCTCGACGCGCACGAGGATGACCTTACGGCCCTCCCCGGCAAGCTTCTCGGCGTCCTCGGACGAGAACACGATCTCGCCGACCGCCGCGCCGGGCGAGGCCGGCAGGCCGGTGGCGATGATGTCGCGCGCGGCCTTGGGGTCGATGGTCGGGTGCAGGAGCTGGTCGAGTGCGGAGGGGTCGACGCGCGAGACGGCTTCCTGCCGGGTGATGACGCCCTCGTTCGCCAGTTCCACCGCGATGCGCAGCGCGGCTTTCGCCGTGCGCTTGCCCGAGCGGGTCTGGAGCATCCAGAGCTTGCCGCGCTCGACGGTGAACTCCAGGTCCTGCATGTCGCGGTAGTGGTCTTCCAGCCGCTTGGCGGTGCGCACCAGTTCGCCGAAGACGTCCGGCATGACGGTTTCCAGCGAGGGCTTGTCGGAGCCCGCGCCGATGCGCGCGACTTCCGTGATGTCCTGCGGCGTGCGGATGCCCGCCACCACGTCTTCCCCTTGCGCGTTCACCAGGAACTCACCGTAGAGCGCCTTCTCGCCGGTGGAGGGATTGCGCGTGAAGGCGACGCCGGTGGCCGAAGTGTCGCCCAGGTTGCCGAACACCATGGCCTGGACGTTGACGGCCGTGCCCCAGCTTTCGGGGATGTTGTTGAGGCGGCGGTAGGTGATGGCGCGCTGGTTCATCCAGGAGGAGAACACCGCGCCGACCGCGCCCCAGAGCTGTTCCCTCGGGTCCTGCGGAAAGGGCTTGCCGAGCTGCTTTTCCACCAGCGCCTTGTAGCGCTTCACCACGTCGGCGAGACCGTCGGCGTCGAGGTCGGTATCCTGCAAGGCCCCGCGCTCGTCCTTGACCTGCTCGAATATCTCCTCGAAATCGTGGTGCTCCACTTCCAGCACGACGTCGGAATACATCTGGATGAAGCGGCGGTAGCTGTCGAAGGCGAAGCGGCGGTCGCCGGACGAGGCGGCGACGGCCTCGACGGTGACGTCGTTGAGCCCGAGGTTGAGCACCGTGTCCATCATGCCGGGCATGGAGGCGCGCGCGCCGGAACGGACCGAGACCAGCAGCGGATTGGCGGCGTCGCCGAAGGTACGGCCCGTAAGCGTCGCCATCTGTTCCAGCGCAGCGTCGACCTCAGCACCAAGTTCAGCGGGGTACTGGCGGCCGTTGGCGTAATAATGGGCGCAGAGTTCGGTGGTGATGGTGAAGCCGGGTGGCACAGGCAGGCCGAGGCTGGCCATTTCCGCCAGATTGGCGCCCTTGCCGCCGAGAAGATTGCGCATATCGGCACGGCCTTCGGCCGTTCCGTCACCGAACGTGTAGACCCACTTCGCCATTGGTCGATCAATCCTTCGAAACTTGCAGAATCCAATGCCCCGCGCGTCGTCTCACGCCGGCGCGGGGATTTCAAGATAAGCCGTATCAGGGCATGAAAAAGGCTGGCACGGAGCTCCGCGCCAGCCTTCCCTGCGAGACAGGCCATTGCCTGCGTAAGTTTCAGTCCCGCTTGACCGCTTACTGCGCGGGTGCGGGCGACGGAGCGCCTGCCGGCGGCGTCGAAGGAGCCGTGTCCGGAGCCGTGCTGGGAGCGGTCGGGGCCATCGACGGCGCGGTCGAAGGGGCCGGCTCGGGTGCGGTTTCGGTCACGGGAGCCTCGGTTCCGGCGCGGCCGTCCTGGGCCGTGTCATCGCCCGAAAAGGCGAAGGCCAGCACCGCGACGGCGACGACAAGCGCACCGAGGATGAGGTACATCGACGAGAAGCCTGAGCTGCGCTCAACCGGCCGTGTCGTCTGGTTGTACGGGTCGGTCGTGGTCGGACCGGGGCGGTTCAGATCGTCCATAGTGGTTCTCCTGTTCGTCGAGCTTCCGGTTCACCAACGCGTGAACGAGGGTTTGGTTTCAATTGGCCGGGTTGATGCTCGCGCCCGAGGGCGAGACCTTGATCTCGATGCCCTGTTGCTGCTGGTTGCTCTGGTAGAACAGGTAGCCGAGGATACCGACCGCGACGATCAGTCCCCCGATGATGAGACTGACCAGACTGCCCTGCGCGTTCATCCGATGCTCCCGCCGGTGAGGCCGAGGATGCCGATCAGGATCAGATAGAAGGCGACGATGTAGTTCAAAAGGCGCGGCATAATCAGAATCAGCACGCCGGCGATCAGGGCCACGATGGGCTGGATCGTGATGATGTCGATGTTCACGGGATGTTGCCTCCGCTGGTGCGCCACGGTGCGGCGCTGTCGGGGCAATGAACGTGCAATTGCGCGGAAGGGTTCCACGCGGCGGCAATGTTGATCCCGGCAACGTTGGAAACGGAGTATTCCCAGCCCGCCGCCCTCATCCCGATCGAGCCCATAAGGGCCGTCTCGAAGGATCAACCGAAACCTCCGCCGTGATGCTCGCCCTATCCCCCGATCTTTCCGAAGTCGGCCACGGTGCGGGTGGCGGCACGCAAGGATGCCAGCAGCTTCAGACGGTTGGCGCGCAGCGCGGCGTCATCGGCGTTGACCGTCACCTGGTCGAAGAAGCTATCGACGGCTGAACGCAACCGGGCCAAGGCGCGCATGGCGGAGGTGAAGTCCTCGGCCTCGACCGCGCGGGCGGTTTCCGCCGAGGTCACTTCGATGGCGGCGTGGAGCGCGCGTTCAGCTTCTTCGGTGAAGAGCGCCGGCTCGACGGCGGCATTGAAGACGCCCTCGCCGTCCTTCTTCTCTTCGGCCTTGAGGATGTTGGCGGCGCGGCGGTAGCCGGTGAGCAGGTTACGGCCGTCGTCGGTGTCGAGGAAGGAGCCGAGAGCGTTGATGCGCTCGGTGATGAGGACGAGGTCGTCCTGGTTGCCCAGCCCGAAGACGGCATCCACGAGGTCATGGCGCGCGCCCTGCTCGCGGAGCTGGACCTTCAGGCGGTCGGCGAAGAAGGCGAGGAGGTCGTCCGCTTTCTTCTTCTCCCAATCCTGAACAGACACTCCGAAATGACGGTCACTCAACATCAAATTAGCAGCTTCGTTCGATAGCTTATTGAGTTTAGATATGAGGCCTTCCGGATTAATATCTCCAGTAAGCTCAAATGGAGCCATCCTAGCTTCAGACTTCTGAGATTCATCTTTTAGCATTTGCCCCATTATTCGCCGACCTAAGACAACAAACATAGGCCAAAGAAGTATTCTTACTTGATTCTCAAGTATAATTCTAATGCTGCCCAGCGCCGCCCTCCGCAGTGCATAGGGGTCCTTGCTGCCGGTCGGCTTCTCGTCAATCGCCCAGAAGCCAACCAGCGTGTCG
>JBEBSP010000255.1:0-3335 GCA_040394255.1 Agaricicola taiwanensis | reverse complement strand
GCGCTTCTGGTCGCCGGTCGCGCTGCCGGAGGGCCGCACGCCCGGTGTCACCAGAATCGCGCCCTCGCCGACGATGGCGCGCACCGCCGCCACATCCGTCGGCGCGCAGACCACGCCGTCAACGCCTGACTCGAGGATCTGTTTTGCCCGGCGCAGCACAAGCTCGTTCACGGAGAGCGCGAAGCCCGCCTCCATGGCGTCGCTGTCGTCGTAGGACGTCAGCACGGTGACGCCGAGAAGCTTGAGACTGGACGCCCTGCGCCCTCGCGCCGCAGCCTTCAGGGTCTGGGGATAGGCATGCACGGTGAGGAAGGTCGCCCCGAGATCGGCGAGGTTGGCGGTGGCCCGCTCCACTGTGTTTCCGATGTCGTGCAGCTTGGCGTCGATGAAGACCTTCTTGCCCTCGCCGATCAGACGACGGGCGAGGTCGATGCCGCCGCTGTAGAGCAGTTCCAGGCCGATCTTGTAGAAGCCGGCCTCGTCGCCGATGCGCGCCACGAGGGCGGTGGCCTCCTCGACGGTGGGCAGGTCAAGCGCGACGATCAGGCGGTCGCGGGGATCGTCCGGCGCGGTCATGGCTTCGGGCGGCGGTAGACCCAGACGCGGGCGGGCGGCAGGTTCCACCAGACCCGGCGTCCGCCGTCGGCGGTGAAGCCGCAGTCCTTGGTCGGCACCGGCGGCACCACGCCATAGGTGAACTGGATGAAGGGCGCGTCCGGGGCCGCCAGATCGAAGCATTCGTCGAGCAGGGCGGCGCGGCGCTCGGCGGGCTTGGTCAGAAGCGGCAGGCTGGAGACGATGGCCGAGGCCGGTTCCGCCAGCCTCTCGCGCACGAGGTTGGCGACGGCATAGGCGTCGCCGCGCAGCACGGTGACGCCCGGGAAACGCTGGCGCAGCATGTCGGCGAACTCGTGGGAGTATTCGATCAGGATCATCCGTTCCGGCGCGACGCCGCGCTTCAGCAGCGCCTGCGTCATGGGGCCGGTGCCGGGTCCAAGCTCGATCACCGGGCCGGTGGCGTCGGGGTCGACCGGGGCGGCCATGGCGCGGGCCAGAGCCCTGCCCGAGGGCGTCACGGCGCCCGTGATGAGCGGGCGATCCAGCCAGGAACGCAGGAACTGCGCCTCGTGCTTGAGCGGAAAACCGGGCGACTTCGTATCAAGCGAAGGGTGCATGGGGCGGGATCGGCTGTGGTCGATGCGGTGACGTTAAATCAAACACTGTGGCACGCACATGACCAATGCCACGTTTCACGCGCCAAGACCATCGAAGAACTCCTTCACGCGTGAAAAGAAGCCTGATGTCTCCGGCTGGTTGTCGGTGGAGGCCTCGCTCTCGAACTCCTCCAGAAGCTCGCGCTGGCGCTTGGTCAGGTTCTGCGGCGTCTCGACCACGGCCTGGATGTAAAGGTCGCCGACCTCGCGCGAACGCAGCACCGGCATGCCCTTCTCACGCAGGCGGAACTGCTTGCCGGTCTGGGTGCCGGCGGGGATCTTCACCCGCGTGCGGCCGCCGTCGATGGTCGGGGCCTCGAATTCGCCGCCCAGCGCCGCCGTGGTCATGGCGATGGGCACGCGGCAGTAGAGATCCGCGCCGTCGCGCTGGAAGAACTGGTGCTGTGCCAGCGAAATGAAGATGTAGAGATCGCCCGGAGGCCCGCCGCGCAGGCCCGCCTCGCCCTCGCCGGTGAGGCGGATGCGGGTGCCTTCCTCGACACCGGCGGGGATGTTGACCTGGAGCTGGCGCTCGCGCGTGACGCGGCCCGCGCCGGAGCAGGCGGTGCAAGGATCGTCGATGACCTGACCGCGGCCGTGGCACGACGGGCAGGTGCGCTCCACGCGGAAGAAGCCCTGGGACGAGCGCACCACGCCGTGGCCGGCGCAGGTCGCGCAGACCTTGGGCTGGGTGCCGGCCTTGGCCCCGGTGCCGCCGCAGGGCTCGCACATCACGCTGGTGGGGATGCGCAGGTCGGCGGTCTTGCCCTTGTAGGCGTCCTCCAGCGTGATCTCCATGTTGTAGCGCAGGTCGGCGCCGCGCTCGCGGCCCCCGCCGCGCCCGCCCCGGCGGCCCATGGCCCCGCCGAACAGATCGTCGAAGATGTCGGCCATGGAGGAGGCGAAATCGCCGTTGAAGCCGCCCGGCCCGGCACCGCCGCCCTGTTCGAAGGCGGCGTGGCCGAAGCGGTCGTAGGCCGCGCGCTTCTGCGGGTCCTTCAGCGCTTCATAGGCCTCGTTGAGTTCCTTGAAGCGCACTTCCGCGGTGGCATCGCCATGATTGCGATCGGGATGGCACTCCATGGCCTGCTTGCGGAAAGCCGATTTCAGCTCCGCATCGCTCGCGCCGCGCGCGACGCCAAGGGTTTCGTAGAAATCACGCTTGGCCATTCACGCTATCCTTGGCCTTCCATCCCGAAACGGTCATGGCCGGGTCCCGCCCGGCCATGACGCATGGCAATCACATTCACGCGGACTTCTTGTCGTCGTCGACTTCCTCGAAGTCGGCGTCGACCACATCCTCGTCGGCCTTGGCCGCATCGCCGGCATCGTCGCCGCCCGCCGCCTGCTCCGACTTGTAGACCGCCTCGCCCAACTTCATGGCGGCCTGCGCCATGGCGCCGGTCTTCTGCTGGATGGCGTCGAGGTCCTCGCCTTCCAGAGCGGTCTTCAGCTCCGCGATGGCGGTCTCGATGCCCTGCTTCTCGGCCTCGCCGACCTTGTCGGCATGCTCGGCCAGCGACTTCTCGGTCGAGTGGATCAGGGCCTCGCCCTGATTGCGGGCCTCGACCAGCGCGCGGCGCTTCTTGTCTTCCTCGGCGTTGGCCTCGGCGTCCTTGACCATCGTCTCGATCTCAGAGTCCGAGAGGCCGCCCGAGGCCTGGATGCGGATCTGCTGCTCCTTGTTGGTCGCCTTGTCCTTCGCCGTGACGTTGACGATGCCGTTGGCGTCGATGTCGAAGGTGACCTCCACCTGCGGCATGCCGCGCGGCGCGGGCGGAATGCCCACGAGGTCAAACTGGCCGAGCAGCTTGTTGTCGGCCGCCATTTCGCGCTCGCCCTGGAACACGCGGATCGTCACCGCCGTCTGGCCGTCCTCGGCCGTGGAGAACACCTGGCTCTTCTTGGTCGGGATGGTTGTGTTGCGGTCGATCAGGCGGGTGAAGACGCCGCCCAGCGTCTCGATGCCCAGCGACAGAGGGGTGACGTCGAGCAGCAGCACGTCCTTGACGTCGCCCTGGAGCACGCCGGCCTGGACCGCCGCGCCGATGGCGACGACCTCGTCCGGGTTGACGCCCTTGTGCGGCTCCTTGCCGAAGAACTGCTTCACGACCTCATGCA
>JBEBSP010000254.1:0-3423 GCA_040394255.1 Agaricicola taiwanensis | reverse complement strand
ACATCGACATCCAGACCACGCCCTTCACCGTCGCCGGCGTCGGCGACATGTCGGGTGACGTGTTCGGCAACGGCATGCTGCTGTCGCAGAAGATCCGGCTTCTCGCCGCCTTCGACCATCGCGACATCTTCATCGATCCGGATCCCGACACCGACGCCACCCATGCGGAGCGTCGCCGTCTGTTCGAACTGCCGCGCTCGAGCTGGCAGGATTACGACCGGGCGCTGCTCTCCAAAGGTGGCATGATCATCCCGCGCACGGAGAAATCCGTGACATTGACGCCGGAAGCCATGGCGGCGATCGGGCTGGACAAGCAGAAGACCACCCCCTTCGAGATCATGTCGGCAATCCTCAAGGCGCCGGTCGATCTGCTGTGGTTCGGCGGCATCGGCACCTATATCCGCGGCCAGTCCGAAACGGACGCGGAGGTCGGCGACCGCGCCAATGACGCCATCCGCGTCACCGGCGAGGAGGTGCGCGCCAAGGTGATCGGCGAGGGGGCCAACCTTGGCGTCACCCAGCGCGGCCGTATCGGCTACAGCCTCAAGGGCGGCCGCTGCAACTCGGACGCCATCGACAATTCGGCCGGCGTGAATTCTTCTGACCTCGAGGTCAACATCAAGATCGCACTTGCCGCCGCCATGCGGGACGAGCGCCTGACCCGCGCCGACCGAAACGTGTTGCTCGCCTCGATGACCGACGAGGTCGCCGGCCTCGTTCTTGCCAACAACTACCTGCAATCACTGGCGATTTCGCTGGTCGAGCGGCAGGGTGCCGCCAACCGTGCGCCGCTCGCTCGGCTGATGACCCGGCTCGAGGCTGCGGGCGAGCTGAACCGCAAGGTCGAGACCCTGCCCGACGACAAGGCGATCACGGAGCGCTACCAGTCGGGCAAGGCGCTGACCCGGCCGGAAATCGGCGTGCTGCTCTCCTATTCGAAGCTGGCGCTGTTCGACGAGCTGGTCCACAGCGACCTGCCGGACGAGCCCTATTTCGAGCCGACGCTGATGGATTACTTCCCCAGCGAGATGCAGAAGACCAACGGCGACGACATCCGCACGCATCGCCTGCGCCGCGAGATCATCGCGACGATCCTCGCCAACGAGGCGAGCAACCGGGGCGGTCCGGCCTTCGTCAGCACGCTGACGGACGGCACCGGCTTCGATGCCGCCGCCGTGGTGAAGGCCGCCGTGGTGGCGCGCGACGGCTATGGGCTGCAGCACCTCTATGCCGGCGTCGATGCACTCGACACCGTCGTCAGCGGCAGCGTGCAGAACGAGCTCTATGAGGAGATCGGCCGCATTTACGCCGGCGTCACCGGTCTTCTGCTGACGACCGGCGCCGTGACCGGCTCGATCGAACAGGCGGTGAAGGCGCTGCAGCAGGCGCTGACGCAGCTTCGCCCGCATATGGCGAGCCTCGTCTCGGAACAGGCGGGCGAGGAAGCCCGCCGCAAGGCGCTGGCCTTCCAGGACAGCGGCGTTCCGGGTGCTCTTTCCGAGGAAATCGCGCTGCTCTCCACCATGACCTTCGTACCCGAGGTCATGCGCATCGCCACGGCGACCGGCGACACACTGGACAAGACGGCGGAAGCCTTCGCCGGCATCAGCTCGGCGCTGAACATCGGACGGCTGGTGACGGCGGCGGGCCGCGTGCCGACCGCCGATCTCTACGAGGCGCTGGCGCTGCAACGCAGCGTGCGGGACATCACCCAGGCCCGGCGCGACCTCGCCGCAACGGTGCTTGCCCGCTACAAGGGGGAACCGGCACCGCTCGCCGCCTGGCAGAAGGCCGATACGGAACGGCTCGCCAGCATGACCGGCCGCCTCTCGGCCCTGACCGAGACGGGCGAAGCGACGCTTGCCAAGATCAGCGTCGCCGCCGGCATCCTGAGCGATCTCGCGCAGGGCAACTGACACCGGCACGGACAGTCGGCCTCGCTGCCTGTCCGTTTCCTGCTGAAATTGGACACTCTTTGCCACGGCCAAAAAGCCCGCCAGCGGTTGAAGCGCGGGAGCGGCAAGTGCTAGCGTCGCCGTGCCGAACCGCCGCAAACCCGTTGGCGTGGCGATTCGAGGGCTGATGACCACCGCGACGGAATCCGGGCAACCACGGACAAGCCGGCTCGGCATAGCCGGCTGGGTGCTGTTCGACTGGGCGGCGCAGCCCTTCTTCACCGTGGTGACGACCTTCGTCTTCGGCCCCTATCTGGTGTCGCGCCTGGCGCAGGACCCGGTGAGCGGGCAGGCGGCCTGGAGCTATACGCTGACGATTGCCGGCATCGCCATCGCGCTGCTGGCCCCCGTTCTCGGGTCGATTGCCGATGCCTCCGGCCTGCGCAAACCCTGGATCGGCGCCTTCGCCGTCGTCAAGATCCTGTCGCTGGTCGCTCTCTGGTATGCCGCGCCCGGATCGAGTCTCGCCTTCGCCATGGGACTGATGGTGCTGGCGACGGTGGCGGCGGAATTCTCGATCGTCTTCAACGATTCCATGATGCCGCGGCTGGTGCCGCCGGCTGAAACGGGACGAATCTCCAACATCGCCTGGGGGCTCGGCTATCTCGGCGGCATGGTCGTGCTGATCGCCGTCGTGGCGCTGCTGGCGGCCGATCCCGCAACCGGACGCACCGCCATCGGGTTGGAGCCGCTGTTCGGTCTCGATGTGGCAAAGGGAGAGGACGCCCGCATCACCGGACCGATCTCCGCGCTCTGGTATCTCGTCTTCATCCTGCCGATGTTCTTCTTCACGCCCGACGGCCAGAAGGGCCTGCCGGCAAAAGCCGCCGTGCGCACGGGCCTCGGCGACCTGTCGCGCACACTCAAGGACCTGCGCGGCCGGCCCGGCATTCTCCGCTTCCTCATTGCCCGCATGGTCTATCAGGACGGCGTCAACGGCCTGCTGGCGCTGGGCGGAACCTTCGCCGCCGGCATGTTCGGCTGGAGGACGATGGAACTCGGCATCTACGGTATCATTCTCAATGTGGTGGCGATCGGCGGCTGCCTCTATGCGAGCCGCCTCGACCGGCGGCTTGGCTCGAAGGTCGTGGTCGTGACAAGCCTTGCCTGCCTCGTCGTCGCCACGCTGGGCATCGTTTCCACCGGCCCCGGCTTCACCCTGTTCGGCCTCGTCCCGTTGTCCGTCGAAGACAGTGGCGGCCTGTTCGGCACGGCGGCAGAGAAGACCTATATTCTGTTCGGCCTGCTGATTGGCGTCTCCTTCGGCCCCGTACAGGCCTCCGCCCGTTCCTATCTGGCGCAGAGCGTGCGTCCGGACGAGGCCGGCCGCTATTTCGGGCTCTATGCGCTCTCCGGCCGCGCCACATCTTTCATGGCCCCACTGTCCGTCGGCCTGATCACCACCGCGACCGGTTCCGCCCGTTTCGGCATGGCGGCGCTGGTCGTCTTCCTGGCGGTCGGCCTCGTT
>JBEBSP010000253.1:0-3428 GCA_040394255.1 Agaricicola taiwanensis | reverse complement strand
GAAGGCAACCGACTGTCGACCTATGTCGTGACCCGGGAAGGGCTGCAGCCGGCACCGACGAACTGGTCGCGCGCGCTGCATGAGGGCAACTGGCACGCCTTGCTGGGGACCACTTTCAACACGCTGCTTTCGCTGGTGCTGGTCGGGCTCTGGGGTACGGGGCTGGTCATCTGGGCGAGGCGCCGTTTCCGCAAGCGCCGTCCACGGGCGCTGCAGTCGGCGCGCGCCGCGGCGTCGGGCTGATCCGGGACGCTCAGATCAGGCCGAGCCCCTTGAAGCTGGCATGGCCGTCGCGGCCGACGATGATGTGGTCGTGGATGGCGATGCCGAGCGGCTTGGCGATGTCGACGAGCTCGCGCGTCATCCGCACGTCGGCGCCGGACGGCGTCGGGTCGCCCGAGGGATGGTTGTGGACGAGGATGACGGCCGAAGCCGAGAGCTCGAGCGCCCGGCGCACGACCTCGCGCGGATAGACCGGCGTGTGGTCGACCGTGCCGGTCTGCTGCACCTCGTCGGCGATCAGGGCGTTCTTCTTGTCGAGGAAGAGGATGCGGAACTGCTCGCGCTCGGCAAAGGCCATCGCCATGCGGCAATAGTCGAGCACCGAGGACCATGACGAGAGCACCGGGCGCTTGCCGACCGCGCCCCTGGCCATGCGCTTCAGCGCCGCCTCGACGATCTTGAGGTCGAGCGCCACGCCTTCGCCGACGCCCTTCACCTCGGTGAGGCGGGAAACCGGTGCGGCCAGCACCTCGGCGAAGGAGCCGAAGCGCTGGATCAGCTCCTTGGCGAGCGGCTTGACGTCCCGCTGCGGGATCGAGCGGAAGAGCAAGAGCTCGAGCAGCTCATAATCGGGCAGGGCATCGGCGCCAGCTTCCTGGAAGCGGGCGCGCAGGCGGTCGCGGTGGCCGAGATAATGCGGCGTCGTGACTTTCGCGTCGGCGGCTTCGGCGAAGGAGGCGGGCGAGGGCGGCGTCTTGCGCGATCCCCTGCCAGCCCCCTTGCCGACGCCGATGCTCATTTTGCGGCGAGCGGATTGTCGAGGCCGCCGGGCGAGAGCGTGAAGATCTCGCAGCCGGTCTCGGTGACGCCGATCTGATGCTCGAACTGGGCCGAGAGCGACCGGTCGCGGGTGACCGCCGTCCAGCCGTCCGACAAGACCTTGAGATGCGGCCGGCCCAGATTGATCATCGGCTCGACCGTGAAGAACATGCCGGGCTTGAGCACCACGCCCTCGCCGGGGCGACCGTAGTGCAGGATGTTGGGTTCGTCGTGGAACAGGAGGCCGAGGCCGTGGCCGCAGAAATCGCGCACCACCGAGCAGCGCTCGCCTTCGGCGAAGGTCTGGATCGCGGCGCCGATGTCGCCCGTGGTCGCGCCGGGGCGGATGGCCTGGATGCCCAGCATCATGGATTCATAGGTCACCTCGATCAGCCGTTCGGCGCGGCGGGGCAGCTTGCCGACCGCGTAGGTGCGGCTCGAATCGCCGTACCAGCCGTCGACGATCAGGGTGACGTCGACGTTGATGATGTCGCCCTCGCGCAGCGGCTTGTCATTGGGAATGCCGTGGCAGACGACGTGGTTGATCGAGGTGCAGGTGGAATGCCGGTAGCCGCGGTACATCAGCGTCGCGGGTATCGCGCCGTTGTCGAGGGCGAACTGGAGAACCATGCGGTCGATGGCGTCCGTGGTGACGCCCGGCCGGACGATGTCGTTGACGAGGTCCAGCGCCTGGGCGGTCAGTGCGCCCGCCTTGCGCATGCCTTCGAAGCCGTCGGGGCCGTAAAGCTTGATCTGTCCGGAGGTCTTGCGCTTCGGCGCGGCGGCGGCATCAACATAGAGGGTCATTCAAGCATCTCGAAAAAGGATATGGCCAACACAATGTATGCCATGCCGAAGGCCGAACAAGAAGACGTGTCCTTGGCCTCGCCGCGGCTCAATGGTAAGTCCCGCGCGACGATCAACCGGAAAGTCCGTATGACGATGAGCGATTCCCCGCCTTTCGGCGCCTTTGCGCCCGACGCCCGTCTGGCGCGTTTCATCCGCTGGACACGCGCCATGCCCGACAGCTGGCTCGGGCGCAGGGCGGCCTTCGCATTGCGGCGGTTCGGGTTCCGGGGGCTGACGCCGCCCGTCGACGTCGAGGTCTTCGGGGTGCGCTTCCGCCTCCATCCGGCCGACAATGTCTGCGAGAAGCGCATCCTGTTCACGCCGCAGTATTTCGATGCCGACGAGCGCTGGCTGCTCGCGGAGCACATCGCCCGCAGCGCCTCTCCCTATGTCTTCGTCGATGTCGGCGCCAACATCGGCGGCTATGCGCTGTTCGTCGCCGGGCAGGCCAAGGCCGGTGCGACGGTGGTGGCCATCGAGCCGCAACCGGACATTTTCGACCGGCTGATCGAGAACATCCGCCAGAATCCCGGCAGCGGCATCAAGGCGGTGGCCTGCGCCATCGCCGACCGCGACGGCGAGGCGACGCTGTTCGTGGACAGCCGCAACCGTGGTGAAACCGGCCTCAAGTTCGTGCGGCCCGACCGGCAGAGCGACGGCACCGTCACCGTGCCCGCCAAGACGCTGCTGTCCTTCATCCAGGACGAGGACCTGTCGCGGATCGATGGTCTCAAATTGGACGTCGAGGGCGCCGAGGACATCATCCTGGAGCCCTTCTTCCGCGACGCGCCCGAATCCTGCTGGCCGCGCCTTCTGGTGCTGGAGAGCGCCCGCGAGCGCTGGCAGATCGATCTCGTCGGCCTTCTGCGCGAGAAGGGCTACAGGGTCGTGAAGGAAACGCGGCTCAACTTCGTTCTTGAGCGAAGTGTCGACATATCACATTGATCCATGTGTTTCATAACGGTAATGCGCTTGCGCGGCAGCGGGCACAGGACTAGGGTCCGCACCGTCTGATCCCTGTTTCATCTGGTTCATTGGAGCCCTTCCAAAATGGCCTTTCTCGCAGACGCGCTGAAGCGCGTGAAGCCGTCCGCCACCATTGCCGTCACCCAGAAGGCGCGTGAGCTGAAAGCTCAGGGCCGCGACATCATCGGCCTCGGTGCCGGCGAGCCGGATTTCGATACGCCGGACAACATCAAGCAGGCGGGCATCGAAGCCATCAAGCGCGGCGAGACCAAATATCCGCCGGTGTCCGGCATCCAGCCGCTGCGCGAAGCCATCTCGCGCAAGTTCAAGCGCGAGAACGGGCTCGATTACACGCCGTCCCAGACCATCGTGGCGACCGGTGGAAAGCAGATTCTTTACAACGCCTTCGTGGCGACGCTTAACCCCGGCGACGAGGTCATCATCCCGGCTCCCTACTGGGTGAGCTATCCCGAGATGGTGGCGCTCAACGGCGGAACACCGGTGTTTGCGCCAACCTCCATCGAGAACGGCTTCAAGCTGACGGCCGAGGCGCTGGAGAAGGCGATCACGCC
>JBEBSP010000252.1:0-3501 GCA_040394255.1 Agaricicola taiwanensis | reverse complement strand
TCACGAGCAATGGCACCAATCCCGCCGCCAAGGTCGCGCTGGTGCCCTTCGTGGGGGCTGTGAACATCGGCACCTCTCCGTCGCAGAGCGCATGGCTGGACACGATAGCGAAGAGATCAAAACACAACGCGCATAATCTGCAGGGTATTTACATCGCCCGTCGTGCAAATCCCGGATGCCCTCCCCTGCCGGGAGAGGGCGGGGTGAAGGGAGGCGGTGAATCCGGATGGCTGGACATGCCGGAAATCAAGACTGTCATCACGGCTCTCGTGGATTTTTTCCTGCCAGCCGCACATGCCGCGACGCCTTACACTGTGGTTGAAATCGGTGCCTGCGATTATGCCAATCCCAGCAACGTCAACAACTCGACACTCTACGAACTGCTGCCCGAGGTGACATGGAAGGGATGCGTCGAGGCGCGGCCTGAACCTTACGATGTTAACGATACCCCTCCGGGGACGAACAAGAACACCCTGTGGGCCAAATACTTCTGGCCGGACGGGCTCGACCCGGGCGATGTCTGGTTTCCCGAAGGGGCGAACAACTACATGTCGGATGAACCCTTTGATGCGCCGGGTTCGAACCTGAGTACGAACGGTTGGGGGCGCCATTTTTCGGTGCTGAAGTACCGGCCGGGCAAGACGTTGAACATCGTCGAGACACCTCCGGCCACGAGAGGGCCGAACCGCGCCTGCCCGGAGCCGATACTTCCGCTGACCAACGATTACGCCGCGCTGACGTCCAGCATCGCCGCCCTTCGGCACTATCAGGGATCCGGGACCGTCACCGCCGAGGGCGTGGCCTGGGGATGGCGCGTGCTGTCGCCGGGCGTTCCCTTCACGGAAGGCGCGCCCTACGGCGAGGTCCGCAAGGTTCTCGTGCTGATGAGCGATGGGGGCAACAACCTTGATCCGGAAGAATTTAGAATGCATGGCTCCGACAAGGCCATCGCTCCTTCCGGAACGCACTATTCATCCTATGGCTCACTCGTCTACGGCCGTTTCCCGGATGGGTGGGATGCCGACGTCGCGAACCAGTATCTGGATCAGCGCATGTCCCTTGCCTGCACCAACGCCAAGGAGGCGGGCATCGAGATATACGTCATCGCCTTCGGCGTTGCCGAGGCGAGCGGGCGTCAGCTGCTCAGCAATTGCGCGACGAGTCCGAGCCATATGGTCGAAATCGATCGCAACGGAAGCTTGAGCTTCGCCTTCGACACCATCGCGAGCAAGATGTCCAAGCTTCGCCTTACCCGGTGAGGCGGCTTTCCGGTGGCGAGTGAATTGCAGGATCGCCCCCGGCCCCCTATCTATCATCGTCATGACAGACACATCGTTCCGCCATCAGGTCACGCGCTGGCTCTCACCGGTCCTTCCCCGGCATATGCGCCCCGGCACCCCCGTCGTGCCGGTCGTCCGCCTCACCGGCGCCATCGGCATGGGCACGCCGCTCAGGCCCGCGCTGACGCTGGCCTCCGCCGCGCCCGTGCTGGAGCGCGCCTTCCGCATGTCCAACGCGCGCGAGGTGGCGATCATCGTCAACTCGCCGGGCGGCGCGCCGGTGCAGTCGCACCTGATCCATCGCCGCATCCGCTCGCTCGCCGACCAGCATGACCGCAGGGTCACGGTCTTCGTCGAGGATGCCGCCGCATCCGGCGGTTACATGATCGCCTGCGCGGGCGATGAGATCGTTGCCGATGCCTCCTCCATCGTTGGCTCGATCGGCGTCATTTCGGCGGGCTTCGGATTCACCGGCCTGATCGAGAAGATCGGCGTCGAGCGCCGTCTGCACGCCTCGGGGAACGGCAAGGTGATCCTGGACCCTTTCCAGCCGGAGAAGCCTGAGGATGTCGAACGGCTGAAGGCCATCCAGAAGGATGTGCATGAGGATTTCATCGCACTGGTCAAGGAGCGCCGGGCCGGGGCGCTCGACGGCGCCGACGGGACGCTGTTCTCCGGCGCCTTCTGGACGGGCAGACAGGCGCGGGAGCTCGGTCTGGTCGATTGCCTCGGCAACCTGCGCGACGTCATGCACGAACGCTACGGCGAGGACGTCGTGCTGAAGCCCGTGGGCGCATCGCGCGGCCTCATGCTGAGGCGCATGACCCCGCGTGACGGTGGGCTGGCCGCCGGCCTCGCCGATGAGGCGATCACGGCGCTGGAAACGCGCGCGTTATGGTCGCGCTTCGGTTTGTGACGGCGGGGAGGATCTGATGGGACCGATACTGCCGGTGATCGGGTTCGCCGTTCTGGGTGTGGCCATGGTCCGCATCGCCCGGCGGGGAATGGAGCGCATCGCGCTGAAGCTCGATGAACGCGAGCGCTCCGGCAAGATCACCCCGGACAAGGGAGCGCCCATACTCCGCCGCGATCCCGCGAGCGGGCACTGGCGCCCTGATCCCCAAGCATTCCCAGGCGAAGTGGGTGCCGGTTCGCCGCCCGGGAATGCGTCGGGGTAAAGGCATTCCCAGGCGAAGTGGGTGCCGGTTCGCCGTCCGGGAATGCGCGCCGATAGGGACTCAATGAACCGCGCTGACGTCGGCCCGGCAGAACGCCGACCCCTGTCGTGTGTCGTCGCAGCGGCCGGCGGTTGCGCTGCCGGTGACTTCGGGCTCTGGAACCCGGTTGGGGTTGGGCTGCGGCACCGCTGTGAAGCCGCAGTTCTGCCCGACGCAGCGCGGCGGATTGGGCTTCTTTGGCTTGGCGGCGAACCAGTCGCAATTCTTGCTGATGCATTCCAGCGCGGGCGAAGGGCCGCCACCGCTTCCGCCGTTGCTGCTGCTCGCGCCACCGCCACCACCGCCGCCTCTGCCACCACCCGCCGCCTGGGCGAAGCTTTCGCTGGCATAGAGCACCGCGAAGAGGGCGAAGACGGAACCGAGAGCAATGGTGGCGGCGCGCCGCGACGGACGCTGTGTGACTGTCTGTGGCATGATGAACCCCTGTGTTCGACGCCGGATGCGGCGTTCTGATCATCGGTCGCGCCCTCGACGGATATGGTTCATGAAAAGTTGACGCCTCATCGTGCGAATGCGTCGCCTTGACCCTCGGCGGACCCGCCGATAGGGTCGCGCCCGCTTCATTTCCCGGATGTTTCCACCATGCCCGCTCTCGCCGATCCGATGAGCCCGGCCCGCTCGTTCCAGGGCCTGATCCTCACGCTGCAACGCTTCTGGGCGGAGGAGGGCTGCGTCATCCTCCAGCCTTACGATATGGAGGTCGGCGCGGGCACCTTCCATCCCGGCACCACGTTGCGCGCGCTGGGGCCAAAGCCCTGGAAGGCGGCCTATGTCCAGCCCTCGCGCCGCCCCAAGGACGGCCGCTACGGCGAGAACCCCAACCGTTTTCAGCACTATTACCAGTTCCAGGTGATCCTGAAGCCGAACCCCTCAAACCTTCAGGATCTGTATCTGAGGTCGCTGAAGGCCATTGGCATCGACCCGCTGTTGCACGACATCCGCTTCGTCGAGGACGACTGGGAAAGCCCGACGCTGGGCGCCTG
>JBEBSP010000251.1:0-3522 GCA_040394255.1 Agaricicola taiwanensis | reverse complement strand
CCATGGTCACGGTGTCGATCATCTCGCCGCCGCCCTGATAGGGCTGCATCTCGGCCAGCAGGTCGTATTTGCCATAGAGCACGCCGATGCCGGTCGGGCCGTAGAGCTTGTGGCCGGTCATGACGTAGAAATCCGCGCCGATATCCTGCACGTCGACCGGCAGATGGACCGCGCCCTGGCTGCCGTCGACCAGCACCGGGATGCCGCGCGCATGGGCGAGGCGCACGATGTCCTTCACCGGCGTCACCGTGCCGAGCACGTTGGACATGTGGGTGACGGCGACGATCTTCGTGCGTTCCGTCAGCAGCGCCTCGAAGGCGTCGAGGTCGAAGGAGCCGTCGTCGCGGATCGGCGCCCATTTGATGACCGCGCCCTTGCGTTCGCGGTGGTAGTGCCAGGGCACGATGTTGGAATGGTGCTCCATGATCGAGAGCACGATCTCGTCGCCCTCGGCCAGATGCGCCTGCCCGAAGGAAGAGGCCACGGCGTTGATCGCGCCGGTGGCCGAACGGGTGAAGATCACCTCGTCCACGGAAGCGGCGTTGAGGAAGCCCCTCACCTTCTCGCGCGCGCCCTCGTAGGCCTCGGTGGCGGCGTTGGCGAGGTGGTGCAGGCCGCGATGCACGTTGGCGTATTTCGTCTCGTAAGCCTCCGTCATGGCGTCCAGCACCTGACGCGGCTTCTGGGCCGAGGCGCCGTTGTCGAGATAGACCAGCGGCTTGCCGTAGACCTCCAGCGACAGGATCGGGAAATCCTTGCGGATGCGCTCCACGTCGTAGGCGAGGTTCGGTACGGGGGCGTTCATGGCTATGGTCTTTCACCGTTCTGCGTCACGGCCGGGCCAGGCCCGGCCATCCACATGTTCCTTTGGCTGCGGTCGCAAACGCGCGGATGCCCGGACCCACGTCCGGGCATGACGGCCGCGAGGGCATCACACCCGGTTGACCAGCCACTCCTGCGCGGCGTCCACGAACAGATCGCGGACGGCCTCGTCCTCGATGCCGTCGAACACCTCGCCCGCGAAGGCGGTGATGAGCAGCGCCTCGGCCTCGATGCGCGGGATTCCGCGCGCCAGGAGGTAGAACAAGAGCTCGTCGTCGATCGCGCCCGCCGTCGCGCCATGGGCGCAGAGCACGTCGTCGGCGTAGATCTCCAGCTCCGGCTTCAGGTCCATCTCGGAACCCTCGCTGAGCAGGAGCGCGTCGGACTTCATCTGGCCGTCGGTCTTCTGGGCGTCGCGCCGCACCAGGATCTTGCCCTGGAACACGCCGCGCGCCTCGTCGGTCAGCACGGTCTTGTAGCGCTCGCGGCTGTTGCAATGAGGCACCGCGTGATCGACGAACAGCGTGGTGTCGAGATGACGCCTGCCCGCGCCGAGCGTGACGCCGGCCAGAGCGCCGTCGGTGTGCTCGCCCGCGAAGGTCATGAAGATCTGCTGGCGGGCGAGGCTTGCCCCCTTCGCCAGCGCGGTCGAGGTGAAGTCGACCTTCGAGCCGAGATGCACGGCGAGAGTGGCCAGATGCAGCGTCTCGCGGCTTTCGTCCTGAAGCTTGAGATGCGTCACCTTGGCGTCGTCGGCGGCGATGATCTCCACCAGCGTGTTGGTCTGCTGCGCGCCGTTGCCGGTGTGGGTCTCGATGATCTCGGCGGTGGCTCCCGCCTCCACCACGACCAGCACGCGGGCGAAGGAGGCGTGATCGCCTTCCTGATGCAGCGCGATGTGGAACCGCGCCGTGCCGCCCGCCGGAATGCGCGCCAGCACGCCGTCGGAGGCGAAGGCCGTGTTGAGCGCGACCGCCGTGTTGTCCTCCGGCGCACCGGCCGTGCCGAGGCGGGCCAGCAATTCGTGGCCCTCCGCGATGGCGGCGGCGAGCGGAACCAGCGAAACGCCGCCGGATTTCGCGAGGTCCTGCACATACTGGCCATTGATGAGCACGGCGCGGGCCTCGGCCAGATGGTCGAAGCGGGCGATGGCCGAAACCGCGGCGGCCACGGTCGCGGCGCTGTTGGGCTCGGCCAGAGGCTTGGCCTCGCGCATGGCGGCGCGCAGGTCGGTGTATTTCCACTCCTCGACGCGGCGGTGCGGAAGACCCGCCTCGTGGAACAGCGCGAAGGCGGCGTCGCGGCGGGCAACCTCGGCGGGGGCCAGCGGGGCGCGGGCCTTGGCGAAGGCTTCGGCCAGCGCCGTCTCGGCGGCGGTGCGTATGGGCTGCTGAACGTCGGCTGTCATGACCACCTCCTCACGCGGCCGCGCCGACGTAATCGGCGTAGCCCTTGGCTTCCAGTTCGTGCGCCAGCTCCGGACCGCCGGTGCGGACGATGCGGCCGCTGGACATGACGTGGACCACGTCCGGCACGATGTGATCGAGCAGGCGCTGATAGTGGGTGATGACCACGAAGCCGCGATCCTTGGCGCGCAGGGCGTTGACGCCGTCGGAGACAATCTTCAGGGCGTCGATGTCGAGGCCGGAATCCGTCTCGTCGAGGATGCAGTATTTCGGCTCCAAGAGCGCCATCTGGAGGATTTCGTTGCGCTTCTTCTCGCCGCCGGAAAAACCGACGTTGAGAGGACGCTTCAACATATCCATGGAAATACCGAGGGCATCTGCGTTTTCCTTGACAAGCCTCATGAACTCCGGGGTCGTCAGCTCACCCTCGTCGCGGGCGCGGCGCTGGGCGTTGAGGGCGGACTTGAGGAAGGTCATGGTGGCGACGCCGGGGATTTCCAGCGGGTACTGGAAGGCCAGGAACAGGCCCTTGGCGGCGCGCTCGTCGGCTTCCAGCGCGAACAGATCCTCGCCGTCCAACATGGCGGAGCCTTCGGTGACCTCATAGTCCTCCTTGCCGGCGAGGACATAGGACAGCGTCGACTTGCCCGAGCCGTTGGGGCCCATGATGGCGTGGACCTCGCCGGGCTTCACGACCAGGTCGAGGCCCTTCAGGATTTCGTTGTCCTCGACGGAGGCGTGGAGGTTCTTGATCTCAAGCATTTTCGTTTCCGTTCCTTGTGTCGCGCTCCCGAGGGATCGCGGAGTGATGTGTCGCCGTCAGGTTCGGGGTCGCCGCGTTACCCCACCGAGCCCTCAAGGCTGATGGAGATCAGCTTCTGCGCCTCGACCGCGAACTCCATGGGCAGGTGCTGGAGCACCTCCTTGACGAAGCCGTTGACGATCAGCGCGATGGCTTCCTCCTCCGAAAGCCCGCGCTGCTGGCAGTAGAACAGCTGGTCCTCGGCGATCTTGGAGGTGGTGGCCTCATGCTCGAACACCGCCGTCGAGGTCTTGGCCTCGATGTAGGGCACGGTATGCGCGCCGCATTGGTCGCCGATCAGCAGGCTGTCGCAGTTGGTGAAGTTGCGGGCGCCGGTCGCCTTGCGGTGCGCCGAGACGAGGCCGCGATAGGTGTTCTCCGACTGGCCCGCCGCGATGCCCTTGGAGATGATCTTGGACCGGGTGTTCTTGCCCAGATGGATCATCTTGGTGCCGCTGTCGACCTGCTGGCGGCCGTTGGAGATGGCGATGG
>JBEBSP010000250.1:0-3553 GCA_040394255.1 Agaricicola taiwanensis | reverse complement strand
TCCGCCGACGCGCCCTGGCGGCGGGCGCGCAAGAACCTCGGCCTGATGATGCGCGAGGGGCTCCTGAAGGAGAACATCGACGGCGAGGCGCTGACCTGGGCGCACGGCCGGCTGATCGGACGCCCGGAGAACCGCCGCATCCTGATGATGATCTCCGACGGCGCGCCGGTGGACGACTCGACGCTGTCGGTCAACGCGGGCAACTACCTCGAACGGCACCTGCGCGCCGTCATCGAGGAGATCGAGACCCGCTCGCCGGTGGAACTGATCGCCATCGGCATCGGCCACGACGTCACGCGCTACTACCGCCGCGCGGTCACCATCGTCGACGCCGAGGAACTGGCCGGCGCCATGACCGACAAGCTCGCCGAGCTGTTCGACGAGGCCCCTCCGAAAGCACCCGCCAACGGACAGCGCCGCCGCGCATGAGGCATCTGGGCTGTCTTCTGCTCGCCGTCATGCTGGCCGCGCCCGCACAGGCCGAACCGCTCACCATCAACGCCCGCCCGATCACCGTCTTTCACCGCGGCGAGCCGGACCGGCGCGATTTCGGCAAGCTCACCTTTCGCGGCGGGCTGGTGCTGTCGAGCGCGCACGAGGATTTCGGCGGCCTGTCGGGCCTGCGCCTCAGCGCCGACGGAACGCGCCTGACCGCCGTGACCGACCGAGGCTTCTGGCTGACCGCGCGTGTGGCCTACGACAAGGGCGCGCCAACCTCCCTGACGGATGCCGACATCCGCCCGATCCCGCGACCGGGCGGCGGAACCCTGCCGCGCACCCGCGACCGCGACGTCGAGGCGCTGGAGATCGATGGCAGCCGCGCCTTTATCGCCATCGAGCGCCGCCACAAGGTGCTCCGGCTCGATCTGGACACCAGCGGCCGGCCGACAAAAGCCGCCGCCTTGCCCGTTCCGGATGCGGTTTCAAGGCTGACCGCCAACGCCGGACTGGAAGCCATCGCCCGTTTGCCCGCCGGACACGCCCAGGCCGGAGCACTGCTGGCCATCGCCGAGGAAGGCGCGTCATCGGAGGCGGATCATCCCGCCTGGCTTCTGGGAACGAAGGGCGGCAAGGCTCTCGCCGTGGTCCGGCGCGACGGCTATGCCGTGACCGATCTCGCCATGCTGCCGTCCGGCGACGCCGTGCTGCTGGAACGCCGCTACCGCCCGCCCTTCAGCCTGAGCATGCGCCTGCGCCGCATCGCGGGCAGCGACATCAAGCCCGGCGCACGGCTCGACGGCGAGGTGCTGCTGGAAGCATCGCTGTCGTCGGAGATCGACAACATGGAAGCCCTGGCCGTGCATCGTGACGGCGAGGCGACCGTGCTGACGCTGGTCTCGGATGACAACTTCAATGGGTTCCAGCGAACAGTGCTGTTGCAGTTCGCGCTCGGCGATTAACCCGCCCGGCGCACCGCCTCCAGCGGCAGCACGACCCTGAGCAGCGCGCCGTAGGGCACCAGCATCACCACCGCCATGGCGATCTTCACCAGGAGATCGGTGAAGGCCCATGAAACCCAGCGCGGCGCATCGAAGCCAGCGCCGAAGAAGGACACGGCCTCCAGCGCGAAAGCGTCCGAATGACCGAGGCCCGCGAACACCCCCGCGAAGGCAAGCGAGAAGAACAGCGCCGTATCCAGCGCCGAGCCCACCAAGCTCGCGGCCAGCGGCGCGCGCCACCACGCCTGGCGGCGCAGGCGATTGAACACCGTGATGTCGAGCAGTTGGGCGAACAGGAAGGCAGAACCGGACGCGAAGGCGATGCGCGGGTTGGACAGCCAGACCGACAGGATGACGGCGATCACGAAACCGGCGATCACCACCCGGCGCGCGGCGGCGGGGCCGAAGCGACGGTTGGTCAGGTCGTTGACGAAGAAGGCGATGGGATAGGTCAGCGCGCCCCAGGTCAGGAAATCCTGGAGGCCGAACAGCGTCACCGGATGCTGGACGGCGATGTTGGAGGCGGCGACGATCGCCGCCATGCCGAGCACCGGCAGGACGAGATCACGCGCCGCATAGGGTCGCGCGGTCGTCATGGCAAAAGCCTCAGGACGCGGAGGCTTCGGCCTGGGCCTTGGTGATCTGGCGCTTCAGCTCGAGAGCGTTCGGCGACAGGTCATCGGCCTTGGCCTTGGTGAGGAAGGCGTCGAGACCGCCGCGATGCTCGACCGAGCGCAGGGCATGGGCCGAGACGCGCAGCCGCACCGCGCGCTTCAGCACTTCGGACAGCAGCGTAACCTTGACGAGATTCGGCAGGAAGCGCCGCTTCGTCTTGTGATTGGAATGGCTGACGAGGTGGCCCGACTGGACGCCCTTGCCGCTCAGCTCGCAACGACGCGACATGGTCGTGCTCCTTCGAAACTCGTGTGGCCTAAACGATCGCGGCGCGGGCCCGTATGACACGAACCGCGCCGCACACGCGAGATGTCTCCCGCGACGTTGCCGGACGTATAGTCTCTGGAAGGGCCACGCGTCAAGGTTTCCGCGTAAGGCAGCCGGGATGGTAGCCTGAGCGTCCATCGCCCGTCGAATCGCGACCATGACCGCCACAAGCCCGACCCCTGACACCGCCTCGCTCGCCGCCCGCCTTTCGCAGGGCGACCGCGCGGTGCTGGCGCGCGCCATCACGCTGGTGGAATCCACCAAAACCGTCCACAGGAAAGAAGCCCGCGCCCTGATCCGGGAGGTGCTGCCGCACACCGGGCGGGCGCGGCGGATCGGCGTCACGGGCGTTCCCGGCGTGGGCAAATCCACCGCCATCGACGCGCTCGGCAGCCATCTGACCGCCAGCGGGCTGAAGGTCGCCGTGCTTGCGGTCGACCCGTCCTCGACCCGCACCGGCGGCTCGATCCTCGGCGACAAGACCCGCATGGGCCGCCTCGCGCTCGACCCCGCCGCCTACGTCCGCCCCTCGCCCACCGCCGGAACGCTGGGCGGCGTCGCGGCCAAGACCCGCGAGGCCATGCTGCTGTGCGAGGCGGCGGGCTTCGACGTGGTGCTGGTGGAGACGGTCGGCACCGGCCAGTCGGAAACCGCCGTGGCCGACATGACGGATCTCTTCGTGGTGCTCGCCCTGCCCGGCGCGGGCGACGAACTGCAGGGCATCAAGAAGGGCGTGCTGGAGATCGCCGACATCATCGCCGTCAACAAGGCCGACGGCGACAGCCTCCCGCGCGCCCGCAGGGCGGCGGCGGAGCTGAAGGCCGCGCTGCGGATCCTCGGGCAGGACCGCGCGACGCCGGTGCTCACCATGTCGGGCCTGACCGGCGACGGCGTGGCCGAACTCTGGGAGACGATCGACGCGGGCTGGCGCAAGGCCGAGGCGGACGGAGAACTGGCCGCCCGCCGCGCCCGCCAGCAACTGTCCTGGATGTGGGCGCTGGTGGAGGAGCGCCTGCGGCACAAGCTGACCTCCGACCCCATGCTGGCCGCGCGGCGCTCCGAGATCGAGCGGGCGGTTCGCGACGGCCGGCTCGACGCGACCCTGGCGGCGGACGACATCGCGGCTCTGCTGGGACTGTGACGAAAGGATCGGCATGCCTTCACCTCCGGCC
>JBEBSP010000249.1:0-3572 GCA_040394255.1 Agaricicola taiwanensis | reverse complement strand
CGACGATGTCGATGAACTCGGCCTTGTTGTAGGCGATGCCGCCGCCGGTGCCGCCCATGGTGAAGGAGGGGCGGATGATGGCGGGAAGGCCGATGTCCTCCAGCGCCTCCAGCGCCTGCCCCAGCGTCTTGATGTGATGCGAATTGGGCGTGTCGAGGCCGATCTTGGTCATGGCCTCGCGGAACAGCTCGCGGTCCTCGGCCTTGTCGATGGCCTCGGCCGTCGCGCCGATCATCTCGACGTTGTACTTCTCCAGCACGCCCATCTTCTTCAGCGACAGCGCGCAGTTGAGCGCGGTCTGGCCGCCCATGGTGGGCAGCAGCGCGTCCGGGCGCTCCTTCTCGATGATCTTGGCCACGATCTCCGGCGTGATCGGCTCCACATAGGTCGCGTCCGCCAGGTCCGGGTCGGTCATGATGGTCGCGGGATTGGAGTTGACCAGGATGATCCGGTAGCCTTCCGCCTTCAGCGTCTTCACGGCCTGGGTGCCCGAATAGTCGAACTCGCAGGCCTGGCCGATGACGATCGGGCCGGCGCCTATGATGAGGATGGAGGAGATGTCGGTGCGTTTGGGCATGGGTCTCGGGCGTCATGCGGCCGCGGCCGTTCGCGCGCATGGGCGGTTGAACGGAGCGAACGTCTTCGGATGAAATCGGCTAAGGGCGTCGTTTACACGCCATAGCGTGCGAGGGAAAGCCTTTCGGGGCGAAAGGGGGCGCTATTCACCGCATCATGTCGCGGGGAGGGATGTCACGATCCGGCCGGGCTGTCGGCCTTCACCTCGGCGGCAGCGGCGTTGCGCGTGAATCTCATGGTGACGCTCAGGCCTTTGCCGGCATCCGAATGGACCTCCACGGTGGCGTGGGCGTTCTGGCGCAGGGACTTCACGATCAATGCGCTGAGCTTGCCGCGCTGCGGCCATTCCGCGCCTTCGGGAAGGCCCACGCCATCATCCGCCACGATAACGCTGCATCCGCGATCGTCCACCAGGCTGTGAAGCGTGATCGTGCCGCCGTCGCGGCCCTTGAATGCGTGTTTGAGGGCATTCATGAGCAGTTCGTTGACGACGAGCCCCGTGGGCATGGCGACATTTATGGACACGGGCCATGTGTCCACCTTCAGGTCGAGGCGAATTCCTTCGACGGCATGGGCGCGCATGACCGCCGAGGCCACCTGGCTGAGGTATATGCCGAGATCGATCTCCTCGGTCACGCCCTGCTCGGAAAGGGATTCGTACAGCAGCGCGAGCGATTCCACCCGCCCGGCCAGCCGGTCGAAGCGCTCACCTTCATTCGGCAGGTTGCGTGCCTCCATGCGGATCAGGGCCGTTATCATCTGAAGATTGTTTTTCACCCGGTGCTGCAATTCGCGCAGCAGCGTGTCCCTGTCCTGAAGCTGCCGGACGATCGCTTCGTGCCCGGTGCCTTCCGTATCTTCGGCGGCGGCCAGCGCCACGAGACGGTACAGAGGCTCGCCGCCGTCATCCTCAATGACGTTGGACCAGACATTCACGGATTTGCCGCCCCGCTCGATGACGAAGAGGCCGATGTATTCCTGATCCTCCACTATGGCCTCGCTCAGGGGGCGCTGCGCGCCGGAGGCGGTGGCGGTGCACGCCAGCATATCCCATGACTTGCCGACGACCTCGGCCGCGGGCATCTCCGACAGACGTTCGAATTCCAGATTGGCGTAGACGATCCGCTCGGATGGTTTCAGTTCCGCCACGGCGATGGCGATGGGCACCTGATCGAGGAACTGCTTGAACTGGTCGCTCTCGAGCGCGTCCGCAAGGTCGGGAGTGTTCAGGAGCTGGCCGATCTGCTCTGCTTTTTCGTTGTCCGGCACCGATGGCAGCTTTCGTCTGTTGCAAACGGGAAGACTAGCAACGCAGGGTGATCTTGACCAGCGACGGGCTCCGTTGCCCGAGGACAGGTCTTTACGATGTGAAAGCGGTGAACCTGTCCGCGTGCCGCCGCGTCACAGGGGTGATCCGGAAGGCGCGGGCGGAACCGCGCCAATCGAAAAGGAACACACCACATGATGAGAATCGCGCTGTCCTGCCTTGTCGTTCTTGCGAGCATCGCCATCGCCCTGGCCCAGGATGTGAAGGGAAGCTCCGACCATCCGCTGCTGCCGCGCTACGAGGGCTCGGAGATCGTCGTTCATCAGGTCGAGCGGTTCGCCGACCATCAGCTCAGGGTTTCGACCGACCGCAAGGCTTCGCTGGAGCTGGAAGGCAAGGTGACGCGCATCACCTACCGCGCCCCGGCCGACCGTTCGCCGCTGGAGGTCATCCGCAATTACGAGACCGCCCTGTCCGCCGCCGGATTCGCGCCGATCTTCTCCTGCGCCCGCAAGAAGGAGTGCGGCGATATCCCCGGCACCATCGAGACCGGACCTCGACAGATGGCGATCTGGGGAGGCTGGGACGATGCGGTGCGCTATGTCGCGGCCCGCAAGGCCAGTGCGGAAGGCGACGTTTATGCCTCGGTCTATGCCGTGCCGAACCACAGCGGCGGGCCGAGCCGGGGCCGCACGATCATCCAGCTCGACGTGATCGAGATGAAGCCCATGGAGAACCGCATGGTGGTCGTCGAGGCGGCGGCCATGAACCGCGACCTTACTTCATCCGGCAAGGTCGCCGTCTACGGCATCCTGTTCGACTTCGACAAGGACGGCATCCGTCCCGATTCCAAGGCGCAGCTCGATGAGATCGCCAAGCTTCTGAAGGACAGCGGCGGCCTCAGGGTGATGATCGCCGGTCATACCGACGCCAAGGGCGGGGTCGACTACAACCGGGACCTGTCCGAGCGCCGTGCCCGCGCCGTGGTCGAGGCCCTGGCGCGCGACTACGGCATCGAGCGGACGCGGTTGACGCCGGTGGGCGTCGGCATGGCGGCGCCGGTGGCGTCCAACCGCACGGAAGAGGGCCGCTCGCTCAACCGCCGCGTGGAAGTGGTCGATCTCGGCGGTTGATGAACGTTTCGCCATGGCCGGACAGACAGCGGCCATGGTGGCTATAGTGGAGGCCCGAATCCGCACACAGGGCTGCCGACATGACCGAACCTCGCTGGACCGTCGTCACGGGAGCATCCTCCGGCATCGGCGCCGCCATCGCGCGGGCCTTCGCCGGACAGGGCAGCGGGCTGGTGCTGGTCGCGCGGCGCAAGGATCGGCTCGATGCGCTGGCCGCGGACCTGACCGCGCGGCATGGCGTGCCGGTGCGGGTCTTCGCCGCCGACCTTGAAAAGCCCGACACGCCGCTCGCGCTCATCCGCGCGCTTGATGACGAGGGCGTCGCCATCCACACGCTGGTCAACAACGCCGGTTTCGGCCTGCGCGGCCGCTTCGCCACCCTGCCGGAGGACCGGCAACTGGCCATGGTGCAGCTCAACATCACCGCGCTCACGGCGCTGTCGCGGCTGGTGCTGCCGGGACTGATCGCGCGCAAGGGAGGCGGCATCATCAATGTGGCCTCCACCGCTGCTTTCCAGGCCGGGCCTTACATGGCGGTCTATTACGCGACCAAGGCCTATGTCCTGTCGCTGTCGGAGGCGCTGCACGAGGAGGCG
>JBEBSP010000248.1:0-3591 GCA_040394255.1 Agaricicola taiwanensis | reverse complement strand
CGGCGGTCACGGGCGACACCGTGGGTGATCCCTACAAGGACACCGCCGGCCCGGCGATCAACCCGATGATCAAGATCGCCAACATCGTGGCGCTGCTGCTGCTGGCCATTCTGGCGCACTGATCCAACGGACACTGATGCAAAAAACCCCGCGGGAGCGATCCCGCGGGGTTTTTGATTTCCGGGTGGTGTCTTGCGTCCTGTCAGTCGAACAGCTGAGGCGTGCCCGTCGCGGCTTTCAGAAGCTGGCTCACGAAGGTGAGTTCCTGGCCGGAGGTCGGCGTGGTGCGGCTGACGAAGTCGAACACGATGCCATCCTTGAGGCCGTAGTCCGCGACCCGCTCGACCTGGTTCTTCTTGTCGAAATAGACCGCGATGACGCGCTGGTCGACGGTGCTCGCCTTGGCGAAGGCGACCGCTTTCCGGCGTGTGGTCTGGATGTAGTAGAACACCTCGCCGCCGAGCGTGGACACGGTCGAGGGGGTGCCCATCACCACCAGCACCTGTTCCTGGCTCGATCCGGGCGGTATCTGTTCGAGCGCGGAGGAGGGAATGATGTATCCGTGGGTGCGCGTCTCGCCGATGCCGTTGCAGGAAGCAAGCAGGAGCGACAGCGCCGCGGCGCCGGCAAGCGCGCGCAAAGGCGAGGGGAGGCGGTAACGGCTGTGCGTCACAGTGGAGATCCTTCGTTGTCCTACGATGGTCTTCCCGGCGGAATTTAAGTTGTCGCCAGACGCGTCATGGCCTAACCGCTTCCGCAACGAGGCGCAACCGTCACGCCCGAGGATGAACGACCATGATCTTTGGACTTTTCCGGCGTCGCGCGGCCGATCCGGCCGTCGAACGGCTTCACGACATCATCGTGGAACAGTCGCGCCAGCCCGTTTTCTACCTCGACTACGGGATAGCCGATACGGTCGATGGGCGGTACGACCTTCTCATTCTCCACACATTTCTGGTGTTCAGGCATCTTTCGAGGGGGGATGCGCCGGATCGGGCCCTCTCGCAGGCCCTGTGCGATCGCGTGTTCCTCGACCTCGACCGCTCCTTGCGGGAGATGGGGGTGGGCGATCTCTCCGTGTCCAAGCGCATGAAAAAACTGGCGCAGAAATTTTACGGACGGGTCGAGGTCTACGACAAGGCCCTCGCCGAAGGAGATGACGTGATGCTGGCCGAAGCGCTTGACCGGAACGTCTATCGCGGCGAAGGAGCGGCAACCGAGGCCGCGTTGTGGCTGGCGCGTTATGTCCGCGCGGCGGACGCCTCTCTTGCCGGCCGGACGGCTGGTGCGGACGCGGTCCGCTTTCCCGATCCCGCCACCATTGGATAGCAGCACCATGACCAACGAGCTCCCCATCCTGACGCATACCATCCCGGTCGATCGCATCCGCCCCTCGGGAGAAACGGTCGTGATCGAGGCCGATGAGGCGGCGCGTAAGGCTCTGGCCGTCGCCTATGACCTTCCCGAGGTGAGGTCCTTCACGGCACGCCTCGTGGCCAAGACGTCCGGGGCCGAGAGCTATGTGGTGTCCGGAACCGTCGAGGCGGAGATCGTCCAGTTGTGCGGGGTTACCCTCGAACCCTTCCCGGCGCGCGTCTCGGAGAGTGTGGAGGTGGTCTATGCCCCGCCGGGGGACGCCTCCGGCGAGGAGGGGGAGGATATCGACCTGCCTGATCCGCTGACTGGCAGGACGATCGACCTCGGTGCCGTTGCGCTGGAATTCTTCGCGCTCGGCATCGATCCCTATCCACGCAAGCCGGGCATCGCATTCCGCGATCATATCGAGGACAGCAGCCAGGAGAAGAACCCCTTCGCGGCGCTGGCCGCGCTGAAGAAGGGCGGTTCGCCCACGGGCGGGTAGGCCCCGGCCGCTGCCATCCAAGGATGGGCCGCACACGCGGGGGACGGCGGTCATCGTTCCACAGATCCATGCCTGTTCGGCCCGGCAATCACCCTATCGGATCAACTTTCTGTTGCGGGCAGGCGGCGAGAGTCTATTGTCCCGGCGCTTCCTGCCCTTTAGCGCAGCTTCTTCGAATCGGATTGCATGTCCCAGTTTGTTCGCATTGCACTTGACGCCATGGGCGGAGACACCGGTGCCTCGGTGGTCATCGCCGGAGCGGAATTGTCCCGCGAGCGTCACCCGGACTCGGCCTTCACCTTCTTCGGCGACCGCGCGGTGATCGAGCCGCTGCTGGCGCGCTATCCGAAGCTGGCCGCGGCATCCTCGGTCGTACACACCGACGTTGCCGTGAAGATGGACGACAAGCCGAGCCAGGCGCTGCGCCATGGGCGGCGCGTGTCCAGCATGTGGATGGCGATCGACGCGGTGAAGACCGGCGCGGCCGATGTCGTGGTGTCCGCCGGCAACACCGGCGCGCTGATGGCCATGGCCAAGGTGCATCTGAAATCCATGACCGGCATCGAGCGGCCCGCCATCGCCGCGATGTGGCCGACCGTGCGCGGGGAATCGATCGTGCTCGACGTCGGCGCGACCATCGGGGCCGATCCGCAGCAACTGGTCGATTTCGCCGTGATGGGCAGCGCCATGGCGCGGATCGTGTTCGATCTCGCCCGCCCGAGCGTGGGGCTGCTCAACATCGGGGTCGAGGAGATGAAGGGCGTCGAGGCGATCCGCGAGGCCGGCCAGGCCCTGCGCGCGGCCGATTTCCCCGATCTCGACTACCGCGGCTTCGTGGAAGGCGACGACATCGGCAAGGGCACCGTCGACGTGGTCGTGACGGAAGGCTTTTCGGGCAACATCGCGCTCAAGGCCGCCGAGGGCACGGCCCGCCAGATCGGGGCCTATCTCAAGGCCGCCATGAGCCGCACATGGCGCGCCAAGCTCGGCTATCTTCTCGCCAGGCCCGCCTTCGACGTGCTGCGCGAAAAGATGGACCCGCGCAAGGTCAACGGCGGCGTGTTCCTCGGCCTCAACGGCATCGTGGTGAAAAGCCACGGCGGCACGGACGCCGAGGGCTTCGCCGCCGCCGTCGACATGGGCTATGACATGGTGCGCTACGCACTTCTGGAAAAAATCACCGCCAGCCTCGCGCACAATGAGCAGGCACGGGCAGCCCTGGTGGCCAACGAGGTTTCTCAAACGTGAGCGTGTTGCGATCGGTGGTGCGCGGGGTTGGGTCAAGCCTGCCCGCGCGCGTCATGACAAACGATGACCTGGCGCAAATCGTCGACACCACCGACGAATGGATCGTCCAGCGCACCGGAATCCGCCAGCGGTACATCGCGGGCGAGGGGGAGACGACCGCCTCGCTCGCGCTCGCGGCGGCCAGGGCTGCACTGGCCGACGCCGGGATGGACGCCTCCGACATCGATCTGATCGTGCTGGCGACCTCGACGCCGGACAACACCTTCCCGTCCTCGGCGACGCAGGTCCAGCACGGGCTCGGCATCCGCCACGGCGCCGCCTTCGACCTCCAGGCGGTGTGCTCCGGCTTCGTCTTCGCGCTGGCGACGGCGGACAAGTTCCTGACCTCCGGAAGCCACAAGCGCGCGCTGGTGATCGGCGCGGAGGTGTTCTCCCGTATTCTCGACTGGAGCGACCGCACCACCTGCGTGCTGTTCGGCGAC
>JBEBSP010000247.1:0-3598 GCA_040394255.1 Agaricicola taiwanensis | reverse complement strand
CCGGCCGCTGACGGCGATCGATTGAACTGAAAAGGGCGGCTCCGGATTCGGGGCCGCCTTTTCATTCATATCCGGACTGTTGGACTGATTGAGAGGCTTCGAACCTTCAACCCGCCGCAAACGGAGCGGTTGCTCTGCCAATTGAGCGAAGCCGACCTGGAAATGTGAGTAGGGCTGATCTCTGAGTTGTAAAATATATCATTAGTCGCAATCCCTTGATCCGATGGGCTGGATTTTCCGCCTCAAGGCTTCTGGTGTCCCGTGGCTCTGATCTCGAGTGTGTTCCGGCGCGGATCGACACTGAACAGGAGAGCTCCGTCGCGCTCCGATTTGCCCGGAACAAAGTCAAAGGTCGTTTCGCTGCTCTGCACTTCCCGGCCTCGGTCGAGGATGCGGCCGACGATGCCGACCTGCGACGCGGCCTCGCCGCCACGGTTCCGCACCTTGACCGGTACCCTGAAACCGTCCTCCACGGGCTCGGCCCCTCCCGCCTCGACGGTGATGGCGGCGGGCGTGCTGGCCGTCACCCCGTCCCAGACCAAATAGAGCAGGATCACCACCGCGAAGGCCGCACCCAGTCCGGAGGCGATCCATTCCAGCGCCGGGGTGCCGGACCGGTCTCGCGCGCTTGTGACCATCTTTGTCCTTTCGCTCATATGACGAGCCGCGCCGTCGCCGCGCCGATGGCGGCCGGGAAGCCCAGAACGACCATCATCATGGCGATCCCGCTCGGGTCGGTGCCGTCGACGCGGCCGAAGGTCCAGAGGATGTAAAGGCTGACCATCAGCGCTATGCCGTATCCGGCCAGGCTGAAGCGGTAGAACACCGAAATGGAACTTTCGTTCTCCGGCCAGTCCTCCTGACCGCCCAGTTCGACCTTGTAGACCAGCGCATGCAGAAGGGCGATGGACACAAGCGCCAGCACGACGGCGTGCCAGGGCGTCATCATGTGGCTGATGACCGATATCTCATCGGTCGGCGCGACGTTGAAGGCCACGAAGACCGCACCCCCGAACATCAGGAACAGTTCGCCCGCATAGCTCTGGGCGCGCGATTCGCGATCGTTGCCGTCGTCGCCCTGCGCCGCGAACTGCTTGCGCGCCAGGATCGCCCCTATGCCCGCCGGGATCGACTGCACGGCGATCTTGCCGACCGTTTCGTCGAGGGAGACGCCACGGCCCAGAACGCCGAAGAGAAGCAGGAGGCAGGCGGATATGACGACGCCCACCGCAAAGGCAGACAAGGCGTCCATGACGTCGTCCCTGAAGCGCGTCGTCCGCGCGAAACCGGCGTAAAAGGATAGACCGACCAGCAGAGCCATGCCGACGAGGATGAAGGCCAGCAGGCGAATCCGTTCCATGTGGAAGCCCAGCCACCACATCTCCATGGTCATCAGGAGGGGAAAGGCGAACAGGATCGCGCCGCCGACAGCGCGAGAAAGCTCGCGTGCATATTCACGATTGCCCCGCCTTGGCATCCCGGCCCTCTTCGGCACTGAACCCGGTGATGGAACGTGCGCCGGGGGATGAAGTTCCGGTTCCGGGCAATGCGCATTCCGGGTGACGGGTAAACGATCTCTTGCGCCTGGAACCGGAATTCCGGCCACGGCGGCGAAGGCATCGGTTCCGATGGGCGGCGGGCGGAAGTGGAAATTCACAGTGAGCTCACGCCACGAACGGCAAACCCCGGCAGCGGCCGCTATCCGGACGTGTCATCGATGCGCTGAGAATCATATGGTGCCGGCGGAGAGGATCGAACTCCCGACCTTCGGTTTACAAAACCGCTGCACTACCGCTGTGCTACGCCGGCATCCGGGCCGTAGGTATCAGGCGGCAGCCGGTCGTTCAACCCGATCTTTCAGGGTGGCGGGGGCTTTTGCAGCCGATTCGACGCAACGCGGAGCCGTTGGTTTTTCGCCCGCGAGGGCCCATATATCGGTGATGCGATTGATCCCGACTGCTCTCGCCCTGGCCATGGTTCTCGTCGCGCCTGATGCCGCGACGGCGCAGAACCGCATCGGCGACCGTGACCAGCACTACAACACGGGCAAGGGCAGGGTGCAGTCGCCCTACGATCACTATCAGCCGCCGCGGGTCTACTATCCGCGCCGGCCGCAGGACGTGGTGAAGCCCGTCCCCGTTCCCGCGCCCAGGATGCGCGTTCCGGGCGGACCCGATGCGCCGGCATACGGAGCGCCTCCCGCCGCCATCGATCGCATTCCCAAAACCTGATGTTTCAGTTTAGGTTATTTGTATAACAATCTGAAATATAATTATTTAGATGATTTTCGCACCGCTGTGTGCAGCGCGATGGCCGTCGCGTTCGACACATTCAGGCTCTTGATCGCGCCGGGCATGTCCAGACGCGCGAGAACGTCGCAGAAGGTACGGGTTTTTTGCCGAAGACCCTTGCCCTCGGCTCCCAGCACGAGCGCCAGGGGCCTGTGCATCTCCACGTCATCCATGGGCACATCGCCTTCGGAATCGAGGCCGACCCTCTGGAAACCGCGCTGCGCGAGCTTGTCGAGCGCGTCGCTGAGGTTGCGCACCGTGATGATCGGTATGTGTTCCAGCCCGCCGGATGCGCTCTTGGCCAGCACGCCGGTCGCCTCGGGGCTGTGCCGTGCGGTGGTGACGATGGCGGCGGCCGCGAAGGCGGCGGCGGTGCGGATGATGGCGCCGACATTGTGCGGATCGGTGATCTGGTCGAGCACCAGCACGAGGCTGTCGTCGGGGAGGCTGTCGAGGTCCGGGCCGACCAGCGGGTCGGCTTCCAGCAGCAGTCCCTGGTGGACGGCGTCCGGCGTCAGTTCGCGGTCGATGGCGCCGGGGCGGACCACCTCGATGATTCGCGGGATGGATATGCCCTCGTCCTGCAAGCGCTTGAGGGCGTTTTCGGTCGCCAGCAGGCGCTGGAACTGGCGGCGCGGATTGCGCAGCGCCTCGACCACGGCATGATGGCCGTAAAGGATGGCGGGGCCTTCCGGATCGCGCGGCGGGCGCGAGCGGTCGCGGCGATCCACGGGCGGTTTCGGGCGGCGAGGGGGGCGGTCGGTGCGCATGATGCGCCGTTCTTGTCACCGCCGCGTCGCTTTGGCAATTCGCAGGCCGCCTTTAACGGTTGACAGGGCCTCGGCGGGTCACCATAAAACGCGCCGTGCGAAGACCCTGCTTCACCGTGGGGCGTCGCCGTGTCTTCGAGCCGTCTCACAAGCGTTTCGTGTGCGGATTTCGAGGTTACGGGGGAGTGTCCCGAGCGGCAAAGGGGGCGGACTGTAAATCCGCTGGCTATGCCTTCGTAGGTTCGAGTCCTACCTCCCCCACCACCTCGACCGCCGTGCGATGCGCGGGTGTAGCTCAATGGTAGAGCAACAGCCTTCCAAGCTGATGACGAGGGTTCGATTCCCTTCACCCGCTCCACCTTCGCGGGTGGGACGAAACGAAGACCGGGCGCCTGACATGACGCGGGTATTCGCCTGACATGAACCCCGCCCGGCTGGCCCCAAGAAGGCCTCCGGCATCCTGATGATTTAGAGGTCGAGCCGATGGCCAAGGAAAAATTTGCGCGGACGAAGCCGCATTGCAACATTGGGACGATT
>JBEBSP010000246.1:0-3612 GCA_040394255.1 Agaricicola taiwanensis | reverse complement strand
GGCCGGGTCCTGGCGCTGCTTGGCCCAAAGATTTGGCGCCCAGACCAGGGCAACATCCACCGCGCCGCTCAGCAGCGACTCCAGGGCGACTTCATTGGTGCCATAGGGATAGACGGGCCAGCGCCGCTCTGGAGCCTGCGCCGCCAAATAGGACACAAGCAGGATATGCGCGGAAGTGCCGACAGTCGCGCCGATTGCTTCTCCCGGCGGCAGGTCCGCGAGTCGTTGCAGGTCGGGATCGGACGTAACGAAGACATATTGGGATTCATAATAGGCGCGGGTAAGCGCTATCCAACTAGCATATCCCTCAGGGATCAGCTTGAAGCCCATATGAACGTCGCAATGCTCGAGCATTCGCGCATAGACCTTGGTCAGGTCCTCAATAATAATCTCGTTTTCCACCACATAGCGCTGCGGTTCGAGCAATAGCCCCGAGGCAATCGCGTCGGCGATGGCAGCTGCGACCTCCCATTCGGGGTCACGCTTGTCGACACAATAGCGCAGCTGCGATTCATCCAGCCGCCGGCCGATTTGCCATTGGCCGTCGGCGAATGGCACTTCGTTGAATTCAGGTTCTTGAGACAGTGCCGGCCCTGTGATGGGCGCAATCGCGGGGACCGCCAGCGCTAACGCCAGAAGAAAAGCGGCCAGACGCGGAAATGCGCGCGCATGCGACAAGGCGGGGCCTCCAAAAAGGCACCCGGGCGGGACCGGAAATTCCAATCCGCCCGGGCGATTGACACGATGTTTGTCGATTAATCGGGCAGCGCGAAGACGTAGAGCGCAACGGGATTGTTCGGCGGCAGCCGCACATCCGGGGTCAGCGACTGCAGGCGGCCAAGGCCGTTACCGAAGTTCGCCACCACGGCAATATACTGCTTGCCATTGGCCTCATAGCTGATCGGGAAGGACTCGAGCGCGTTGCTCAGCCTGCCGCTTTCCCACAGGACCTCACCGGTTTCGTCGTCGAGGGCGAGAAGCTTGCGGTCAAGAGTGCCCACGAACACGACGCCGCCGGCGGTCGGCAGGGTCGAGGTGGTGACCGGAGCATACTGCCGGTATTCCCACATATCCGACTGGTCAGCGAGCGCGACGGCACGGACCTGGCCGATATTTCCGTCCCCGTCAGGATGCGGCACGCGCGAGAAGGTCTGCAGGCCGCCACCGGTGTAAATCTGACCGGGGTCGAGCGGATTCACCGTGGTGTTGGAGCAGAACTCCACCGTCGGCAGGTAAATCGCCTGGGTCTTGGGGCTGTAGGAAGTTGCCTGCCAGGCGCGCCCGCCAGGGTCGGCAGGGCAGTTGAACGTGGTTTCACCGATGACCGGGATGACCTCCGGGTTGATCTCCTTCTCGCCGGTCTCGGGATCGATGGAGAGCACCACGTTCTGCGGTACCGTTTCCTTGGCCCACAGCCAGTCGCCGCTGGTCCGGTCGAGGGCTTCGATGATGCCCAGCTTACCGGTCGTCACCAACAGGTCGTCGATGAGCAGGCGCTCATAAACGTAGTCGAGGTCGAGCGAGTCCGTCGCCAGATACTGGTGGTACCACTCCAGATCGCCATTGCTCGGATTGATGGCGAGCGTCGAGTTGGTGTAGAGCGCCTCGTTGGTGACGCCGGTATCCGCGCTTGGCGGTGTCAGGCCGGCGATCTCGACGTTCCAGGGATAGGGCTGGCCCACGCCGGCGAAGATCAGGTTCTGCTCCGGATCGTATGAACCGGTGATCCAGGCCGAAGCGCCATGGCGGCTCTCGAGCGGCAAGCCGTTCCAGCTGTTGCCCTCGGGCGTGTCGCCCCGGGCGATGGTGTTTACGCGCCAGAGTTCTTCGCCGGTCGCCACGTCGTGGCCGGTAAAGAAGCAGCCTCCGGGCTGGGCGGACCCGCAATTGGTCATGCCCTGGATGATCACGCCATCAGCGACGAGCGGACCGCTGGAGAAGCCGAAGCCCTTGGTGTGGTCGGCAACCTGCTTGTCCCAGACCAGCTGTCCGGTCTTGATATCGAGGGCTAGCAGGTGCGCGTCGCGGGTGGCGATGATCAGGGTGTCGCCGACGATGGCCTTGGAGCGCTCGCCGCCGGGATTGACGCCATCGGGCAGCCGGTACTGATATTCCCAGATCAGATCGCCGGTGGCAGCATTGAGGGCCTGAATGCGGTGATCCGCGTTCTGGAGGAACAGCACGCCATCGTGAACGAGCGGCGTTTCCTGCGTGCGTCCAGGGCTCATGCCCCAGGACCATGCAAGCTCAAGCTGACCCACATTCTCCTTGTTGATCTCTTCGAGCGGGCTATAGCCCCAGCCGTCATAGGTCCGGCGCCACATCAGCCAGTCGCCGTCCGGCGGGTTGAGCAGCATTTCGTTGGTGACCGACGTGATCGTGTCGATCGGATTGTCCTGTGCCAGGGCGGATTGCACTGCCATTAGCGACGTCGTCGAGACAGCGATGGCGACGATCGCGCTGAGCCTTCGGTTAGTCTTCATGACCTTCCTCCTTCGTGTATTGTTACTAGCGCCAGGCTGGGCGTGCGAACTTTCCCCACGTGTTGCCGGTCTGATCTTGTATGCTAGCTATTCGTCAGCTAAGCCCATGTGGCGAGGTGCGTCAAGTCGCCACATTTCGGTTAGTGGCGGACAGTTTTTTGATGGCTGAGTGGAATTTAAGCTCGGCTCGCTGTTGACTGGCGCGGCCCGATCGCCTCGGCTTTTGCGGCCAGGCCGGACGAGTGCCGGAAGGCTGGCCGAGAGCAAAGAGGCACCAGTGGCGCGTAGCGTCGATACCAAGGAGAAATTCATGCCTGCAATAACAAGACGTCAGTTCGTTGCCGGAACCATAGCGGTCGCGGCCGTCTCCGGCGCTCTAGCTCCTGTCCCCGCCTTTGCCGCCGAGCACGAAGTGCACATGCTCAATTCGGGCGAGTCGGGAACGATGGTCTTCGAGCCGGCGCTGGTGCGGATCGCATCCGGCGATACGGTCAAATTCCTCCCCACCGATCCCGGTCACAATGCCGAGAGCATTCGCGGCATGCTGCCGGATGGTGCCGAGTTGTTCAAAGGCGCCATGGGCAAGGAAGTCAGCGTGACGCTTACGGTCCCGGGCGTCTATGGCGTCAAGTGCCTGCCGCATCTCGGCATGGGCATGGTTGCTCTCATTGTCGTGGACGATCCGTCTTCCAATCTGGAAGCCGCCAAGGCGGTGAACAATCCGCCCAAGGCCAAGGAGCGCTTCAACACGCTGTTCGCAGAACTCGAAGCACAGCCTTAATCTTTGACCCGGCGGCTCGCGGATCGGGATTGCCGCGAACCGCCTCATTATATCAGTGCGGCAATGCAATCGATCGGAATCCGGACTACAGAGCGCCGCACGCGTCTCACCTCTCGGGCCGTCTGGAACGCAGCCCACTTACGCCGTCATACCACCATCGACGACGAACCGTTGCCCGGTGATGTACGCTCCCGCCTCAGAACATAATAGCAAAGCGGTACCGGTGCAGTCTTGCGGTGATCCAACTCGCCCCGCCGGGATCGTAGAGAGCACTTGTTGTCGATAGCCCTCGTCTTGCAGGGCACCTTCGTTCCGGCTGGTCTCGATCACACCTGGCGCGAGAACATT
>JBEBSP010000245.1:0-3629 GCA_040394255.1 Agaricicola taiwanensis | reverse complement strand
TTCTTCGCCTCGGCCTCGAAGACCTCGATGAACAGCCGGCCGATGGTCTTGCGCTTGACCTCGGGGTCGTCGACGCCTTCCAGCGCGCCGATGAAGCTGTCGGCGGCGTCCACATGGACCAGCGGGATGTTGTAGTGGCCACGGAACAGCGAGACGACCTCGTCGGCCTCGCCCTTGCGCATCAGGCCGTGGTCGACGAAGACGCAGGTGAGCTGGTCGCCGATGGCCTCGTGGATCAGCACCGCCGCCACCGCACTGTCGACCCCGCCGGACAGGCCGCAGATGACGCGCCCCGTGCCGACCTGAGCGCGGATTTTCGCGATGGCCTCCTCGCGGTAGGCCGCCATGGTCCAGTCGGCGCGGCAACCGGCGATGTCCTTGACGAAATGCGCCAGCAGCCTCGCGCCATCGGGCGTGTGGTAGACCTCGGGGTGGAACATGGTGGTGTAAACGCGCCGCTCCTCGTCGCTGGCGACGGCGAAGGGGGCGTTTTCCGAGGTCGCCTTGACCGTGAAGCCTTCCGGCAGGCGGGTGACGCGGTCGCCGTGGCTCATCCAGACCTGATGCCGGCCGCCGACCTGCCAGATACCCTCGAACAGCGCGCTTTCGGCCTTCACCTCGATCTCGGCGCGGCCGAACTCGGCGGCATGGCCGCTTTCGACCGTGCCACCGAGCTGCAGGCAGGTGGTCTGCTGGCCGTAGCAGATGCCGAGCACCGGAATGCCCGCCTCGAACACCGCCTGCGGCGCGCGTGGCGAACCATCGCCCAGCACCGAAGCCGGGCCTCCGGAGAGGATCACGCCCTTGGCGCCGAAGGTCGGGAACACCTCGGCGGCCTTCTGAAAGGGAACGATCTCGCAATAGACCCCGGCCTCGCGGACGCGGCGGGCGATGAGCTGGGTCACCTGCGAGCCGAAATCGATGATGAGGATGCGGTCGTGGTCTGGGGTCGCGGTCATGGGGTCTCGGCTCGGCGGGCGGTGATGGAGCGTGTTCTGCGGTGTGACGCCGTGCCGGTCAAGATCACGCTCTATCCTGATCGTCACGGCCGGGGAAAAAGCCGTCGCCCGAGAGGCGACCCGCGTGATCCTCCATGATATCCAGGGCTTCCGCCAGCCGTTGGTCGAAGATGTGGAGATAGTCGGTCCAGTCGTGGATGCCGGCGAGGTCCATGTGGCCGTCGCTGATGCCGCGCAGGCCGATCACGGGGAGGTCGAAGGCCTGCGCCGCGCGCAGGACGGCGAAGGATTCCATGTCCACCATGTCGGCGTCGATGCCGTCATAGGCCGCACCCGACACGATGTTCGCGCCGGTGGACAATGATGCCGCCGGAATGCCGGGTATCCGGCACGGCAGGCGGACCACGGCGGGCAGATCGAGAAAGGGCGTCACGCCGCGCTCGAAGCCCAGAACCGAGGCGTCCATGTCGCGGTAGGAAACGTGGCTGATCTGGTAGACGCCCGCGTGCTCCAGCACGCGCGAGCCGGCCGAGCCCAGCGACAGCACCAGATCGGGCAGCGCATCACGCTCCTTCAGGACGGTCAGCGCACGGGTCGAGGCCACCGCGGCTTCGACGGGACCGACGCCGGTGATGAGCGGCGTGATCCGGGACCGGAGGTGCGGGCCATACTCCTGTTCGGTCGCCATGACGCAGAGGACGGCGAGCGGACCGAAGCTGGTTATGTGCCGCGCCGGGTCCATTCAGCCGCCGCGCCTCATGACGCTGACGAAGAAGCCATCCGTTCCGCTGCGGCGCGGGCTGAGGAGGATGGCGTTGCCGTCCGCCGTCGCGTGGGCGGCAAGGGCGGGCAATCCGGCGGCGACGGCGGCCTGCGCGGCCGGTATGGCGGCGAAATCGTCATGGGCGGCGAGGAAGGCCGTGACACGGTCCTCGTTCTCTTCCGCCAGCGCCGAACAGGTCACATAGACCAGACGACCGCCGGACTTCACGAGCCGGGCGGCATCCTTCAGCGCGGCGTCCTGCTCGCCCTTGCGCTGCTCCAGCGCGTTCTCGCGCATGCGCCATTTGGCGTCCGGGTTGCGGCGCCAGGTGCCCGTGCCCGTGCAGGGCGCGTCCACCAGCACCAGATCGGCTTTCCCGGCGAGATCGGCCATAACGTCCGCCTCACCCTTGGGGGCACGGATCTGGAGGTTGCGCACGCCGGCACGGGCGGCGCGGTCGTGCAGCGGGGCAAGGCGGCGGATGTCGTTGTCGTGGGCGTAGACCTGCCCCTTGTTGGCCATGGCGGCGGCCAGGGCCAGCGTCTTGCCGCCCGCTCCGGCGCAGAAATCCACCACCTGCTGGCCGGGCGCGGCGCAGGCCAGAAGCGCCGCAAGCTGCGAGCCTTCGTCCTGCACCTCGACGAGGCCTTTCAGGAAGGCCGGTTCGGACTGCACCGGGGGGCCGCGCCCGTCCGCCAGCAGCGGCACGCGCAGGCCGAAGGGCGCGAGCGGCGTTTCGGCGGCATGAAGATGTGCGAGTCCCCTCAAGGCCTTGTCACGGGTTCCTTTCAGGGCGTTTGAACGCAGGTCCAGCGGCGCGCGCTCGGACTGGGCGGCCAGTTCCTCGGCCCGGTCGTCGCCAAAGACACGCGCGAAATGCGGATCGAGCCATTCGGGGTAGTCACCCCGCACCCAGGCCGGCGCGCCGTCCAGGGTCGAGGCGGTGAGGCGTTCCGCTTCCGCCGTCGTGGGCGGCTCCGGCGCGTGCGGGTTGCTTGCAAAGGCGGCGGCCATGGCGTCAGCGCCCTGCCCGCGCATGAAGCCGAGCGCGCCCAGCACCAGCGCGCGCGGCGTCTCCTCGCCCATGCGCCAGGCGATGGAGGCGCGCTTGCGCAGCACGTCGTAGACGAGGCTGGCAATGGCGGCACGGTCCTTCGAGCCCGCGAAGCGATGTGTCAGACCCCAATCCCTCAGGGCCATGCCGGCCGGGCGGGGCCGAACTTCCATATCCGTCAGGACGTCTATCGCTGCCTGAACCTGCGCGGAAGCGTGCATCAGAAGGCCAGGAGAACGCGCAGGGCGTAGATGAGCCACATCACCAGCAGCACGATGGCGCCGAAGGTGAAGACCTTCATGCGCATGGGAACATAGTTCGAAGTGCAATGGATGTAGGCGTGGACGAGGCGTGACAGCACGAAGACCCAGGCGAGGACGACGAACAGCACATCGTCCTTCCGGGCCATGATCGCCAGGATCGTCAGGGCATAGAACAGGACCGGCAGTTCGAACTGGTTGTGGAACGAGTTGCTGATCTGCTGGGCGCGCATCGGCCAGACCTTTTCGCCGAGCGCCATGTCGCGGATCTGCACCTGCGCGCCGCGCACGGCAGCGCCGCGCGCACGGCCCATCCAGACCATCAGCGCGAATGTCAGCCCGACCTCGACGAAGAGCGGCAGCAGAACAGCTTGAAGACTCATACGATGTCCCTTGGAAAAATCCTGTTGCCACGAAGCATTTGATGGAGAGCGGTCCGGCAATGCCGGGCCGCCTGGATAGTCTTAGGTCCGGCTGGGGTAGTTCGGGCTTTCGCGGGTGATGGTCACGTCGTGGACGTGGCTCTCGCGCAGCGAAGCTCCCGAAATGCGCACGAACTCGGCCTTCTTCTGGAACTCCGGCAATGTCGCGGC
>JBEBSP010000244.1:0-3646 GCA_040394255.1 Agaricicola taiwanensis | reverse complement strand
GACAAGATGCTGGAAGGCGAGCGCGAGAAGCTGCTGCGCATGGAGGACGAGCTCGCCAGGCGCGTCGTCGGCCAGGGCGAGGCGGTGCAGGCGGTGTCGAAGGCGGTGCGGCGCGCCCGCGCCGGCTTGCAGGACCCGAACCGGCCGATCGGCTCGTTCATGTTCCTCGGCCCCACCGGCGTCGGCAAGACCGAGCTGACCAAGGCGCTGGCGGCCTATCTCTTTGACGACGAGACGGCGCTGGTCCGCATCGACATGTCGGAATACATGGAGAAGCATTCGGTCGCCCGGCTGATCGGCGCGCCTCCGGGCTATGTCGGCTATGACGAGGGCGGAGCGCTGACCGAGGCGGTGCGGCGCAGGCCTTACCAGGTCATCCTGTTCGACGAGATCGAGAAGGCGCATCCGGATGTCTTCAATGTGCTGCTGCAGGTGCTGGACGACGGACGCCTGACCGACGGGCAGGGCCGGACGGTCGACTTCCGCAACACGCTGATCGTGATGACGTCCAATCTCGGCGCCGAATTCCTTGTCGCCCAGCCGGAGGGCCAGGACAGCGACGGCGTGCGTTCGGAGGTCATGGCGGTGGTGCGTTCGCACTTCCGGCCGGAATTCCTCAACCGGGTCGACGAGATCATCCTGTTTCACCGGCTGCAGCGCAGCGAGATGGGCGCCATCGTCGACATCCAGATCGCACGTCTGCAGAAACTGCTGGAGGATCGCAAGATCCGCATCCAGCTGGACGATACCGCCCGCGAATGGCTGGCGAACCGTGGTTATGACCCGGCCTACGGCGCCCGCCCGCTCAAGCGCGTGATCCAGAAGGCCGTTCAGGACCCGCTCGCGGAGGCCATCCTGGCCGGTGACATCAAGGACGGCGACGATGTTCCGGTGACGGCCATCGGCGGCGGACTGATTGTCGGTGGTCGTGCCGTGGAGATCGCAGCGTAAGCTGGGGGCTGGATCGCAATGGTGGCGGGGTTACTATCGCCCCGCCGCCATCCGCTGGCCGCCATTGGCCGGCTGCATCAGGGTCTCGATGCGCTGCCGCTCGCGCTGGAAGGCCGCGAGGGTTTCTCCCGTCAGTTCCTGCTCGCGCGGAACGCGGATGCGCATGGGGTCGACGAAGCGGCCGTTCACCAGCACTTCATAATGCACATGCGGTCCGGTGGAGAGGCCGGTCGATCCGACATAGCCGATGAGCTGGCCCTGCTTCACTTTCACGCCCGCCTCGATCCCCTTGGCGAAGCCGTTCATATGCGCGTAGGCCGTTTCGTAGCCGTTGGCATGCCGGAGCTTGACGTGACGGCCATAGCCGCCATCCCAATCCGCCTTCACGACCGTGCCGTTTCCGGTGGCGTAGATCGGCGTGCCTCGCGGCGCCGCCCAGTCGACACCCGTATGCATCTTCGCATAGCGCAGGATTGGATGGTTGCGCGCGCCGAAGGGTGAACGCATGATTCCGGCGGTCAGGGGTTTGCGCAGCAGGAATTTGCGGGCGGAACGTCCGTTGTCGTCGAAGTAATCCGGGTCTCCGTCCATGCCGGGGAAGCGATAGTAACGGTGGATCTCGCCGCCAAAGGATATCGCGGCATAGAGGATCTCCGGCATGTCCACCGCGACCTCAGGCTCCGAATAGACGAGTTCCAACCCATCCCCGGCGCTGATGCGGCGTTGAAAATCGACGTCGTTGGCCAGGACGCGCAGCAGTTCCTTCGTGACCTTCTCAGGCACGTCGTAACGCAGAACGGTTTCGTACAGGCTTTCATAAAGGCGGGCTGTCGCGCCGCCTTTGTCCAACTCCTGGTCGGTCGCAACGTCCGTTTCGCTGGCGTCATCGACCGCGACATAATCGCCTGTATCCGACAAGGCGACGGCCGATTGCAGGGCTCCCCCGCTGAATATGCGCACACGGGCCGGGCGCGCTGGCCCGTTCGCCTCATCCGCATTCATCAGGATTTCGACGCGCTGGCCCTGATCGAGCGCGACTGTGCCGTATCCGCCGGAGCCGCCAAAGGCCTGCGCGACCGCGCGTGAATCATCGGGACTGGCGCCCTCCTTCTGAAGCAGCATTTCCAGACGCTGGGGGCCCGTGACCTCGACCGAATGCATCCGGGCATTGGATTCGTCATGCGAGTTCGTGACCCGTTTCGCGACGACCATCGTCGTTTCCACATTGGCGAGGCCGAGGTTCGGGAATGCCAGAGGGCTGTCGGGCGCGGATATGTCGAGGGCGCCCAGAGAGCCGGTCGGGGACGCAAGCTGGATGCGGCTGCGGGACGCGCTTTCCGCCATGTCGCGAACCTGGGCGAGGACATCGTCGGCATTTGGAGTCGGGCCTGCATTCGGGGCGAGCTTCAGCGACTTCATGTCCTTCATGACATAGGACACGTCGCCATCCGCTGCGGGCCCCTGATCGGCGCGTCCCGGTTCCGTCTGCTCGGCCATAAGAGATGCAGGATTGAACGGCGGAATTCCGCTGATCCGGTCGGTCGTGGATGTGGCGAGCCGCGCAACCAGCCGGGTCACGGGACGGATGCGGATGACTTCCCTGTCTCCCACGCGCGTCGCGCTCGTCAGGCGCACCTGCTGGCGCGCTTCCCATGTTTCCTGGACGGCCGTCATGCGATCGGCCTTGCGGGCCACATTGGACAGGCGGCGTTCAGACACGCCCAGCCGGGAAGCATCAGAGATCAGGCCATCGGGTGCACCGGCCAGCCGTGTGGTGCCATCGAGGGCGGCGTAAACCGCGCCGCTCATCAGGCCCAGGCCTGCCAGGGCGGTCAACACGGTGCCCGCGAGCCAGCGCAGGCTGACAGGGCTGCCGTCGTCGTCTTCCGCGGCGTCGCCATCCGCACGCAGCGGCGGTTCGACTCCAAGGTCTATGAAATTCCTGTTGAACCGCTGGCGCGGAGCGCGGCTTGAGGGCACGCGGATATTCTCCATTTCGATGCGATGAATCGATCGTTTGACCGTTCAATCCTGACGATCTGTGTAAACCACAGAGGAATATGGCTCAAGTTGGACCCCGGCTTGGGCAAAAACCATGGCTTCGCGATCCCTTTGTATGAGCCGGCGATGCTTGAACGACAGGGCGGCGGGCTTATATCCACTGGAGCGAAGCGGGACGAAGTCCTCAGGACTCCGGCCTTTGCCCTGTGGATTGATTGAGTATGTCATGCCGGTGTCGTCTTTTTTCGCAAACCGGTGTTGACAGAGGGAAGGGCCTCCCCCTATAAACCGCCCATCAACGACGCGGTTGTTGCCGGCGACGCCGGGACCGCTCCGCTGACAAGTCCCTCCACAGAGTTCGCTTTGTGGCTTTCCATGCAAATGGAAAGGGGATAAGGTTTGTGCCCATTTTATGGGAAGTCCATTTCGGTGGGCGCGCTGTTTGATAAGTTCATAGGAAGAAAGAGAAACGTAGGCGGCGAAGTCCTTGCGGACATCAACCCTCCGGGGTTGATGTCGTGAGAAGACAAAGCTGACGGTCCTACGTTTCGTCCAATCGCTGTGTCGTCGTGAGACGATGCAAGTTTGGACCTCGTCAAAGCGTAATGACCAGAAGCCAGTCGAATTTCTCAATTCAAACCTGAGAGTTTGATCCTGGCTCAGAACGAACGCTGGCGGCAGGCTTAACACATGC
>JBEBSP010000243.1:0-3745 GCA_040394255.1 Agaricicola taiwanensis | reverse complement strand
ACTTTGGAAGGTCCGCACATGCGTGCAAACCGTTGTTTTGTCCTTGGCGCCCTTTACGCTTCAGCGCTTCTGATCGGGTCTCCGTCCTATGCGCAGGATGTGTCCCCGGAGCGCCCGATCGTCAGCGCTCCCGACACGCTCCCGGTCGCCTCGCCGGAACAGCTGGAACAGATGGTGCCGGAACAGACAGCACCGGAACAACCCTCAGCGGCGGAGCTTGACCAGGAGTCCGTCCCGGTGACGGACACGGCGGCTTCCCCCGCCGACGAGCGGATGGTCGGCCTTCCCCATAATCTTTCGCCATGGGGCATGTTCATGGCGGCGGATATCGTCGTCAAAGCGGTGATGCTGGGTCTTGCCTTTGCATCGCTGGTGACATGGACCGTCTGGTTCGCCAAAAGCATCGAGATCGCCGCCGCCAAAACAGCGGTGCGACGGGCTTTGCGTGTGCTGGTGAAATCGTCATCGCTTCACGACGCCACCCAGGCGCAGAACGTCCGTGGGTTCGGACGCCACCTCATCCGCGCCGCCGCCCATGAGGTCGCACGCTCGGAAGGGCTCGCGGCAGAAGGCATCAAGGACCGCGTGGTGGCGTCCCTCAGCCGCACGGAAGCCGCCGCAGGCCGGCGCATGACGCGCGGCATGGGCGTTCTGGCGACCATCGGCGCCACGGCCCCCTTCGTCGGCCTGTTCGGCACGGTCTGGGGCATCATGAACTCCTTCATCGGCATCAGCCAGGCGCAGACCACCAACCTCGCGGTGGTCGCGCCGGGCATCGCCGAAGCCCTGCTCGCCACGGCCATCGGCCTCGTCGCCGCCATACCCGCCGTGGTGATCTACAACGTCTTCGCCCGCTCGATCTCCGGCTATCGCGCGCTTCTGTCGGACGCCTCGGCGGAAATCATGAAGCATGTCTCGCGCGATCTCGACCGCCACGGCCACATGCGCCATCTGGCGGCGGCGGAGTGACATCATGGGAGCGAAGCTGACGAGCACCGACGGAGACGACGATCTCGATCTCAACCACGAGATCAACGTCACTCCCTTCATCGACGTGATGCTGGTGCTGCTCATCATCTTCATGGTGGCGGCGCCGCTGGCGACGGTGGACATCAACGTCGACCTGCCCGGCGCGGCCGTCGAACCGCAGCCCCGACCCGACAAACCGCTCTATGTGACGGTCAAGCCGGACCTTTCCATCGCGCTTGGCAACGACACGACGACCCGGGAGGCGCTGGGCGCATCGCTCGACGCGCAGACGCAGGGCAACAAGGACACCCGCGTGTTCCTGCGTGCCGACAAGACCGTGGACTACGGGGAGCTCATGGAGGTCATGAACGCGCTCCGGCATTCCGGCTATCTCAAGATTGCCCTGGTCGGCCTTGAAGAGCTTCCCGCGCCCGGCGCGGAGCCCGCGCAGCCATGAGCACTGTCGTGCCCTTCCGCCCCCAGAACGGCCTCATCCGCGAAGTGGGCCTCTGGGGCGGAGCCGCCGTGATCGCCATTGCCGCTCATGTCGGCGTGGCCGCGACCATCCTCGCCTTCCGCACCGAGCCGGAAGCCGCCGGCGCTCCCGATACGGCGATCATGGTCGAGCTTGCGCCGGTCACGACGTCGGTGGATGCCGAGCAGTTCGATGCGCCCTCAGAGGTCGCGGCCGAGAAAATCCCGGACGTGCCGCCGGAGCCGATCGAGGAACCGGAACTGCTGGAGCCGATCGAACCGCCGCCGCTGGACGACTGGGAGGAGCCGGTGATCGAGCTTCCCGAGATCGAAACCCCGGTGAAGCCGGAGGTGGTGCTGCCGGTGGAAAAGCCGAAGCCCGAGAAGCCCAAGGAAAAGCCGAAGAAGAAAGAGCCGGAGAAGAAGAAGGTCGTCAAAACCCGGAAGCCGCCGTCTCCCGTGGACAGCCGGCTGTCAGCGACCGATGCGCCGCGCGCCGAGCGCTCCGCATCGAGCGAGATGAGCCGCTCCACGGTGCGCTCCACATCGCCCGCAACGTGGCACAGCCGCGTGGCCGCCCATCTGTCGCGCCGCAAGCCGCATGGCGCCGGACGGGGCACCGTCAAGGTTACGCTGACCGTGGATGCGAACGGGAATATCATCTCCTCCAGCGTCAGCTCGGGCAATTCGGTGCTGGACCGCGCAGCCGCCGACATGGTGCGCCGCGCCAACCCCGTACCCGCCCCGCCGGCCGATCTTGGCGTGGCGCGACAAGTCTTCACCGTCCCGGTGGTTTTCCGCTGACGGCGCCATTGTCCGGTTGACCTTGGCGCGCTGATCCACGATCACTTTCGCAACCATTCGCGGAGGTTTGATCCATGTCCCCACCCCTCGCCGGCCTGCGGGTTCTCGAAGTGGCCCGCATCCTCGCCGGCCCATGGGCGGGACAGATACTCGCGGACCTCGGCGCGGAGGTCATCAAGCTGGAGAGCCCGTCCGGTGACGACACGCGCGGCTGGGGACCGCCCTTCGTCGCGGAGGGTGAGGATGGCTGCGGCTCGGCGGCCTATTACCATGCCTGCAACCGGGGCAAGCGCTCCATCGCCGTCGATCTCGCGACGCCCGAGGGACAGGCGATTGCCCGCGATCTCGCCGCGCGCTCGGATGTGCTGATCGAGAACTTCAAGGTCGGCGGTCTCAGGAAATTCGGCCTCGACTACGACAGCCTGAAGACCCTCAATCCGCGCCTCGTCTATTGCTCCATCACGGGCTTCGGGCAAACCGGACCCTATGCCTCCCGCGCCGGCTACGACATCATGATCCAGGGCATGGGCGGCATCATGGACCTGACCGGCCAGCCGGACGGCGAGCCTCAGAAAATGGGCGTCGCCTTCGCCGACATCTTCACCGGCGTCTACAGCGTGGTGGCGATCCAGGCCGCGCTGGCGCACCGGGAGAAGACCGGCGAAGGCCAGCACATCGACATGGCGCTGCTCGACACGCTGACCGGCGTCCTGGCCAATCAGGCCCTGAGCTATCTCGTCTCCGGCGTCACCCCGCGCCGGGTGGGCAACGCCCACCCCAGCATCGTGCCCTATCAGGTGTTTCCGGTCATGGACGGCCACTTCATCGCCGCCGTCGGCAACGACGGGCAGTTCCGGCGCTTCGTGGAGATACTCGGCGCGCCGGAGCTGGCGGACGACCCCGCCTATGCCACCAACCCCGCGCGGGTCGTCCACCGCGATGCGCTGGTGCCGCAGATCGCGGCGCTGACGGCGGGTTTCATGCGTGACGACCTGCTGGCGCAGTTGGAAGCGAAGGGCGTACCCGCCGGACCGATCAACAGCGTGGCGGATGTCTTCGCCGACCCGCAGGTGCTGGCGCGAGGGATGCGGCTGGACCTGCCCGACGGGCATGGTGGCACCATCCCCTCGGTCCGCACACCGATCCTGATGTCCGGCTCGCCACTGTCCTACGGGACGGCCTCGCCCCGCATGGGCGGCGACACCCGCGCCGTGCTGGCCGAGATCGGCCGCAGCGAGGAAGATATCGCCGCGCTGGAGCAGGCGGGCGTGGTGCGCGGCGACGGTTGAGGGTGCGGCTCATCCTTCGAGACAGCCGCCGCGCGGCTTCCTCAGGATGAAGTCGGTGGGCCGGGAACACTCTTTTCCAGCCTTCCCGCACCCTCTCCCTCATCCTGATGAGCCTTGCCCAGCAAGGCCTCACGAAGGATGGAGCCAGGAACGTTGGAATGCGGAGCAAGGATACGGCGCTCGGCAAGGGGGACCCACGCAATCCTCCG
>JBEBSP010000242.1:0-3767 GCA_040394255.1 Agaricicola taiwanensis | reverse complement strand
CGGTCAGGGGCATTCCCTGTTGATGCGCTCCAGCGCCGCCGTGATGCCGGACAGCGAATAGGTGTCGGTGGTGACGTTGCCGCGGCCGGAGGTGGATTTGACGGTCATGTTCGCGCCGCTGCGCATGGCGCCGACGAGTTGCTGATCGTTCTGGCCATCGGACCAGGCGCGCTCGTTCTCGGTGAAGAGCTTGAAGCCCGCCGATCCCACCGCCACGTCGGCGGTGCTGCTGGGGCGCATGGGGAAGCCCACCTGCATGGAAATCTCGTTCTTCACCCTGTCGCCGGGACGGTGGGTGATGAAGAAATAGGCCGGGTCGCGCCGCAGGCCTTCCGGCGCGCGGCTCTTGGGCTGGGAAATGATGAAGCAGACCTTGCCGTTGCCGGTGTTGGCGGTATAGGCGCTCCAGTCGTTGAAGGTGCCGAGCGGGGTCTGCTGCGGCGCCTGGGCCAGGGCGGCCGAGGACAGGAGCAGGAAGGCTGACAGGGCGGTCAGGGAACGGAGCACGGATCATTCTCCCGGTGTTGTGCTGTGCGTGGCGGGACCGGCGGAGAGCCGTTCACGCAACGATACATGCGGCGCGCCACAGGGGACTAGCCACGTTTCTGGGGCGATCAAAACCCCATATTCCGAAGATTAGGTAAAAACTGGCGAAAATTCGACGTTTACATTTCCGTGATGGTCAAACAGGGGTGCCCTCACCGGAAAGTGTGTCCAGCGCTTCCCGCGCCGCCTCGCGGTGGCGAGGCCGGATGCTGCCGCCGATGGTCGTCAGCGCCAGCGCGATCACGCCCGCGTCGTCCGCGAAACCCAGCAGCGGCAGGATGTCGGGAATGGCGTCGACCGGCATGACGAAATAGGCCAGCGCGCCCAAGAGCGTCGCGCGCACCGCCATGGGCGTGTCACGGTCGAAGGCGCAGTAATAGGCCGCCAGCGCGTCCTCCGCGAAGGGTATCCGCGCGGCGTTGCGCCGGAGCACCCGCCAGAGATCGGCGGCGACGCGTCGAGCGTCCCGGTCGGTATCCGATGGTTCCGCCATGGCTTCGGTTCCTTATCTGCCCCCTCCACCAAACTGGGCGCGCGGCAGTGCCGGTTCAAGGGCCGCCGTCACTTTCGCGCGAGCGCCTCGATCCGTTTCGCCAGAGCGATGTCCTTGTCCGTCAGCCCGCCGGCGGAATGGGTCGTCAGGGTGATGTCGACCCTGTTCCAGACATTGGTCCATTCGGGATGATGGTCGGCCTTCTCGGCCGCCAACGCCACGCGGGTCATGTATCCGAAGGCCTCCGAAAAATTCCGGAAGGTGAAGGTCTTCGTGATGGCCTCGCGGCCTTCGACGCGGCTCCAGCCGGCGAGCATGCCGAGGGCCGATTGAAGTTCCCTGTCCGTCAGGCGATCCGCCATGGCCATACTCCCTGTTGCCGGGCCGATGCCCTTATCTAAACCTGGGACACGGAAAATCCATTCCCAGTTCCAGGCCAGATGTTCTAGAACGGCGGCATGATCGCGCTCGCCAATCCGACCCGCTTCCTCGCCCTCGCCAACGCGGTGCTGCCCTGGCTCGCGGGCGCGGCGGCGCTGGCGCTGGCGTTCGGGCTCTATCTCGGCTTCTTCGTCGCGCCGCCGGATTACCAGCAGGGCGAGACGGTGCGCATCATGTTCGTGCATGTGCCCGCCGCCGCGCTGGCGCTGGGCGGCTGGACGCTGATGTCGATCGCCAGTCTCGGCGTCATCGTGTGGAAGCATCCGCTGGCCGATGTGGCGGCCAAGGCGGCGGCGCCCATCGGGGCGGCCTTCGCCTTCATCACCCTGGTCACCGGCTCGCTCTGGGGCCGCCCGATGTGGGGGACATGGTGGGTCTGGGACGCGCGGCTGACCTCCATGCTGGTGCTGTTCTTCATGTATCTCGGCGTCATGGCGCTGCGTGCCGCCATCGACGAACCGGCGCGCGCGGCGCGGCTGGTGGCGATCCTGACGCTGGTCGGCTTCGTCAACGTGCCGATCGTCAAGTTCTCGGTCGACTGGTGGAACACATTGCACCAGGGCGCCTCCATCCTGCGGATCGGCGGGCCTTCGATCCACCCTGCGATCTTCTGGCCGCTGATGGCCAACATGCTGGCCTTCGGGCTGATGTTCCTCGCGCTGCACCTCGTGCTGATGCGGATGGAGATCCGCCGCCGCCGGGCGCGGACGCTGCGGCTGATGGCGGTGAACGCATGATCGCCGCGCTGGGACCGCATGCGGGGTATATCGCCGTGTCCTACGGCATCGCCGCGCTGGTGCTGGGCGGGCTGGCCGTCTGGGCGCTGATGGCGGACGCCCGCGCGAGCCGGGACGTCGCCGCCCTGGAGACGGCGCGCCGGGAGCGCGAGGGCCGATGAGCGGGGCACGGGAGGCTCCGAAGCCGCGCCGCTGGGTCGTCGCCGTGCCGCTGGCCATCTTCGCCGGCCTTGCGGCGGTTCTGGCCGTCGGGCTCTATGGGGGCGATCCGTCGCGCCTGCCCTCCGCGCTGATCGGGCAGCCCGCCCCGGAGTTCTCCCTGCCGCCGCTGGAGGGCGGCGATCTGCCCGGCCTCGCGCGCGCCGACCTCGGCAAGGGCAAGGCCACCGTCGTCAACGTCTGGGCGTCGTGGTGCGGTCCCTGCCGCGACGAGCATCCCCTGCTCATGAAGCTGGCGGAGCGCGGCGACGTCGAGGTGGCTGGCATCAACTACAAGGACAAGCCGGAGAACGCCGCGCGTTTCCTGACCGCGCTCGGCAATCCCTTCGCGCGCATCGGCGCGGATGAACGGGGCCGCGCCGCCATCGACTGGGGCGTCTACGGCGTGCCGGAGACCTTCGTGATCGACGGCAAGGGCCGCGTCGCCTTCAAGCACGTCGGGCCATTGAGCGAGGCGAGCTTCACCAACGTGCTGCTGCCGGAAATCGAGAAGGCGCGCGCGGCGGATTAATCCGCCGCTTCCTGCTTGATCTCGTGCTTCAGCAGCACCGGCGTCTGGGCGATGGCGAAGGCCATGGTGATCGGCATCATGCCCCAGACCTTGAAGGCCACCCAGAAATCGGTGGTCTGGGTGCGCCAGATCACTTCGTTGAGCACGGCCAGGAACAGGAAGAAGACGCCCCAGCGCAGGGTGAGCTTGCGCCAGCCCTCGGCGTCGAGGCGGAAGGCGTCGTCGAACACCACCTGAAGGAACGACTTGCGGCAAGCGAGGCCGCCCAGCAGCGTCACCCCGAACAGGGTGTTCACGATGGTGGGCTTGAGCTTGATGAACAGCTCGTCCTGGAGCCAGACGGTCAGACCACCGAAGATCAGCACGACAATGCCGGTGACGAGCGGCATGACGGCGAGGCGGCGGGCGACGATCCACATGACGATGAGGGCGACCACCGTCGCCACCATGAAGATGGCGGTGGCCTCGAAGATGCCCAGCCGCGAGTTGGCGAAGAAGAAGACGCCGAGCGGTCCCAGTTCAAGCGCGAACTTGAGGACGGGGTGCATGTGGCGGGTCGGCTGGGCGGTGGTTTTGACGGTCATGGACACGGTTTGGAGTGTGATGGGTCCGGGATCAAGTCAAATCGCGGTGTGGGTTCCGTTCACTCCAGCCCCACCAGCGCGCGGGCGAACTCGCCGGCGTCGAAGGTCTCCAGGTCGTCCACGCCCTCGCCGACGCCGATGAAATGGACCGGCAGGCCGAACCTCGCCGCCACCGCGATCAGGATGCCGCCGCGCGCGGTGCCGTCGAGCTTGGTCATGACGAGGCCGGTGACGCC
>JBEBSP010000241.1:0-3786 GCA_040394255.1 Agaricicola taiwanensis | reverse complement strand
TCCAGCATGGCGGTCGACGAGACCACGGTGAGGCGTGTCGCGAAGCTCGCGCGCATCGCCGTGAAGGATGAGGACATCGCGCACCTGAAGGGTGAGCTCAACGCCATCCTCGCCTTCGTGGAGGAACTGTCCGAGCTCGATGTCTCCGCCGTCGAGCCCATGACCAGCGTCACGCCCATGAAGATCAAGGTGCGCGAGGACGGCGTCACCGACGGCGGCGACGCGGCCCGGGTGCTGATGAACGCGCCGGAGCGCGAGGGCGATTTCTACGTGGTGCCGAAGGTGGTCGAATAATGAGCGCTCTCAACGATCTGACGCTCGCCGAGGCCAGGGACGGTCTTGCGAGGAAAGAGTTTTCCGCCGTCGAGCTGACGCAGGCCCATCTCGACGCCATGGAGCAGGCGCGGGTGCTGAACGCCTATCTGGTGGAGACGCCGGAGAAGGCATTGGAGATGGCCAGGGCCTCCGACGCGCGGCTGGCGAAGGGCGAGGGCGGTCCGCTGGAGGGCATCCCGCTCGGCGTCAAGGACATGTTCGCGACCAGGGGCGTGCGCACCACGGCGGGCTCGAAGATCCTCGACGATTTCAAACCGCCCTATGAATCGACCGTGACGAGCCAGCTCTGGCGCGACGGCGCGGTGCTGCTGGGCAAGCTCAACAACGACGAATTCGCCATGGGCTCCTCCAACGAGACCTCGGCCTTCGGTCCCACCATCAACCCCTGGCGGGCAAGGGGCTCGACCGAGAATCTCGTGCCCGGCGGCTCCTCGGGCGGGTCCTCGGCGGCGGTGGCGGCACGGCTCTGCCTCGGCGCGACCGGCACCGACACCGGCGGTTCGATCCGCCAGCCCGCCGCCTTCACCGGCACCGTGGGCATCAAGCCGACCTATGGCCGCTGCTCGCGCTGGGGCATCGTGGCCTACGCCTCCTCGCTGGACCAGGCCGGGCCGTTCGCCCGCACGGTCAGGGACGCGGCGATCCTGCTCGGCTCCATGGCCGGGCATGATCCCAAGGACACCACCTCGGTCGACCGGCCCGTGCCGGACTACGCCGCCGCCGTGGGTCGCTCGGTGAAGGGCCTGAAGATCGGCATCCCGAAGGAATACCGCGTCGAGGGCATGCCCGCCGAGATCGAGAAGCTCTGGGCGCAGGGCGCGGAGTGGCTGCGCGAGGCCGGAGCCGAGATCGTGGAGATCAGCCTGCCGCACACCAGGTATGCGCTGCCGGCCTATTACATCGTCGCCCCGGCCGAGGCCTCGTCCAACCTCGCGCGCTACGACGGCGTGCGCTACGGCATGCGCGTGCCGGGCCGCGACGTCACCGAGATGTACGAGAACACCCGCGCCGCGGGCTTCGGCCCGGAGGTCAAGCGCCGCATCATGATCGGCACCTATGTGCTCTCGGCGGGCTATTACGACGCCTACTACGTCAAGGCCCAGAAGGTCCGCACCCTCATCAAGCGCGACTTCGACGAGGCCTTCGCGGCCGGGGTGGACGCCGTGCTGACGCCGACCACGCCGTCGCCGGCCTTCGCGCTGGGGGCCAAGGGCTCGGCCGATCCGGTGGAGATGTACCTCAACGACGTCTTCACGGTGACGGTGAACATGGCCGGCCTGCCGGGCATCGCCGTTCCGGCGGGCCTGTCCTCGGAAGGCCTGCCGCTGGGGCTCCAGCTGATCGGGCGGCCGTTCGACGAGGAAACGCTGTTTGCTGCGGCCCATGCGGTCGAAGCTGCGGCCGGATGCGGTTCCAAGCCGGATGTGTGGTGGGGGCGGACATGACGGTCAAGCTGCCTGAGGATTGCGCCTCGATGGATGAACTCCGGGAGGCGATCGACGCGGTCGACCAGGAGCTGATCGGCATGCTGTCGCTGCGCGCGACCTATATCGACCGGGCGGCGGAACTGAAGCGTGACAATGGGTTACCGGCGAATATTCCCGATCGGGTTGAAGAGGTGGTGGAGAAGGTCCGGGCGACCTCCAAAGGCATCGGCTTCGATCCGGACCTGTCGGAACAGCTCTACCGGATCATCATCCAGTGGAGCATCGACCGTGAAGAGCAGCAGCTCGGATAATCCCGTAACCGTTCAATTTTGAGCCTTTTACCTCGCGAGCACAGCCTGATGGACATGCACAGCCGCCCCGCCGATCCCAAGAAGCTCATCAAGGGCGCGACCGGTGACTGGGAGATCGTCATCGGCATGGAGATCCATGCCCAGGTGAACTCCGAGGCAAAGCTCTTCTCGGGCTCGTCGACCACCTTCGGCAACGAGCCCAACGCCAACGTCAGCCTGGTCGACGCCGCCATGCCGGGCATGCTGCCGGTGATCAACATCGAATGCGTCCGCCAGGCGGTCCGCACCGGCCTCGGTCTCAAGGCCGAGATCAACAAGCGCTCGGTGTTCGACCGCAAGAACTACTTCTACCCGGACCTGCCGCAGGGCTACCAGATCAGCCAGTTCAAGAGCCCGATCGTGGGCGAGGGCGAGGTCGTGGTCGACATGCTCGACGGCTCGTCCTTCACGGTGGGGATCGAGCGCCTGCATCTGGAGCAGGACGCCGGCAAGTCGATCCACGACCAGGATCCGAAAAGCTCCTTCGTCGACCTCAACCGCTCGGGCGTGGCGCTGATGGAGATCGTGTCGAAGCCGGACCTGCGCTCGGCCGACGAGGCCAAGGCCTATGTCACCAAGCTCAGGACCATCCTGCGCTATCTCGGAACCTGCGACGGCGACATGGAGAAGGGCAACCTGCGCGCCGACGTCAACGTCTCGGTGCGCAAGCCGGGAGACGATTTCGGCACGCGCTGTGAGATCAAGAATGTCAACTCCATCAGGTTCATAGGGCAGGCTGTTGATGTGGAGGCTCGCCGCCAGGTGGGCATTCTTGAGGATGGCGGCAGCATCGACCAGGAGACCCGGCTGTTCGACCCCAACAAGGGCGAAACGCGCTCCATGCGCTCCAAGGAAGAGGCCCACGACTACCGCTATTTCCCCGATCCGGACCTCTTGCCGCTGGAATTCGACGACGCCTTCGTGGCTGACCTGAAGGCGCATCTGCCGGAACTGCCGGACGCCAAGAAGGCGCGCTTCATGGCCGACTACGGTCTCGGGGCCTATGACGCCGATATCCTGATCGCCGAGAAGGAATCCGCCGATTTCTTCGAGAAGGTGGCCAAGGGCCGCGACGCCAAGCTGTCCGCCAACTGGGTCAGCAACGATTTCTTCGCGCGGCTGAACAAGGACGGGCTCGCCATTGCCGCCAGCCCGATGTCGGCCGACCAGCTTGGCGGCATCGTCGATCTCATCTCGGACGGCACGATCTCCGGCAAGATCGCCAAGGACCTGTTCGAGATCGTCTGGACCGAGGGCGGCGATCCGCGCCAGGTGGTCGAGGCGCGCGGCATGAAGCAGGTCACCGACACCGGCGCCATCGAGAAGGCGGTCGACGAGGTGATCGCGGCCAATCCCGACAAGGTCGAGCAGGTCAAGGCCAAGCCCACCATGATGGGCTGGTTCGTGGGGCAGGTCATGAAGGCGACCGGCGGCAAGGCCAATCCGCAGTCGGTCAACGATCTGCTGAAGGCCAAGCTCGGCGTGGAGTGAGGTCCGGCTGACTCCGGGGAGTGTGCGGCCCATCCTTCGAGACGCCTTGCTGCGCAAGGCTCATCAGGATGTGGCGGAGGGTGCTGAAGCGCTGAAATCTGAGCCTGTCCAGCCCAGTCACCTCATCCTGAGGAAGCCGCGCAGCGGCTGTCTCGAAGGATGGAGCCAAGCCCGCCAAGATA
>JBEBSP010000240.1:0-3854 GCA_040394255.1 Agaricicola taiwanensis | reverse complement strand
CTGCTCCTGACCGGCGTGGCCATCGGGCTCATCCTGATCTTCGCCAGCTTCTTCATCCTCATCGGTCCGGCGCTGTTCGGCGACGGCAAGCCCTGGCTGGCCAAGCAGGACGTGGTCTATCTGATGATCTGTGTCGGCCTCGCCCTCATCACCACCACCTATGGCGCGCAGACCTCCATCGGCATCGTGAAGGGGCTCAGCATCTCCGGCTCCATCGCGGGCGCCTGCCTGCTCTACGCGCTGTTGGTGCCGCAGGTGGTCTGCGACATTGGCCTGCGCGGCAACTGTGCGCCCGCCACGGCGCTGCCCGTGCCCGAAAGGGTCGTCCGCGGTTCCCTGACCGGGGAATTCGACATGGAGAAACTGCGCGGCATCCGCATGGAAAGCAACGAGGAGATACTCGGCACCCTGCTGATGCGATCCAGGCGGATCGCCGGCTATCGTTTTCAGATCAACGAGCAGAATCTCTTCCCTAAATTCAGCGATTGCATCACGGTCATCCTGATGGAGCAGGTGCTGGACAAGGAGTATCACATCCCCGTCAGCATCATCCTCGATCATTCCGACCTGCACCGTGAGGTGCCCAAGGCCCTCCAGATGGAATACGTCGGCGGCGAGATCCGGATACCGGTTGGTCCGCAGGGGGACATCCGGCGGTTTCCCTCGTCGAGAAGCTGCCTGTTTTCCGTCCCGCGCGACGGCCCGGTCGAAGCCGGAAGCGGCGCTCCCCCGCGTTCCGGCGCGCTCTGGCCGCTGCCGGGCCTGATCGGCGCGGCATGGGCCCAGGACGGTGGCGCGGACGGCGTCCTGCCGGCCCTGCTCGACGGCCTGGAGGCCGGCAGCCCGTTGCTCCAGGATACGGCTCGCATCCGGATCGGCCGTCTCGGCGCCGCGGCGCTGCCGGCCCTCGTCGCATGGCATGGCCGCGACCCTTCCGACCCGCACCGGACACGGCAGTTCGTACTGACCGTCGGCGAGATCGCGGCGGAGGGGCCGGAGGCCGTTGCCGCCATCGCGGCGTCGGGGCCGGACCTGCGCCGCGCGCTGCTCGCCCCGCTGACGGACCCGGACGCCGGCCTGCGATCGCGTACCACCCAACTGCTCTATGAGATCGCCACGCCGGACTGGATCGGCGACATCCTCGAAGTCGCGGAAACGGGCGAGGCCGCCCGCGAGGGCGCGGAGGTCATCATCCTGGGGACCTACGACCGCGCCGACGAGGCGGGCCGCGACGCGATCCGCGCGGCGATCGCCGGCGCCGGATCCTTGTCCACCATGCTCGCCATCACCGGGAACGTCATGGCTTCCGCCGAGGATCCCGTCGACGCCGACAAGGGGCTGGGCTGGTCCTATTACGGCTCGCGGGCCGCCTATGCGCCGGACGCAGCCTGGAGCGAGCGCAATTTCGACGCCACCGGCCGCGTCGACAAGGATCCCGCGCCCGGCGACCGGATCACGGCGAAGGTCAAGGTTCATCTGCGCGAAGGCATGGTCGAGTATGTCGGCGGCGTCGGCTGGGTCAACAAGCCCAGCGTCGGCGTGACCCGGCCGCGCGAGGCCTTCACCGTGCTGGAGGTCCGCGAGGCGGTACCCGGCTTCTGGTGGGTCCGGCTTGGCAAGCCGGGCTGATGCCTGTTCACTGAACAGGCCTATACGCGGTTTCGTGATGCAGAACCGGGCTCCACTTGTGCTGAAAACGCTATGATCGATTACCAGCTCGTCCTCGACGAGATCGCCCAGGAGATCGGCCCGTCCTTCGGCAAGGGCGCGGTTGCGACCTACATCCCGGCGCTGGCGGCGGTGCCGCCGCAAAGCTTCGGCATGGCGGTGCGCACCGTCGCCGGTGGTGAATTCACCGTGGGCGAGGCCGATACGGCCTTCTCGATTCAGTCGATCTCCAAGGTCTTCACCCTGATGCTGGCGCTGGCGCGCACCGGCGACGAGGTCTGGACCCGCGTCGGGCGCGAGCCCTCGGGCAACCGCTTCAACTCGCTGATCCAGCTCGAATACGAGAAGGGCGTGCCGCGCAATCCCTTCATCAACGCGGGCGCGCTGGCGGTGCTCGACCTGCTCATGGCCAACTCCCGCGCCGCCCGTGAGGTGGTCCTGGCCTATGCGCGCATGCTGTCCGGCAACGCGGGGATCGGCATCGATCCGGTGGTCGCCGCTTCCGAGCGCGAGCACGCCGACATCAACCGCGCGCTGGCGCATTTCATGCGCGGCCACGGCACCATCACCGGCGAGGTTGCGCCGCTGATCGAGGTTTACTGCGATCTCTGCGCGCTCGCCATGAGCTGCCGCGATCTTGCCCGCGCCTTCCTGCCGCTGGCCGACAACGGCTTCTCCGGCGTCATGGGCGAAACCGTGCTGACCGAACGGCAGGCCAAGCGCGTCAACGCCCTGATGCTGACCTGCGGCATGTACGACGCGGTCGGCAACTTCGCCTACCGCGTCGGCCTGCCCGCCAAGAGCGGTGTCGGCGGCGGCATCGTCGCCGTGGTGCCGGGCAAGCTGACGGTGGCGGTGTGGTCGCCCGAGCTTGACCGCTCCGGAAATTCCTATGTGGGCACGAAAGCGCTGGAGCTCTTCACCCGGCTGACGCGGTTGTCGATCTTTTAACCGTTAGGCGATCATTCATCCTGAACGGTTTCCCATGAACCGGCGCTCGATTCACGATCCGTTCTTCCCGATCCGGGATGGGCGGGGCATGCTCTGGCGGCCGATTCGGAGGACGACATGATCCGCAGCCTTTCCCCTGCATGCCTGGCGCTGCTGATCCTGGCGACCGGCCCGGCACTGGCCCAGACGCCGCACCCCGCGCCGCGCCCGTCCGCTTCGGCTCCCGCCGCGGCGCCGGCCAAGGAACTGTTCGGCAAGGTGACCCGCCCGGCCGCCCGGCCGCCTCTTGCGCCGCGCGCCATCGGCTTTTATTCGCGCGGCTGCATCGCGGGGGCGCAGGCCCTGCCCATCGACGGAGCGACCTGGCAGGTCATGCGCCTGTCGCGCAACCGCAACTGGGGCCACCCCGATCTCATCGAGGTGCTGGAGCGGATCGCCCGCAAGGTGCCGCAGGCCACCTCCTGGCCCGGCCTGCTGATGGGCGACATGGCTCAGCCCAGGGGCGGCCCCATGCTGACCGGCCACGCCAGCCATCAGATCGGCCTCGACGCCGACGTCTGGCTCAACCCCATGCCGCCGCGCCGCCTCAACCCCGATGAGCGCGAGACGATTTCGGCGGTCAGCGTGGTGGCGGGCGACTGGAACGATGTCGACCCGAGGATATGGACGCCCGAGCACCTCACGGTCATCAAGCTCGCCGCGCTGGAGCCGCGGGTGGAACGCGTGCTGGTCAATCCGGCCATCAAGAAGGCGCTCTGCCGCGAGGCAGGCAATGACCGCGCCTGGCTGTCCAAGGTGCGACCCTACTGGGGTCACAACTACCATATGCACGTCCGCATCACCTGTCCTCAGGGCAGCGAGGGCTGCAAGCCGCAGGGCGCGCCGCCCAGGGGTGACGGCTGCGGATCGGATCTCGCCTGGTGGTTCTCCGACGAGGCGCGCAAACCTCCGAAACCAACCAAACCGGTGAAGCCGAAACCGCCGCTGACGCTGGCGGAGCTTCCCGCCGAATGCCGGAGCGTGTTGACCGCACCGTGATAATTAGCCGACTATGAGCTTGTAGCCGTCATATGCGGCAAGTCCGAGCACCAGTAAGCCCACAAGGCCGGCGAGCATGCGGGTCGGCGCGAAGCGTACCGCGATGCCGGCCAGGGGAGCCGCCACGACGCCTCCGAGAATGAGCCCCAGCACGCTTTCGATCTGCGACCAGCCGAGATGGAACACGAAAGTGGCCG
>JBEBSP010000239.1:0-3863 GCA_040394255.1 Agaricicola taiwanensis | reverse complement strand
CGATCTCTGATCGCCAACCCTGACGATTTATGGTGAATGAGGGGTTAAACACGCCGTTGACGCATCGCGATAGCGCCACCATGTGCATTCAAGGGCACGAAGTCTCTTCGCCACGATGCAATTACGGGCAAAAGCTCCTATCTATACCGTTGCCCACTCCCGCGGCCCTTTCCATTTCCGGTTTATCCATACCGCCCATGTCCTCGATCATCTCCGTCCGCGACCTTTCCAAGACCTATGCCTCCGGCTTCCAGGCGCTAAAGCGCATCGACCTGGACATCCGCAGGGGCGAGATCTTCGCCCTGCTCGGCCCGAACGGCGCGGGCAAGACGACGCTCATCAGCATCATATGCGGCATCGTCAACGCCTCGACCGGCACCGTCACCGCCGACGGGCATGACATCGTCACGGATTACCGCGCCGCGCGCTCCAGGATCGGCCTCGTGCCGCAGGAACTGACCACCGACGCCTTCGAGACCGTCTGGGCCACCGTCAGCTTCAGCCGAGGCCTGTTCGGCAAGGCCCCCAACCCCGCCCATATCGAGAAGGTGCTGCGCGACCTGTCGCTGTGGGACAAGAGGGACGCCAAGCTCATCACCCTGTCGGGCGGCATGAAGCGGCGCGTGCTGATCGCCAAGGCGCTGTCGCACGAGCCGACGATCCTGTTCCTCGACGAGCCCACGGCGGGCGTCGACGTGGAGCTTCGCCGCGACATGTGGAACCTCGTGCGCGACCTCAGGGCCGGCGGCGTCACCGTGATCCTGACCACGCATTACATCGAGGAGGCCGAGGAGATGGCCGACCGGGTCGGCGTCATCAGCCGGGGCGAGATCATCCTGGTCGAGAACAAGACCGAGCTGATGCGCAAGCTGGGCAGGAAACAGCTCATCCTGCAACTCCAGAACCCGCTCGGCACAGTGCCGGACGGACTTGGCGACTACGGGCTGGAACTGTCCGGCGACGGCGGCGAGCTGACCTACACCTACGACACCCAGAGCGAGCGCACCGGCATCACCATGCTGCTGCACGCGCTTTCCGAGCGCGACATCCGCTTCAAGGACCTCCGGACACGGCAAAGCTCGCTGGAGGACATCTTCGTCAGTCTCGTGCATGAGGACCGGGCATGAACATCCACGCGATCCGGTCGATCTATGTGTTCGAGATGGCGCGCGCCCTCCGCACGCTGATGCAGAGCATCATCTCGCCGGTCATCACCACCTCGCTCTATTTCGTCGTCTTCGGGTCGGCCATCGGCTCGCGCATCAACGAGATCGACGGCGTCAGCTACGGCGCCTTCATCGTGCCCGGCCTCATCATGCTGTCGCTCTTGACCCAGAGCATCTCCAACGCCTCCTTCGGCATCTACTTCCCCAAGTTCACGGGCACGATCTACGAAATCCTGTCCGCGCCGGTGTCCTATGTGGAAATCGTCGTCGCCTATGTCGGGGCGGCGGCGACCAAATCGATCGTGCTCGGCCTCATCATCCTGGCCACGGCGGCGCTGTTCGTGCCGCTGAGGATCGAGCATCCCGTGTTCATGCTGATGTTCCTGGTGCTGACCGCCCTCACCTTCAGCCTGTTCGGCTTCATCATCGGCATCTGGGCCGACGGCTTCGAGAAGCTGCAGCTGGTGCCGCTGCTGGTCATCACGCCGCTGACCTTCCTCGGCGGCAGCTTCTATTCCATCTCCATGCTGCCGCCGGTCTGGCAGACCATCTCGCTGGCCAATCCCGTGGTCTATCTCATCAGCGGCTTCCGGTGGAGCTTCTACGGCAAGGCGGATGTGAGCATCGGCATCAGCATCGTCATGACGCTGGCCTTCCTCGCGGCCTGCATCGCGATCGTCGCCTGGATCTTCAAGACGGGATACCGGCTGAAGAGCTGAACCGGCGTTCCTACCGGTCGCGGAACCCGTTGGTGATCGGGTAGCGCCGATCGCGGCCGAAATTCTTGCGCGTGACCTTCACGCCCGGCGCGGCCTGCCGGCGTTTGTATTCGGCGATGTAGAGCAACCGCTCGATGCGGCGCACGGTGGCGTCGTCGAAGCCCTCGGCGACGATGTCGCGCACGCGCATCTCGCGCTCCACCAGACGCTCCAGAATCGGGTCCAGCACGTCGTAGGGCGGCAGGCTGTCCTCGTCCTTCTGGTTGTCGCGCAGTTCCGCCGTGGGCGGCTTGGTGATGACGCTGTCGGGCATCACCAAGCCTTCCGGTCCCAGCGCGCCGTCCGGCTTCCAGCGGTTGCGCAGGGCGCAGAGGCGGAAGACCTCGGTCTTGTAGAGGTCCTTGATCGGGTTGAAGCCGCCGTTCATGTCGCCGTAGAGCGTGGCGTAGCCGACCGACATCTCCGACTTGTTGCCCGTGGTCAGCACCATGGGGCCGAATTTGTTGGAAACCGACATCAGGATCGTGCCGCGGGCGCGCGACTGGAGGTTTTCCTCCGTGGTGTCGCGCGGGCGGCCCTCGAACAGCGGCGCGAGGGAGGATTCCAGCCCCTCCACCGCCTCGGCGATGGGCAGGATGTCGTAGCGCAGGCCGAGCAGCTTCGCGATGGCCTCGGCGTCGGACAGGCTGTCCTTCGAAGTGTAGCGATAGGGCAGCATGACGCCGTGGACACGGTCCGGACCGAGGGCGTCGACCGCCATGGCGGCGACGAGGGCCGAGTCGATGCCGCCCGACAGCCCCAGCACCACGCCGGGAAAGCGGTTCTTCTCCACGTAGTCGCGCAAGCCCAGAACGCAGGCGCGATAGTCGGCCTTGTCGATCTCGTCGAGCCTGGCGCGTTCGCCCTCATCGCAAATCCAGCCGCCCCCCGCGCGCCTCCAGTGCGTGAGCATCACGCCCTCGGCGAACTGGGGCATCTGGACGGCGAGCGTCCGGTCGGCGTTGAGGACGAAGGAGCCGCCGTCGAAGACCAGTTCGTCCTGGCCGCAGACCTGATTGACATAGACCAGCGGCAGGCCGCTTTCGACCACGCGGGCGACCGTGATGTTCATGCGCTGCTCGATCTTGCCGCGCGTGTAGGGCGAGCCGTTGGGCACGACCAGCAGTTCCGCTCCGGTCTCCCCCAAGCATTCGATCACGTCCGGCGACCAGATGTCCTCGCAGACCGGCACGCCGAAGCGCACGCCGCGCAAGGACACCGGGCCGGGCATGGGGCCGGCGTCGAAGACGCGCTTTTCGTCGAAGACATCGTAGTTGGGCAGATCGACCTTGCAGGTGACGGCCACGACCGCGCCGCCGTCCAGAATGGCGACGGAATTGTGCACCTTGTCGCCCATGCGCCAGGGCGTGCCGATCATCACCGCCGGCCCTCCATCCGCCGTGTCGGCGGCGAGAGCGTCGATCGCGCCTCGGCATGCGTCGAGGAAGGCGGGCTTGCGGACGAGGTCCTCCGGCGGATAACCCGCGATGAACAGCTCGGAGAAGACGACGAGGTCCGCTCCCTTGTCCGCCGCCTCGCGGCGCGCGGACCGCGCTTTCACAAGGTTGCCGGTCACGTCGCCCACGGTGGGATTGAGCTGGGCGATGGCGATGCGGAGGGTGTCGGGCTGGCTCATGCTCCGGGTTTAGCGCGTGGCAGGACGACGGGCAACGACGGCGGCGAATGTCTCATTCGGACTTAACCGGTGGATGCGGGACGGCTATACAAGTGGCGACAGTCATCACGGGAGAGAGCCGATGGAGATCGCCAAGCCACAGAAGGAACACCTCTGGCTGAAGCAACTGGCCGGCGACTGGACCTACGACTTCGAGGCGCAGATGCCCGATGGGACCGCCATGAAGACCAGTGGCACGGAAAGCGTGCGCATGATCGGCGAACTCTGGGCTGTGGCCGAGGGTAAGGGCGCCATGCCGGACGG
>JBEBSP010000238.1:0-3893 GCA_040394255.1 Agaricicola taiwanensis | reverse complement strand
GGCAACGACGGCGCGGCGCTGGCCCCGGCCGATTTCATCGGCGACAGCAACACCAAGCTCGGCCTCTACGCCCTGCTCAAGACCGACATCTTCAACCTCCTGGTGATCCCGCCGGACACGCGCGGCGGCACGCTGGATTCCACTGTCTGGGAGAAGGCCGCCGAATTCTGCGCGGCGCGGCGCGCCTTCCTCCTGATCGACCCGCCCGCCGCCTGGGATTCCAACCCCGACACGGCGGCGCAGAAGGTGTTCCAGGCCCAGCAGGCGACACCGCTGATCTCGCTCACCAACGGGTCCAACGCCGCGCTGTTCTTCCCGCGCTACCGCCGCCGCGATCCCTTGCGCGACGGCCAGCTCGACACCTTCACGCCCTCCGGCGCGATCGCCGGCATCATGGCCCGCACCGACACCAACCGGGGCGTCTGGAAGGCCCCGGCCGGCATCGAGGCGACGATCTCGGGCGTCGACGAACTGACCGTCAAGCTGACCGACGACGAGAACGGGCTCCTGAACCCCATCGGCGTCAACTGCCTCAGGACCTTCCCCAACGTCGGCCGGGTGGTCTGGGGCGCGCGCACGCAGCGTGGTTCGGACCAGCTGTCCGACGACTACAAATACATCCCGGTGCGCCGCCTCGCGCTGTTCATCGAGGAAAGCCTGTTCCGGGGCACGCAATGGGTGGTCTTCGCGCCCAACGACGAGCCGCTCTGGGCGCAGGTGCGTCTCAACGTCGGGGCCTTCATGCAGCGCCTGTTCCGCCAGGGCGCCTTCAAGGGCGCGAGCCCGCGCGAGGCCTATTTCGTCAAGTGCGACGGCGAGACGACCACGCAGGACGACATCAACCGGGGCATCGTCAACATCGCGGTCGGCTTCGCGCCGCTGCAGCCGGCGGAATTCGTCATCATCAACATCCAGCAAATCCGCAACGCATCCTGAGGGGCTTGAGACATGGCGAAATTCTCCACCAACCCCGAACGGTTCGACCCGTACAAGAACTTCAAGTTCCGGGTCCGCACCGAGGACGGCAACTACGTCGCCGGTGTCAGCAAGGTCAGCGCGCTGAAGCGCACCACCGAAGTGGTCAAGCACCGCGAGGGCGGCGACCCGTCCTCCTCGCGCAAGTCGCCCGGCCAGACCGAATACGACGCGGTAACGCTGGAGCGCGGCGTTACCCATGACGTCGAGTTCGAGCAATGGGCCAACAAGGTCTGGAACTACGGTTCCGGCCTCGGCCAGGAGGTCTCGCTCAAGGACTTCCGCCGCAACCTCATCATCGAGGTCTACAACGAGGCGGGCCAGATCGCGCTGGCCTACAAGCTCTATCGCTGCTGGCCCTCGGAATACCAGGCGCTGCCCGAACTCGACGCCGGTGCCAACGCCGTGGCGATCCAGACCCTCAAGCTCGAGAACGAAGGCTGGGAGCGTGACTACGACGTCGCCGAGCCGGCCGAGCCGAGCTATCTCGAACCCCAGGTGTAGCCGCCATGCGTCGGCTCGACGCCGAGGACATTCTGGAGCTGGGCGACAGTGTCGAGACCTCCGGTCTGGCGTCGCTGGCTCTGGATGTGCTCAACCGCGCCCTGCCCGAAACCGATCACGGCAACCGGACCATCGGCCAGCGCGACGCCCTGCTGCTGGCCGTCAGGGCGCGGATGTCCGGGCCGCGCATCGAGCTTCTGGCGCCCTGCCCGCAGTGCGCCGCGCAGGCGGAGATCGCATTGACGGCGGAGGACGTCGGTCTCTCCGCGCCACCGCTGCCACAGCCTCCCGAACCGAGGGCCGTCCGCATCGGCGGCCATGAGGTGACCCTGACGCCGGTCACCGCCGGGGCGCTCGCCGTCGCCGAGCAGGAAGCCGACCCCGCGCGCATCCGCGAGCGCCTGCTGTCGCTCACCGTCCTTGCCGTGGACGGCGACACCGGAGCCGAGGTGCCGGACGGCATCGTCCCCGAGATCGAGGCGGCGCTGGCGGACCTCGATCCGCTGGCCGAGATCCTGCTTGAAACCTCATGCCCGGACTGCGGCCACCAGTGGGACGAGACCTTCGACGCCGCCAGTCTGGTGCATGGGGACATCCGCAATCACGCCACCCGCCTCCTGTCCGAGGTCGCGGCGCTGGCGCGCGCCTACCACTGGTCGGAGCGCGACATCCTGGCCATGTCCGCGTCCCGTCGCCGGTTCTATCTGGAGGCGGCGGGCGCATGAGCAGCTTCCTCACCCGCCTCGGCGAACGCACCCTCGGCCTCGCGCCCGTGGCGAAGGCACGTCCACTGAGCCGCTATGAGCAGGAGCCCGTAACCGCCCCGGCCGCTCCCGATGCGAGCGCTGATCGCCATGAGAAAACCGCCGCCGTCCAGCCCGTGGCGGCGGAACGCAGCCCCGCAGCCGCCTTGCCCCCCGTTCCCGCAGCACCGCGCCCGGCAATCGCGAGGCCGGAGCCCGCCGCCCCCATCCGCGCCGTCGAGACGCCGCCTGTATCCGCGCCGCCACCGCGCATCACCGCCACGCCCGCGCGAATGGACAGCGTGACGCCGCGCCGCGCCGATCCGCCTCCCTCGAATCCAGAGCCGGTGGCCGCAACCTCTCGTCCCGCGCAGCCATCGCGCATCGACACGCGAGCCGCTCGCAGCTCCGAATCACCGAGCCGAGCCTCCGCCGACACGCGCATCGGTCAAACTGTCCCGGAGCGACGGTCCCCACCGGACAGACCGGACCGGCAAGCGGACGCAAGCCCCCAAACGCGCCACACCGTGGCCCCGCTGCCCTCCGCCGCACCACACAGGGCCAAAGCCGCGCCCACGATCCACGGATCCGAGTCTGAGCCCGCCTTTGCCCCTCGTCCGATCGCTCCCGCTCCCGCCAAAGAAATGCGCGACGCATTTGATGTTCAACACAATCGCGCCACACCCGTGGCCCCGGCGCGGACACCACCGGCGGAACGCGCCGCACCGGCGGGACCCGCGACCGCCCTCTCCACCCGCGCGCAGCCCGAACCCCACCGCGACGCACCGCCCGAGATCGTGATCGGCCGCATCGACGTGCGCATGGCCCTGCCGGAAGCACGCCAGCCGCCCGCACCGGCCGCCGGTCTCAGGCATGTGCCGTCACTGGCGTCCTGCCTCGCCCGGAAGCCCGGATGAGGCGGCCATGAGCAACCACCTCGCCCCCGCCACCGTCACCGCCGCGCTGAAGCAGCTGCTCCAGGACGCCCTGGACGCCGACGTGCCCGGCGCCAAGGCGCAGGTCGGACGCCCCGAGGCCAGCGGCGACGACGCCACGCCGCTGGTCAACATCTTCCTCTATCAGGCCACGCCCAACGCCGCCGCGCGCAACAGCCATATGCCCGCGCGGCGCGGCGACGGGCGAATGAGCGGCCCCTCCGCCGTGGCGCTCGACCTGCACTATCTGATCTCCTTCATCGGCACCGCCTCGGGCTACGGACCGGAACTGCTGCTCGGCACCGTGGCGCGGGCGCTGGAGCACAAGCCGGTCATCACCCGCGCCGCCATCGAGAAGGCCATCGACGAAAATCCCGGCGTGCTGGACGCCACCGACCTGCACCGCGCATCCGAGACGGTGCGCATCCACCAGGGCAGCCTCACGCTCGACGACCTGTCCAAACTCTGGTCGGTGCTGTTCCAGGTGCCCTATGTGCTCTCGGTCGCCTACACCTGCTCGCCGGTGCTGATCGAGACGGCGCAAAGCGGCAGCGGCGGCCCGCCGGTCACCCGCGTCACCGTCGGCACGCTGCTCATGGGCGGCCCGGTGCTGGAGGGCGTGGAAGCGCAAGCCGGAGCCGCAGCGCCGATCACCTGGGGCGGCGGCATCGCGATCAAGGGACGCGGCCTCGACCGCTCCGGCCTCGCGCTGCGCATCGGCGGCCTCGACGCCGAC
>JBEBSP010000237.1:0-3976 GCA_040394255.1 Agaricicola taiwanensis | reverse complement strand
GAGCGTGTCCGCGCGGGCGTCCAGCGCCGCGCCGAGACGGCGCAGTTCCGCGAAGCCGCGCGCCACCAGCGCCGCCCCCGCGCTCGCGCCGAGCCCACGGCCGGCGGCGATGCCGGCGGCGATGGCCAGCACGTTCTTGGCCGCGCCGCCGATCTCGACACCGGTCACATCCTCGCTGTGGTAGAGCCGGAAGGCTGGCGAGGCGAGCGCCGCAGCGAGCCGCCGGGCAAGCTCCGCGTCGGCCGCCGCCAGGGTCACCGCCGTCGGCAGCCCGGCCGCGACATCGGCCGCGAAACTTGGTCCCGACAGCACCGCCGGTCTGGCGGAGGGCACGGAGGAGGCGATGATGTCTGTGGGAAAGGCAAGCGTGCCGCGTTCGATGCCCTTGGCGCAGGAAATCAGCGGCATCCCCGCCGGAAGGTCCGGTCCGAGCGCGGCGAGTGTCGCCCGCAGGGCCTGTGCCGGCACCACCAGAAGCAACGCGTCGGCCCCGGCGAGCCCCTTGAGATCATGGCTGGGCGTCACCTGATCGTCGAGCGTGACACCGGGCAGATAACGCCGGTTTTCACGCGTCCGCCGCATCCCGTCGACCTGGGCGCCGTCGCGCGCCCAGAGCGTGACGCGCCGCCCGGCCTGGGCGGCGGCATTGGCGAGCGCGGTGCCCCAGGCCCCGGCTCCGACCACACCGATGGTATCGATCCTGACGCCGCTCATGCCCGTGTCTCAGCCTGGACGATCAGGAGGGGGCGGCAGTGCTCCAAAGCCGTGCCGCCGCTTTTGAATTCCGTCATGACCCTCACGCCTTCGCCCCCGGGGCCGCGGCGGCGGCATCGAGCGGCCAGCGCGGACGGCAGGCGAAATCCAGAGTGTCGTGCTTGCCGAGCAGCAGCCGTTCCGCCCCCGCCCAGGCGATCATGGCCCCGTTGTCGGTGCACAGCGCCGGGGGCGGGGCGACAAGCTGGGTGCCGCTGTCGTCGGCCAGCTTCTGCAAGCCGCGCCGCAGCGTCTGGTTGGAGGCAACGCCGCCCGCGATCACCAGCGCGGTCGGGATGCTCCCGGTGTATTCCTGGAAGCGCTTGATGCCGACCCGCGTGCGGTCGACCACGATGTCCATCACCGCCGCCTGGAAGGAGGCGCACAGGTCGGCCACGTCGGCGTCCGACAGCGGCTCGATCTTCTGCGCGGCCATGCGCACGGCGGTCTTCAGCCCCGCCAGCGAGAAATCCGGCTCCGGTCGGCCCAGCATGGGGCGCGGCAGGGCAAAGCGCTGCGGATCGCCGGCGGCGGACCAGCGCTCGACCTCCGGCCCGCCGGGATAGGCAAGGCCGAGCATCTTGGCCACCTTGTCGAAGGCCTCGCCGAGCGCGTCGTCGATGGTGGTGCCGATCCGCCGGTAGCGCCCGACATCGAGCACGGCGACAAGCTGGGTGTGCCCGCCGGAGGCGAGCAGGAGCAGGTAGGGAAAGGCGACGCCGTCGGTCAGCCGCGCGGTCAGGGCGTGGCCTTCGAGATGGTTGACCGCGATGAACGGCCGCTCCAGCGCCAGCGCCATGGCCTTGGCGTAGGTCACGCCCACCATGACGCCGCCGATCAGGCCCGGCCCGCCGGCGGCGGCGATGCCGTGGAGCGCCCGGCGCTTGACCCCGGCGTCGGCGAAGGCCTTGGCCACGATGTCGTCGATCAGCTCGATGTGGGCGCGGGCCGCGATTTCCGGCACGACCCCGCCGTAGGCCGCGTGTTGCTCGATCTGCGAGCGCACGACGTTGGACAGGATGCGCCCCGAGCGCGCGCCCTCGTCGCGGGCGACGATCGCCGCGGCGGTTTCATCGCAGGTGGTTTCGATGCCGAGAACGAGCATGATGGGCTGGCGGGGGACTGCGTGGTTAAGGATGCGCCACCCTACAAGCGCCCCCCCCCGATCGCAACGCGCCCCGCGCGGTATTTGATGATGCGCCATTTGGCGTTGCGGCGGCCCGTGCAGCCGAAGCGGCGGCTCGCGGCGGTTCACTTCCGCGCGCGCGCGTCCTATGACGATGGGTGGAGGCCCCCATGACAGCACCCCTCATCACCATCGGAACACGCGGCTCGCCGCTGGCGCTGTGGCAGGCCAACGCCACCCGCGACGCCCTTCTCGCCGCCCATGGCTGGCCCTCTGAAGCCGTGGAAATTCAGGCGATCCGCACCACCGGCGACGCGATCCAGGACCGCCCGCTGTCCGAAGCCGGCGGCAAGGGCCTGTTCACCAAGGAGATCGAGGACGCGCTGCTGGCGAAACGCATCGACGTCGCGGTGCATTCGGCGAAAGACATGCCGACCTGGCACCAGAAAGGCTTGACCCTCTTGGGCTGCCTTCCCCGCGCCGATGTCCGCGACGCCTACATCGGCCCCGGTGACGGCCCCATGGACTTGGCCCCGGACGCGCTGGTGGGCACCGCCTCGCTGCGCCGCCAGGCCCTGGCCCGCCGTCTCCGTCCCGACCTTCGGGTCACGCCGCTCCGGGGCAATGTCGAGACGCGCTTGAGGAAACTCGCCGCCGGAGAAGTCGCCGCGACCTTCCTCGCCATGGCTGGCCTGACGCGTCTCGGCCTCGCCCATCACGCCAAACCGCTGGACACATCCCTCTTCCTGCCCGCCGTGGGCCAGGGCTCCATCGGCCTTGAAGCCCGAGAAGACGACGCCCGCCTCCGCGACATGCTCGCACCCATCCTCCACAGCGACACCGGCATCGCGCTGACAGCCGAGCGCGCCTTCCTCGCCGTACTTGACGGCTCGTGCCGCACACCGATCGCCGGCCTTGCCCAGGTCATCGGAAAACGCCTCATATTCCAGGGAATGGTTCTGTCGGAGGATGGTGCCAGGGTTTGGGAAGCCCACCGGAACGGTGACATCGCTGACGCGGCTCGCCTGGGCGCCGAAGCCGGCCAGGAGATTCGCATGTCCCTTCCCGACGGCATCCTCTCCGGCGCATGATCCATGCGCGTCCTCGTCACCCGTCCGAAAACGGAAGCCGAACGCACCGCACGCCTGTTGAAACGGTTGGGATATGAAGCCCTTGTCGCGCCGCTGTTGACGATAATCCCCAATCCGCCGGAGCGATTGATTCGGGATGCCATGCCCGATGCGCTGCTCATCACCAGCGGCAACGCACTCCGCGCCATCGCGGGTCATCCCGACCACGCAAGGCTGGTGAGAATACCTGTGCTGGCCGTGGGCAGCCGAACCGCCCGGATGGCCGAACGCCAAGGGTTTCGGAACGTGCGCGAGGCAGGTGGTGATGCGCAATCCCTGTTGAGACTGGCGGCAAATTGCCTGACGGCCGGCATGCGGGCCTTGCACCTGTCCGGGCATGATCTGGCGCGCGATCTCGCCCCCTGCCTCGCGGAGCGGGGCGTCACCGTTGATCGCATCGAAGTCTACCGTGCCGAGGCTGTGAAACGCCTCCGCCCGGCTGCCAGAAACGCCCTGCGCCATGGAGCGATCGATGCCGTCCTGCATTTCTCGCCACGCAGCGCCCGATTGTTTGCCGACCATATCAAGGCCGAAGGTCTGGTCGAGCAGATGCGCCCTCTCCGCCATCTGTGTCTGTCCCAGAATGTCGCGCAGGCACTGGAACCTCTTGACCCCGAAGACGTCTTGATTGCGGAGCGCCCGTGTGAAGCCACGCTGCTGGCGCTTTTGTCCACGGGCGTCTCGCCATGAGCCTGGCGAATGGCTATGACTGTGGAACAGGCAAAAAGGCGGAGGCAACGGCTGATGAGCGACACCAGCGGCAAGGGACCTGAGACACAAGGAACAGGCGGCGCCGGATCGGAAGCGCCAAAGCCCAGTCCCGCCCGCCCTCGCCCACCCGTGATCGATCTTGAAGCCAAGCCGGTAAAGCCCGCGGCATCCGGAACAGGACCATCAACCGCCAATCCCGCGACGCCGCCCCCCGCGCCAACGGCGAAGCCCGCATCCGGAAGCACCGCGAAACCCT
>JBEBSP010000236.1:0-3986 GCA_040394255.1 Agaricicola taiwanensis | reverse complement strand
CCGGCGTGGAACGGCTTCACCATGGTGCCGAAGTTGGCGACCACGCCGCTGGCCTGCGATGCGCCGATGGCGATGGCGACAGCGGTGCGCTCGGGATCGAGGCGGCGCAGGTTGGCGATGGACGCCGCCGCTGACACCGCGCCGTAGACGCCGGTCGGGTGCCAGCCCTTTTCATGGAGCTGATCGTCCTCGCGCCGCACCAGTTCGGACCAGACTTCGAAGCCCGCGACATATGCGGCGATCATGTCTTTCCCGGTGGAGCCGAGCGCCTCGCCTTCGGCAAGGATCGCCGGAACCAGGATGGCGCTGCGGTGGCCGCCCGCGTCGTCGTAGTCGAGCGCATGGGCGGCGGTGCCGTTGATGCGCGCGGCGATCAGCGACGAGGTCTTGCGCGTCGTGAACATGATGGAGGCCTCGGCCTTGCCGTCGAGGCTGTCCAGCAGGGTCTTCTCGACGATCCGCGAGGTGTCCTCGGTGCTGCCGGCGATCATCACGCCGGAACAGTCGAGGAAACCGAGCCGGGCGACGTCGATGGCCCCCTGCGGCAGGTCGTCGTAGGTCAGCCGCGAGACGAAGGCCGCGATCTCTTGTGTCAACGCCATGGTGTGTTTCCTCACGCAGCCGTGCTGATGGCCTGGCGGAGCCGCGCCAGCGTTCCGCCCTTCATGACCGATCCCGGCAGGGGGTGGCCGACCACGTCCTCGGCAAGGTTGGCGGCGCGGATCAGGGCTTCGAGGTCAATGCCGGTTTCGATGCCCATCTCGTCGCACATGAAGACGAGGTCCTCGGTGCAGACGTTGCCGGCCGCGCCCTTGTGGCCGGCGAAGGGACAGCCGCCGAGGCCAGCGACCGAAGAGTCGAAGATCCGCACGCCCATCTGCAGGCCCGCATAGGCATTGGCGATGCCCATGCCGCGGGTGTCGTGGAGGTGCAGGATGAACTCGACATCGGGGTAGCGCTCGCGCAGCGCGCCGACGACGCGCTTCACCGAGCCGGGCGTCGCCCAGGCCATGGTGTCGGCCAGCGTGAAGGTCTTGATGGTGACGTCGTGCTCGTGGGCGAGGTCGAACACGGTCTCGGCGGCGGCGACGAGCTTGGCGTTGGGGATGTCGCCCTCGAAGTTGCAGCCGAAGGCCGCCTGGAGGCCGCCGTGGGAGATCGGCACTCCATGCTCCTTATAGGTCTTGAGCATGTTGCGGGTCGCCTGGCGGTTCTCCTCCGGCGTCATGTTCTGGTTGCGCTTGAGGAAGGCTTCCGAGGCGCAGAGCACGATGCGGCCCTTGACGTCGACGCGCTTCGAGGCCAGCGCGCGCTGCAAGCCCTGCTCGTTAAGCCAGAGCGCGCTGTAGCGCACGCCGTCGCGCATCTTCATGCGGGCGACAACCTCGTCGGCGTCGGCCATGCCGGGCACGCGCTTGGGATTCACGAAGGACACCACCTGGATTTCCTTGACTCCCGTCTCCGACAGGGCGTCGATCAGCTCCAGCTTGCGCTCGGTGGGGATGTGTCCCTTCTCGAACTGGAAGCCCTCGCGCGGGCCTTCCTCGTTGATGCGGATCGATTTCGGCAGATCGGACATCACGAGCCCTCCTTGTCGGAGAAGTCGACGCCCGCGGGGGCCACGAAGGGATAAGGCACGGGCTTGCCGCCACGGTAGGGCAGCGCCACCAGCGCCGAGCCGGGGGTCGATTCCCGGTCGTTCTCGTTGAGGATGCCGAGCTTCAGTTCGACGATGCCGTAATCATCGAGAGGGATCTTACGGGTGACCTCGGCCCAGACCCTGAGACGCGTGCCGACCACGTCCATGGCGCGGAAGCGGAAGCTGACCTTCCAGGCCCAGCCTTCAAGGCCCGCCCAGTCCTTCAGGAGCTGGAGGATGAACTGCTGCTTGAGCGAGCCGTTGACCATCAGGCCCGGCAATTTGTCGTGCTCGACCGTGAAGCGCTCGTCGTAGTGGATCTTGTGCCAGTTCTCCATGGCGGACGACCAGCGCATCAGGTGCACGGTGGTCAGCGGCGCCTTGTGGAGTTCGGGCAGCGCATAGCCGACCTCGATGTCCTCGAAGTATACTTGGGATGGCTTCGGCGCTGTCGCGGCGGTCTTCTTCTGGGCTGTCGTCGTGTTCATCATCGTCTGATCTGTGTTTTGCTGAAGCGCATGATCACGTTGCCGTCCTCGTCCTTGAAATCGCTCTCGTAGACGACGAACAGCATCGGACCCTTTGAGGTCTCGCGCTCGTAGATGTCCTTGTAGCGGGAGGTGATGCTGACCCACTCGCCGTGACGCGGCAGGCGGAACAACTCCACGTCGGTGCCGCCGTTCAGCATGGCGAGCTTGCACGGGATCGGCGGCAGGCCCAGGCTCGACGAGCCCACGGCGCCGTCGAAATCCGGGTCCTCGGCACGCTCCTGCACCAGGTCGGGGCCACCGAACTCAAGGCGGAGCATGGCCGCTGCGAAGAGCGGCGGCGCCACCGGCTCACGGTAGCGGGTGTCGGCCGTATAGCCTTCGTCCATGTAGATCGGATCGGGGTCCATGATGGCCTGCGCGAAGCGCCGGACCGCCCCGCGCTCGACAGGGTCGCAGCAGACCATCGGCTCCGTTTCCATGCCGATGCAGCTGCGGATTTCGTCGTTGAGGATGCTCATCGTCACGCCAGTATTTTGAGAGACAGGGGCTCGAAGGCCGATGCCGTTTCGAGTTGCCACATCCTAGACAAGCATTTCTGCATATTGCAAGACCGTTTTATTATTTTATAAAAGCCGCAAGGGATGTGCATTAAATGCACCAGCATCGCCAACGGGAGAGTCTCGATGTATGTGGGAAACTGTAAAACCGTGAAAGCCGAGGTCTTCGCTACGCTGCCGGAGCATCTGCGGGTCAAGGGCCGCGCTTCGCCACGAAGCGCGGGATCGCGTGGCCAGCACAAGGAAACCCACAGTTTTCTGGAGGGACCGTCGTTCGACCGGAGCGGCAATCTCTACGTCAACGACGTCCCCTACGGGCGGCTGTTCCGCATCAGCCCAGCGGGCGAATTCGAACTCGCCCTTCAGTATGACGGAGAGCCCTGCGGGCATAAGATCCACAAGGACGGAAGCGGCTACATCACCGACCAGCGCCTCGGCCTGCTCAAGGCGGATCTCGCGGGCGGCACGGTTTCACCACATCTCCCGCGCCGCTACACTGAAGGGTTTCGCGGGCTCAACGACCTCTGTTTCTCGGATTCGGGAGACATCTATTTCACCGACCAGGGGCTAAGCGACCTGAGCCATCCCTATGGCCGCGTCTTCCGCCTGTCACCGGACGGCACGCTGCGCTGCCTGATGGAGAACGCCCCCAGCCCCAACGGGATCGTCCTCTCACCGGACGGCAACACGCTCTACGTGGCAATGACGCGGGCCAACGCCATCTGGCGCCTGCCCCTGATGGTGGACGGTTCGGCCACCAAGATCGGGAGTTTCATCAATCTGTCGGGCGGCGTCGGCCCTGACGGGATCGCCATCGACCAGTCCGGCGGGCTGGTGGTGGCGCATCCGGGCCTTGGCGTCGTCTGGGTGTTCGACAAGAACGGCGAGCCGACGCATCGCATCACCTCGCCCGTCGGCAGTTTCGTGACCAATGTCGCCTTCGGGGGGCCAGACAACCGCACCATCTTCGCCACCGAAAGCCATTCCGGCTCGATCATCATGGCCGAGGTCGACATCCCCGGCGCGACGCCGTTCTCCCACGCCTAGGCATGGGATATCAACGGATCGCGGCCTCGGGCATGGTCAGGACGAAATCCGCGATCACGCCGCCGAGACGCACATGATGCCGCATCCGGGAGGCTGCCTCCTCGGCGTCATAGGCAAGAATCGCCTCCAGAACGCGCTCGTGCTGCGACAATGATTCCCTAAGTCTTTCAGGTTGTTCCAGCCGAAAGTTACGAAATGGCTGCAACTGCTTCCACGTTCGGTTGGCCTGCGCCTCCAGATAGTCGTTGTGCG
>JBEBSP010000235.1:0-4006 GCA_040394255.1 Agaricicola taiwanensis | reverse complement strand
CCTGCGAGGTGGAGACGATCTTGCCCGGATGGACGTTCTTCTTGGTCCAGGACATCTCGGAGACGTGGATGAGGCCTTCGATGCCCGGCTCCACTTCGACGAACGCGCCGTAGTCCGTGATGTTGGTCACGCGGCCCTTGAGACGGGTGCCGACCGGGTAACGCTCGGCGATGCCATCCCACGGATCGGCCAGCAGCTGCTTGATGCCGAGCGAGATGCGGTGCGTGTCCTGGTTGATCTTGATGATCTTGACCTTGACCGTCTGGCCGATGGTCACGACCTCGGACGGATGGTTCACGCGGCGCCACGCCATGTCGGTGACGTGCAGCAGGCCGTCGATGCCGCCGAGGTCGACGAACGCACCGTAGTCGGTGATGTTCTTGACCACGCCGTCGATGACCTGGCCCTCTTCGAGGCTCTGCACCAGTTCCTGGCGAAGTTCGGCGCGGCTCTCTTCGAGCACGGTGCGGCGCGAGACCACGATGTTGCCGCGGCGGCGGTCCATCTTGAGGATCTGGAACGGCTGAGGCTGGCCCATGAGCGGACCGACGTCGCGCACCGGGCGGATGTCGACCTGGCTGCGCGGCAGGAAGGCCACGGCGCCGTCGAGATCGACGGTGTAGCCGCCCTTGACCTGATTGAAGATGACGCCTTCGACCTTTTCGCCCTTCTCGAACGCCTTCTCGAGATTGACCCAGCTCTCCTCGCGGCGCGCCTTGTCGCGCGAGATGACGGCCTCACCGAGCGCGTTCTCGACGCGCTCCAGGTAAACCTCGACCTCGTCGCCGACCTTCAGCGCGGCGTCGCGTCCGGGGCCGGAGAATTCCTTGAGTGCGACACGTCCCTCGGTCTTGAGGCCGACGTCAATGACGGCGACGTCCTTCTCGATCGCGGTGACGATGCCCTTCATGACGGTGCCTTCGGCGAAGTCCGCCTTTTCGAAGGACTGCTCGAGCAGGGCGGCGAAATCGTCGTGGAGGCTGGTCTTGGCAGCGGTCTGTGGCATGTAATCTCCTGCCCCGATGGGCATCAAGCGCCGGCGGTTCGTGTTTCGGTCGTCCCGGCGCCGCAACCTTAGCCCTTCCGTCTTGGACAGAGGGGCCGGCGCGTCACGCGAAGCCGGAACAGGGCTCATGCTCCGCTCGTCGGACGCTGGCATCAGCGGAAACGACGAAAGGGGCGCGCGCGAGCGCACCCCAGCGGTCAGTCGCCTTCGACAAGTGCGATGGCCGCGCGGAACGCCGCTTCTATATCCAAATCCGTCGTATCGAGCAAGCGCGCGTCCGCCGCGGGCTTCAGGGGCGCCACGGCGCGCGCGCCGTCGCGGGCGTCGCGGGCGCGGATGTCGGCCAGGATCGCCTCCTCGTCGGCGCGTTCGCCCCTGCCTTTCAGCTCGCGCGTCCGCCGCCGGGCACGCTCCTCGGGACTGGCCGTCACGAACAGCTTCACGTCGGCATCGGGCGCAACGACGGTGCCGATGTCGCGTCCGTCGAGCACGGCCCCTTCGGGCCGGCGGGCGAAGGCGCGCTGGAACTCCAGCAAGGCGGCCCGCACTTCGGGAATGGCGGCCACAATCGAGGCCGCTCCGCCCATGTCGGCGCCGCGCAGCCTGGGGTCTTCCAGATGATCCAGTTCAAGACCACGCGCCGCGGCCTGAGCCAGCGCCGGGTCTTCCAGCGGCTCGCCCGCGTCCAGCATGGCGAGCGCCACGCCACGGTAGAGGAGGCCCGTGTCGAGATGCGCCAGATGGTAATGCGCCGCGAGGCGCTTGGAGAGCGTGCCCTTTCCCGAGGCCGCCGGTCCGTCGATCGCGATAATCATGTCAGTCTCCAAAGCGGGCGCCGAGACCCGACATGAGGCTCAGGAAATCCGGGAAGCTGGTGGCGATCATCGCGGTATCGTCCACCGTGACCGGCTCATCGGACACAAGGCCGAGGCACAGGAAACTCATGGCGATGCGGTGATCGAGATGGGTCGCGACCGTTCCACCGCCCTTCACCCTGCCCCTGCCGCCCGTGACGATCAGGTCGTCCCCCTCGATCCTGTGTGCGACGCCAGCGGCGGACAGGCCATCGGAGACGGCGGCAAGGCGATCGCTCTCCTTGACGCGCAGTTCCGAGAGGCCGCGCATCCGGGTCTCGCCCTCGGCGAAGGCGGCGGCCACCGCGAGCACCGGATATTCATCGATCATGGAGGGCGCGCGTTCGGCGGGCACATCGACACCGGTGAGCCGCGAGGCCCGGACACGCAGATCGCCGACCTCCTCGCCGCCATGGCCGCGCGTCTCGACGACCTCGATTGACGCTCCCATCTCGCGCAGCGTGGCGATGAGGCCGGTGCGCGAGGGGTTCAACATCACGCCTTCGACGAGGATATCCGAGCCGGGAACCAGCAGGGCCGCGACGATCGGAAAGGCGGCGGACGAGGGATCGGCCGGAACCTCGACGTCACGGCCCTGGAGGGCGGGACGGCCCTTCAGCGTGATCTTGCGGCCGTGCCCTCCATGAGGCTCCATGGCGATGTCGGCGCCGAACCAGGCCAGCATCCGTTCGGTATGATCGCGCGTCGCCTCGCGCTCGATCACGGTCGTGATGCCCGGCGAGTTGAGGGCCGCGAACAGGACGGCGGACTTCACCTGCGCCGAGGGCACGGGCGTCTCGTAGACGATGGGCAGGGGATCGCCGTGCCCGCGCAGCACCAGCGGCAGCCGGCCACCCTCGGCCTCCGATACGATTTCAGCGCCCATGCGCAGCAAAGGATCGAGAACCCGGCGCATGGGCCGCTTGCGCAGGCTGGCGTCGCCGTCGAAGGTCGCGGTGATGCCATGCCCCGCAACCACGCCCATGGCCAGCCGCGAGCCCGTGCCGGCATTGCCGAAATCGAGCGCGTCGCGTGGCTGGGCCAGAGCCCCGATGCCCGCGCCGAAGACCCGCCAGCGGCCGGGCCCGTCCTGTGTCACCTGCGCGCCCAGGGCGCGGCATGCCGACGCGGTCGCCAGAATGTCGTCCCCTTCCAGAAGCCCGCTGATGCGTGTTTCCCCTGCGGCGAGCAGGCCGAGCAGCAGCGCGCGGTGCGAGATGGATTTGTCTCCCGGCACATGCACGCGGCCCGAAAGCGCAGGCGAGCGGCGGGAGGACAGGGGGGTCGGGGCAGTATGGCTCACGTCATGGGTTCCTTAGCCGAGCTGGCGCGGCTCCTAACATGGGCCGCCTCATGCGTCACCTGCCTGTTGTCCCCGCTCTTTCCGCATTGACGCTTGACATGGCCCGCCGCTCGCGTCATGGGGAGCCCCCAAATTCAAAGAGCATCGTGGGGAAAAGCCGTGGCCAAACCAGAACTCGGCACCAAGCGCATCTGTCCAACGACAGGGCGCAAATTCTATGACCTGAACAAGGATCCGATCGTTTCGCCCTACACCGGCGAAAGCTTTCCGCGTTCCGTGTTCGAGCCGCAGGTCAAGGGCCGCGCGGCACCGGAGAAGGCACGCCCCAGCCGCGAGGAAGCCGAACCGGATGTCGAGGTCACCGATGACGTCGAAATCATCAGCCTCGAAGATGCCGACGAGGACACCTCGGGACGCAAGCGCGTCGACCCCGCCATCGATGCCGACGAGGACCTCGACGAGGAAATCGCCGCGGATGATGAGGACGACGCGTTCCTGGCCGACGACGAGGACGGCGACGAAGATGTGGCCGATTTGATCGAAGGCGACCTGAAGGACGACGAAGAGCCTTGATGAAGATCGCGAACTGTGGTTTGTGACGCCCGTTCGCGAGAATACCGAACACATTCTGACCGACCTGAACATCTCAACCGGGTCGGATCATCAGTGGGGCCATAGCTCAGTTGGGAGAGCGCTTGAATGGCATTCAAGAGGTCGGCGGTTCGATTCCGCCTGGCTCCACCAAATTTCCTTCTGAATAGAAATGCATCACGAGGGCGGCTTCATTGCCGCCCTGGTGCTTTCAGCACCGCAGCGGGCGAAGCAGGCACCTCGCAAGCTCCG
>JBEBSP010000234.1:0-4033 GCA_040394255.1 Agaricicola taiwanensis | reverse complement strand
CGACACCAAGCCGCTGGTCGGCCATCTCGCCGCCTGGAACTACTTCCAGTCGATCGAGGGCGCGGACAACGCCGAGTTCATCAAGAAGTGGCAGGCCTTCACCAAGAACGACAGGCGCGTCACCAACGATCCCATGGAGGCCCATGTCATCGGCTTCAACATGTGGGTCAAGGCGGTCGAGAAGGCCGGCACCACCGACACCGACAAGGTGGTCGACGCCATCGTCGGCGTGAAGGTGCCGAACCTCACTGGCGGCGAGTCCGAGATGCTGGCCAACCATCACATCACCAAGCCGGTCTTCATCGGCGAGGTGAACGGCGAGGGCCAGTTCGACGTGGTCTGGAAAACCGACGGCCTCGTGCCGGGCGACGCATGGTCCGACTTCCTGGAAGGCTCCAAGGACCTGGAAGCCGACTGGGTCGGCAAGAAGTGCGGAAACTTCAACGTGAAGACCGGCAAGTGCGGCGGTCAGGCGAGCTGATCGGTTGACGCGGAGGCGGCGTCATCGCCGCCTCCTGTTTGCCCGAGTGATGAATTCCCGCACGTCATGGCCGGGCAAGCCCGATATGCCGGCCATTCACGCGTTCCTTGCAGCGGGTCCGGCGTGTCGGGCGGCGGCAAACACGCGGATACCCGGCCCAAGACCGGGCATGACGGCCCCTGTGTCCGGCGAGATGATCGACGATGCATCACATGAAAATCCTGTGCGCGCTTCTGGCCGCAATGTTTTTGGCGCTGTCCCTGTCGCCATCCCGCGCCGCGCCCCTCGACGACGCGCTCGCGGCCTTCGCCGCCGACAGCTTCGATGAGACCCAGAAGGGCATCGACATCCTCGCCGCCTCTGGCCATGACAGCGCCGAGGCGGTGCTGACGGCGCTCGCGGCTGGAAAGCTCCATCTGCGACCCGGCGACACTACGGTGTTCTACGAGGACAGGTCCGGCGTGCTGATCGACGCCCACAGCGGCCTGTCGGCAAGCGCCGACAAGGCCACGCTAAAATCCATCCGCCTCAACAACCGCCTGCGCCGCTCGGTGCAGGCCGCCCTCGGCGCGGTGACGCTTCAGGCGGCAAGCCCGGAGCGCCGCATCGCCGCCGCTCGCGCCGTGCAGCGCTCGCGCGACGAGGCCGCGCTGCCCGCCGTCGACGCCGCACTGGCGAAGGAAACCGACGCACAGGCGAAGGCCGCCCTTGAAACAGCGCGCGCCGCCATCATCGTCGCCGTCAACACGGCCCCCGAGGCCGAGCGTATCGCCGCCATCGGACGGATCGCGGCCGAAGCCAATTCCGACGCGGCCGCCTTGCTGCGCTCCGTGCAAGCCGATGCCCCTCAAGCGGTGCGCGATGCGGCGGAAGCAGGCATCGCCAGGATCGAGAGCAGTCTCTCCTTCTGGAACGCCCTGCAGAACGTCTCCTATGGCATCAGCCTCGGCTCGGTGCTCCTGCTGGCCGCCGTCGGTCTCGCCATCACCTTCGGGGTCATGGGCGTCATCAACATGGCCCATGGCGAGATGGTCATGATCGGCGCCTACACCACCTTCGTCGTGCAGGAAGTGATCCGCGCCCATGCGCCGGAACTGTTCGGCGCGTCGCTGTTCATCGCCATCCCGCTCGCCTTCCTCGTCTCCGGCGCGGTCGGCGTCGCCATCGAGCGCGGCGTGATCCGCTTCCTCTACGGCCGCCCGCTGGAGACCCTGCTTGCCACATGGGGCATCTCGCTCATTCTCCAGCAGGCGATCCGCACCCTCTTCGGCCCCTCCAACCGCGAGGTCGGCACGCCCGACTGGATGAGCGGCGCGATCCAGCTCGGCGGATTGAGCCTGACCTGGAACCGCATCGCCATCGTCGTTTTCGCGATTTTGGTGTTCGCGGCGCTGCTGCTGGTCCTGAAGAAGACCACGCTCGGCCTTCAGGTCCGCGCCGTGACGCAGAACCGCCGCATGGCCTCCGCCATGGGCATCCGGACCGATTTCGTCGACGCCATGACCTTCGGCCTCGGCTCGGGCGTCGCCGGCATGGCGGGCGTGGCGCTCAGCCAGATCGACAACGTCAGCCCCAACCTCGGCCAGAGCTACATCATCGACAGCTTCATGGTGGTGGTCTTCGGCGGCGTGGGCAACCTCTGGGGCACGCTGGTGGGCGCGCTCTCGCTCGGCGTCGCCAACAAGTTCCTGGAGCCCTATGCCGGCGCGGTGCTGGGCAAGATCATCCTCTTGGTCGCCATCATCCTCTTTATCCAGAAGCGTCCGAGGGGCCTCTTCGCCCTCAAGGGCCGCGCGGTGGAGGCCTGAGCCATGCTGACCGCCAAACTCATCGATCGTTACGGAGCGGCCTTCCTCGTCATCCTCGCCGCTGTCGGCATCCTCGTGCCGCTGTGCAGCCTCTGGGTGCCGGCGGACTCGCCCTTCCACGTCTCCAGCTACCTCCTGCCGCTGATCGGCAAATACCTCTGCTTCGCCCTGCTCGCCCTCTCCATCGACCTGATCTGGGGCTATTGCGGCATCCTCTCGCTCGGCCACGGGGCCTTCTTCGCGCTCGGCGGCTATGCCATGGGCATGCACCTCATGCGCCAGATCGGCCCGCGCGGGGTCTACGGCAATCCGGTGCTGCCGGACTTCATGGTCTTCCTGAACTTCAAGGAACTGCCCTGGTTCTGGCTCGGCTTCGACAGCTTCCTGTTCTCCATGGTCATGGTGGTGCTGGTGCCGGGCCTGCTCGCCTTCGTGTTCGGCTGGTTCGCCTTCCGCAGCCGCGTCACCGGCGTCTATCTCTCCATCATCACCCAGGCCATGACCTTCGCGCTGATGCTGGCCTTCTTCCGCAACGACATGGGGCTGGGCGGCAACAACGGCCTGACCGATTTCAAGGACATCCTCGGCTTCTCCGTGCAGGCGGCGGAAACCCGCGCGGCGCTGTTCGCGGCATCGGCGCTGGCGCTCGGCCTCGGCTACCTCCTGTGCCGCTTCGTCGTCACCTCAAAGCTGGGCAAGGTGCTGGTGGCCGTGCGCGACGCCGAAAGCCGCGCGCGCTTCCTTGGCTACCGGGTGGAGAACTACAAGCTCGCGGTCTTCGTCCTCTCCGCCATGCTGGCGGGCGTGGCGGGCGCGCTCTATGTGCCGCAGGTCGGCATCATCAACCCCGGCGAGTTCGCGCCCGCCAACTCCATCGAGGCGGTGATCTGGGTGGCGGTCGGCGGACGCGGCACATTGGTCGGAGCGGCCCTCGGCGCCATCGTCGTCAACGCCGGCAAGACCTGGTTCACCGGCGCGATCCCGGAGTTCTGGCTGTTCGCCCTCGGCGCGCTCTTCGTGCTGGTCACGCTGTTCCTGCCCAGGGGCATCGTCGGCACCCTGCAGGACGTGCTGGGCCGCGAGAAGCGCAAGCCCGAGCCCCAACCCGACGCGGCCCCCGCGCCGCAGGCCGCGGAGTAGCCCCATGAACGCCTCCGTCACCCCCGCGCTGCTTTATCTTGATGACGTTTCCGTCACCTTCGACGGCTTCCGCGCGCTCAACAAGCTGTCGCTGGTGATCGGACCCGCCGAGATGCGCGCCATCATCGGGCCGAACGGCGCGGGGAAAACCACCATGATGGACGTCATCACCGGCAAGACCCGCCCCGACAGCGGCGAGGTGCTGTTCGACGGCGGCCAGCACGACCTGACCCGGATCGACGAGGCCGGCATCGCGGAAATTGGCATCGGCCGCAAGTTCCAGACGCCCACGGTGTTCGACATGCACACGGTCGAGGACAACATCCTCCTGGCGCTGAAATCCGACCGCCGCCCCCTGGCATCCCTGTTCGAGACGCTGACAGCCAAACGCAAGGAGCGCATCGACGAACTGCTGGAGCGCGTCCGCCTCAGGGACCATCGCCATCGTAAGGCGGGCAACCTCAGCCACGGCCAGAAGCAGTGGCTGGAGATCGGCATGCTTCTGGCGCAGGAGCCGAAGCTGCTGCTCGTCGACGAGCCGGTCGCCGGCATGAACGATGCCGAGACGGAGGAGACGGCGCGCCTGCTGAAGGACATCGCCAGG
>JBEBSP010000233.1:0-4060 GCA_040394255.1 Agaricicola taiwanensis | reverse complement strand
CGATGACGGCGCCGAGACCGACCTCGACCTCGGCCATTACGAGCGCTTCACCGGCCGCTCGGCAAACCGCAACGACAACATCACCACCGGCCGCATCTACAAGAACATCATCGAGCGCGAGCGGCGCGGCGACTATCTCGGCGCGACCGTGCAGGTGATCCCGCACGTCACCGACGCCATCAAGGAATTCGTGGTCACCGGCAACGAGGACTACGACTTCGTGCTGGTGGAGGTCGGCGGCACGGTCGGCGACATCGAGGCGCTGCCCTTCTTCGAGGCGATCCGCCAGATCGGCAACGACCTGCCGCGCGGGCAGGTGATCTACATCCACCTGACGCTGCTGCCCTACATCCCGAGCGCGGGCGAGCTGAAGACCAAGCCGACCCAGCATTCGGTCAAGGAACTGCGCTCCATCGGCATCCAGCCGGACATCCTCCTGTGCCGCACCGACCGGTCGATTCCCAAGGACGAGCGCCGCAAGCTCGGCCTGTTCTGCAACGTCCGCGAAAGCGCCGTGATCGAGGCGCGCGACGTCGGCACCATCTACGAGGTGCCGACCGCCTACCACAACGAGGGCCTCGACCGCGAAGTGCTGGCAGCCTTCGGCATCGACGGCGCGCCCCAGCCGGATCTCACCCGCTGGAACGAGATCGTCGACCGCATCAAGAACCCCGAAGGCGAGGTCACCATCGCCATCGTCGGCAAATACACTGGTTTAAAAGACGCCTATAAGTCATTGATTGAAAGCCTTATCCATGGCGGCATCGCCAACAGGGTCAAGGTCAATCTCGACTGGATCGAAGCCGAGATTTTCGAGCGCGAGGATCCCGCGCCGCTGCTCGAACATGTCCACGGCATCCTCGTGCCGGGCGGCTTCGGCTCGCGCGGCGTCGAGGGCAAGATCAAGGCCGCGACCTTCGCCCGCGAGCGGGCCGTGCCCTATTTCGGTATCTGCCTCGGCATGCAGATGGCGGTGGTCGAATCCGCGCGCAATCTGGCGGGGATAGCTGATGCCAACTCCACGGAATTCGGTCCGGCGAAGGAGCCGGTGGTCGGCCTGATGACCGAATGGCTGCGCGGCAACGAACTGGAGCAGCGCCGCGCGGGCGGCGACCTCGGCGGCACCATGCGCCTCGGCGCTTACAAGGCCATGCTCGCCGAAGGCTCCAAGGTCGCGGGCATCTATGGCGCGACCGAGATTTCCGAGCGCCACCGCCACCGCTACGAGGTCAACACGGCCTACATGCGACGTCTGGAAGACAAGGGCATGCGCTTCAGCGGCCTGTCGCCGGACGGCATCCTGCCGGAGATCGTGGAGATCGACGGGCACCCCTGGTTCCTTGGCGTGCAGTTCCATCCGGAGCTGAAATCGCGTCCCTTCGAGCCGCACCCGCTGTTCGCCTCCTTCATCGAGGCGGCGGTGGTGCAGTCGCGGCTGGTGTGAGGGGCCTCGGCAGGTGACGGCCAGGCGCGGCTAGTCGTCGACCAGACCCAACTGCCTGGCACAGCGCATCAGCCGGCCGACGTGCCTGCGCCGGATGGTGTTGGGCGAGGACGTGTGGAGGTGAAGGATCCACTCCTCATCGTCTTCGCTGAGGTCCAGCCGCGCTTCATGGCAATGCTGGATCAAGCGGCGAAGGCTGAGGCCCCGATATTCGGTGATGATTTGCACATCATCTCGAATTTCCAACAGCTTCTGAGCCTGTGGAAGAGAAATCTCACCCCGGTCGCAATGGACCGGGATGCCCTCCATGAAGTCCGTTTCCCAGTCGTTGAGAGCATCCCGATCGACCGCAAGCACCCCCAGCGCAATGGCGCGCGCGGCATCGGCATCCTTCCGGATACGCTCGATTTCACGCCAAGATGCCACTTCGCCACCTCCGAAATTCGGACGCGACGCAACAGGACAAACTGTGGATATTCTGTGGAGACTAAGTGAGTCGCACTTAAGGAAGAAGTGGGCGGCAACACAGAGGCTCTTTATACGCACAGGTGCTTGTGGGGTGGGGGCCGACTGTGGATGAACATATCCACAGTCCGGGATAGCCTCGGCTCGGTGGAATGATGCCCGGCGCCATTCCAACCTGCTAAAGCTCGTCCGAGATGCCGCCGGGGGAGAAACATATGTCGCAGAGCCTGCCATCCCTGCTCGATCCCACCGCACCGCCGGCCGTGCGCGCCGAGATGCAGGCCCTGCGCGACGCCCTCGACGCGGCGATCCCGCCCAAGCGCGACGCCGCGCGCAATCTCCTGATCGCCACATGGAACCTGAAGGCCTTCGCCTCCCTGACGGACAAATGGACCGCGACCGGCAACGACAGTCCCAAGCGCGACTGGCGTGGCCTCTGGGCCATCACCGAGATCGTGTCGCGCTTCGACGTCATCGCGCTGCAGGAGGTCAAGGGCGACCTCAAGGCCCTGCGCGTCATGCTGAAGACGCTGGGACCGGACTGGCAGTTCCTGATGACCGACGTGACCCTGGGCGGGGCCGGCAACAGCGAGCGCCTGGCCTTCCTGTTCGACTCGCGGCGCATCGCCCTGTCGGGCCTTGCCTGCGAACTGGTGGTGCCGGACGATGTGCTGGGCGTCGGGCAGGGCGCCCTGCAGCGCCAGTTCGCGCGCACGCCCTATGCCGTGGGCTTTCGCGCCGGCGGCGAGACCTTCGTGCTCGCAACCCTGCACGTTGACTACGGCAAGAATCCCGAGGACCGCTATCCGGAGCTGAAGGCCATCGCCGAGTGGATGGACGGCTGGTCGCGGCGCATGACGAACTGGGAGCAGAATTTCCTGGTGCTGGGCGATTTCAACATCGACCGGCATGGCTCGCTGCTGTGGCAGGCCTTCGCCAGCACGGGGCTCTACGTGCCGCAGGATCTGGAAACCGTGCCGCGCTCGATCTTCGCCACCAAGGCGGGAAGCCTCGACAAATACTACGATCAGATCGCATGGTTCCAGCACGGCGGCAGCCGCCAGCTCACCATGCGCTACCGGCGCGGCGGCGGATTCGACTTCGTGCCGTTTCTCTATAAGGACATCGGCATGGACAACGCCCAGATGCAGCACCGCCTCTCCGACCACTATCCGCTCTGGACCGAGTTCGAATGCCGGCCATGACCCGCGCATCCGCCGGACGCGGCCTCGATCACCTGGTGGTGGCCGTGGCCGATCTCGACAGGGCCGCGGCCCGCTGGTCGGCGCTCGGTTTCCAGGTCGGCGCCGAGAACAGGCATCCCTTCGGCACCCGCAACCGGCTGATCCAGCTTCCCGGCTTCTTCGTCGAACTGCTGGCCATGGGCGATGTCGCGGCCATTCCCCCACATGCGGGACGGACCTTTTCCTTCCCGACCTTCAACCGTGATTTCCTGGCGCGCGCGGGGGAAGGCCCCTCCATGCTGGCGCTGGAAAGCCGTGACGCCAAGGCCGATGCCCTGGCCTTCGCCAAGGACGGCATCGGCGATTTCGAGCCCTTCTTCTTCGAGCGGCGCGGCATGCGGCCCGATGGTTCGGAGGTGCATGTCGCCTTCACGCTGTCCTTCGCGGAAAGCGCGGACATGCCGGACGCGGGCTTCTTCGTCTGCCAGCAGCACCGGCCCGACGACTTCTGGAACCCCGCCTTCCACACCCATTCCAACGGCGCGGTGGGCGTGGCCTCGGTCATGTTGACGGCGGAAAACCCGACCGATCATCATATCTTCCTGACGGCCTTCACCGGCATCCGCGACTTCACCTCGACCTCCACCGGCCTCGTGTTCGAAACCCCGCGCGGCGACGTGGAGATGATGACGCCCGTCGCCTTCGCCCGCCGCTGCGGCGTCATGGTCGACGATGCCCCGCGCATCCGGGGCCTGAGGTTTGCCGTCGCGGACCTGGAGGAGACCGCCCTGCGGTTCGGCGTCAACGGCGTATCGGCCGTGCGGCGCGGCGGCTGGCTGATGGTCGGGCCGGAGGACATGGACGGTGTCGTCGTGGCCTTCGAGCAGGCTACGCCTTAGTGGCATTCCCGCGATGCCTTGGCAGAGGACGCTGCCGGGTTTAAGTGAAGTCCCATGAACCCGAACCC
>JBEBSP010000232.1:0-4065 GCA_040394255.1 Agaricicola taiwanensis | reverse complement strand
CGCGCACGGCGATCTGCTCGGCGCCGTTGGAATGGCCGTCGAGGCCCGGCTTGCCCACGAGCATCTTGAGCCTGCGCCCAAGAAGACGAGATATATCAGCCACTTGCTCCCGCACCGCGACGATCTCCTCGCCGACGACGCGGGCCGGAGCGCCGCCGACGCCGGTGGGCGCGCGGTACTCCCCGAACACCCGGCGCATGACCTCGCCCCATTCCCCGGTGGTGACCCCCGCTTTCGCCGCCGCGATGGATGGCGGCATGACGTTCGAGCCGCCGCGAGCCGCCTCTTCGAGCGCACGGACCGCATCCTGGGCCGCAGCCTCGTCGCGGCCCGCACGCCATTCCCGCAGCCGGGCGACCTGATCGGCCTCCACATGCTCGGGCACCACCTGGATCGCCCCCGCGCCCGTCGCCAGCGGCGAGGGCTCGCCCTCGGCATAGGCGTTGACGCCGATCACCTTCTGCGCGCCGCTCTCGATGGCGGCCAGCCGCGCGGCATTGCTCTCCACCAGCGCGCGCTTCATGTAGCCCGCCTCCACGGCGGCGATGGCCCCGCCCATGGCCTCGATCGCCGCCAGCTCGGCCAGCGCCTCGGCCTTCAGCGCCGCCACCTTGGCCTCCATGACCCCGGAGCCCGTGAAGATGTCGGCATGCTCCAGGATGTCGGTCTCGAAGGCGACGATCTGCTGGGCGCGCAGCGACCATTGCTGGTCCCAGGGGCGCGGCAGGCCGAGCGCCTCGTTCCAGGCGGGAAGCTGGACCGCGCGGGCGCGGGCATCCTTGGACAGCGTGACCGCCAGCATCTGGAGCATGATGCGGTAGACGTTGTTCTCCGGCTGCTGTTCGGTCAGGCCCAGCGAGTTGACCTGCACCCCGTAGCGGAAGCGCCGGAGCTTCGGGTCGGTGACGCCGTAGCGCGTGGCGGTGATCTCGTCCCAGAGGTCCACGAAAGCCCTCATCTTGGCGATTTCGGTGATGAGCTTCATGCCGGCGTTGACGAAGAAGGAGATCGAGCCGACCACCTCGGCCAGTTCTTGTCGGTCGACCTCGGCCTTGACGCCGTCGAGGATGGCGATGGCCGTGGCCAGCGCATAGGCCAGTTCCTGCACCGGCGTCGCCCCGGCCTCCTGCAGGTGATAGGAGCAGACGTTCATCGGGTTCCAGCCCGGCATCTCCCGTGTGGTGAACAGGATGACGTCGCGCGTCAGCCTCAGCGAGGGCTCCGGCGGAAGCACATAGGTCCCGCGCGAGAGATATTCCTTGATGATGTCGTTCTGCGTGGTGCCGGCGAGCGCCCCGCGTTCCGCCCCCTGTTCCTCCGCCGCCGCCACATAGAGCGCCAGCAGCCAGGGCGCGGTGGCGTTGATCGTCATGGAGGTGTTCATCCGGGCGATCGGTATCTCGGCGAACAGCTGGCGCATGTCGCCGAGATGCGAGATCGGCACGCCGACCTTGCCCACTTCGCCGCGCGCCAGGATGTGGTCGCTGTCGTAGCCGGTCTGGGTCGGCAGGTCGAAGGCGACCGACAGACCGGTCTGCCCGCGCGCCAGATTGGCGCGGAACAGCTTGTTGGATTCCACCGCGGTGGAATGGCCCGCATAAGTGCGGAAGATCCAGGGCTTGTCGCGCTGCGGGGCGTCGGTCATGGGCGCGCTCCGAAACGCGGGAAGCGGCGTGGAGTGCGCTCCCCATCCTTCGAGACGCCTTGCCGTGCAAGGCTCCTCAGGATGAGATGGAGGGTGGGAAAAGGCTGGAAAATGAGCCTGCCAGACCCATAAGCCTCATCCTGAGAAGCGCCGCAGGCGCATCTCGAAGGATGGGCCGCAGCCACCACATCACCCGAATCCGAAAAGCAGTCGGCCATCTCATTCTCCCGCACCGCAACCATGGATAGCTCACAACCTTTTATTTTTGTTTGCAATGCGTCATTCGCCCTATGGACGAAACCGAGGCCGCCGCGCCACCATGCGCAAGGCCGAAGCAGGGGACCAATGGCATGGCACAGGCAACACAACCCAAGGACCTATACGAGATCGGCGAAATCCCGCCGCTCGGCCACGTGCCGGACAGGATGTACGCCTGGGCGATCCGCAAGGAGCGCCACGGCCCGCCGCTGACTTCCATGCAGATCGAGGTTCTGCCCACATGGGCCATCGCCGACGACGAGGTGCTGATCTTCGTCATGGCCGCCGGCGTCAACTACAACGGCATCTGGGCCGGCCTCGGCGAGCCGATCTCGCCGCTCGACGGCCACGGCCAGCCCTACCACATCGCCGGCTCCGACGCCTCGGGCGTGGTCTGGGCCGTGGGCGCCAAGGTCAAGCGCTGGAAGGTCGGCGACGAGGTCGTGGTGCACTGCAATCAGGACGACGGCGACGACGAGGACTGCAACGGCGGCGACCCCATGTTGTCGCCCTCGCAGCGCATCTGGGGCTACGAGACGCCGGACGGCTCGTTTGCCCAGTTCGCCCGCGTGCAGGCCCGTCAGCTCATGCCGCGCCCCAAGCACCTGACCTGGGAGGAGAGCGCCTGCTACACGCTGACGCTGGCCACCGCCTACCGCATGCTGTTCGGCCATGCCCCGCACACGCTGTCGCCCGGCGACAACGTGCTGGTCTGGGGCGCCTCCGGCGGGCTCGGCGTGTTCGGCATCCAGCTCTGCGCGGCGGCGGGGGCCAACGCCATCGGCGTCATCTCCGACGAGGGCAAGCGCGACTTCGTCATGAGCCACGGCGCGCGCGGCGTCATCAACCGTTCGGACTTCAAGTGCTGGGGCCAGATGCCCAAGGTCAATTCGCCGGAATACGTCGAATGGACCAGGGAAGCCCGCCGCTTCGGCAAGGCGATCTGGGACATCACCGGCAAGGGCAACGACGTCGACATCGTGTTCGAGCACCCCGGCGAGATGACCTTCCCGGTCTCCTGCCTGGTGGTGAAGCGCGGCGGCATGGTGGTGTTCTGCGCCGGGACCTCCGGCTTCAACCTGACCTTCGACGCCCGCTATGTCTGGATGCGGCAGAAGCGCATCCAGGGCTCGCATTTCGCCCATCTGAAGCAGGCCTCCGAGGCCAACCGCTTCGTGCTCGACCGGCGCATCGATCCCTGCCTGTCGGATGTCTTCGGCTGGAATGAAATCCCGCTGGCCCATGACCGGATGTGGAAGAACCAGCACAAGCCGGGCAACATGGCGGTGCTGGTCTCGGCCCCGCGCGCGGGGTTGCGGGGGTTCGACGAGGTGCTGGAGGCGGCGGAGGGCGGAAGCGAAAAAGCTTGAGCGTGACGCTCGTTTATGATATTATTCCTATACTCGCGAGAATTGAATCTGATCGAAGGATGGGCCACGCATGACCCACGGGCGTCCGGTCAGACTGTCCTGAGTGCCTCGACCGCCCCACGGTCGAGCTGCGCATACTGATCGCGCAAGCCCGGACGCGCGTCCCAGAAGGCGGGATCGACCCCGGACACCGCGGCCATCAACTCGCCCTCGTACAATTCGCCGGCCAGCGGATTTTCCTTCAACCGCGCCAGTGCAAGCGGCAACAGCAAATCAAGGTGCATCTTCTGGCGGACCGAACGCGCCATGTCGAAATCGGAGAAAGCCGAGATCGGCTTGTGGCGGATGTCGCCGTACCACCGCTCCAGTTCCGTCTGGTCCTGCCGCAGGGCGTTCTCATAGTCCGGGTCTTCGGGAACAGGATCGGGAACAGCCATGGGCGGCGTCCTGCCCCGCCGCGTCGCCACCAGCGCCCCGCCGACGATGAGCGCGCAGGCCGCGCCCAATGCAAGGCTGGCCTCGGCGAAACCGCAGGCCACCAGCAGCAGCGTGGACAAGACTGGCGCGGCATAGGATGCGACGCCCAGGAGGCGCACGTCGCCGCGTTTCATGCCGACGTCCCAGACATAGAAGGCGAGCCCCACCGGCCCCAGGCCCAGCGCCGCGACCGCGCCCCATTGCAGCGCGTCGGCGGGCCAGACGGTCTCCTCGAACAGGACATGCGCCAGCGCCGACAGGGCGGCGGTGGCAAGACAGAAGCCCGCGACGGCCTCGGTCGGCACCTCGGAAAAG
>JBEBSP010000231.1:0-4097 GCA_040394255.1 Agaricicola taiwanensis | reverse complement strand
GTGAAGAAGGCCATGTCGGGCCTGCTCTCGCCCGAGCGGCGCGAGACCTTCCTCGGCAACGCCCAGATCCTGGAGGTGTTCAACATCACCAAGGTCGGCAAGGTCGCGGGCTGCCGCGTCACCGAGGGCGTGGTCCAGCGCGGTGCGGGCGTCCGCCTCATCCGCGACAACGTGGTGGTGCACGAGGGCAAGCTCTCGACGCTCAAGCGCTTCAAGGACGAGGTCAAGGAAGTCCAGTCCGGCCAGGAATGCGGCATGGCCTTCGAGGGCTACCAGGACATGCGTCCGGGCGACGTCATCGAATGCTACCGCGTCGAGGAAATCCTGCGGACGCTGTGAGCGCCCACCTGCCCTAGCGTCATGCCCGGCCTTGTGCGGGGCATGACGGGAAACAGAATGCCACCTGGTGAACGGATCGGTCCGAGCCCGATCCGACCGGCGGCGCAAAGCCGAAGCCATATGGGACAGCGCCGTATGGTGGAAGCGCACCGATTGGAGTGAAATCACATGGCCGGCCGTTCCAAGAGCGGCGGCGGAATGCCGGGCCAGCGCCAGCTGCGCGTCGGCGAGCTTGTCCGCCACGCTCTGTCCGATGTCCTGACACGGGGACACATCCAGGACCCAGCCCTCGTCGGGCACATCATCACCGTGCCTGAGGTGCGCATGACGCCGGACCTCAAGCTGGCGACCTGCTTCGTCATGCCGCTCGGCGGCCGCGATGCCGACGCGGTGGTCGCGGCGCTGAACAGGAACGCCAAATTCCTGCGCGGCGAGGTCGGCCGGAATGTGGAGCTGAAGTTCGCGCCGAACCTGCGCTTCCGCATCGACACCTCCTTCGACGAGGGAGCCAAGATCGACGCGCTGCTGCGGTCCGAGGAAGTGCAGCGTGACCTGAACGGGGACGAGGAATGAGCGAAGACGCGCAGGCGGTGGCGCAAAGGCCGCGCCCGAAGAAGGTCGACGTCGACGGCTGGCTGATCCTCGACAAGCCCACGGGCATGACCTCGACCCACGCCGTGGCGCGGGCCAAGCGCCTGTTCAACGCCAAGAAGGCCGGCCACGCCGGCACGCTCGATCCGCTGGCGACCGGTTGCCTGCCGATCGCCTTCGGCGAGGCGACCAAGACGGTCCCCTATGCCATGGACGGCCGCAAGACCTATCTCTTCACCGTGCGCTGGGGCGAGGAGACCGACACCGACGACAGCGAGGGCCGTGTGGTCGAGACCTCCGCCATGCGCCCGGAGCCGGATGCGATCCGCGCCCTGCTGCCGCGCTTCACCGGCGTCATCTCGCAGGTTCCGCCGCGCTATTCCGCCATCAAGATCGCCGGCGAACGTGCCTACGATCTGGCGCGTGAGGGCGAGACGGTGGAGCTTGAGGCCCGCGAGATCGAGGTCCATGGCCTTGAGCTCGTCGCGATGCCCGATGCGGACACCGCGCAGTTCTCCGCCGAATGCGGCAAGGGCACCTATGTGCGGGCGCTGGCCCGCGACATGGGGCGGATGCTCGGGTGCTTCGGCCATGTGATCGCCCTGCGCCGCACCTCCGTCGGCCCGTTCAAGGCCGAGCACATGGTCAGGCTCGAGGATCTGGAGGCGCTGGAAGCGGCGCCGGCCCCGGACGAGGCGCTGCTGCCGGTCGAGACGGCGCTGGACGAGATTCCGTCCGTCTCCATCAGCCGCAGCGATGCCGCCCGGCTGATGCGCGGCCAGCCCGTGCTGTTGCGCGGCCGCGACGCTCCGGTGTTCTCCGGCACCGTTTCGGTGCGCGCGGGCAGCCAGCTCGTGGCCCTGGCCGACATCGAGGGCGCCGAGCTGCATCCCAAGCGCGTGTTCCGGCTCGCCGCCGGGCTGTGATCCGCCCGGCATTTGGGCAGTGTCTCAGTTTGAATGTCGGCTCTCGACCTCAAAAGGGACGCTGGCCTATCTTATCCCTCTTTGCTCGTCGCGGAGCGCGTTCGCCATCTTGCTGGCCCGCGCGAGCAACGCCTGAAGCTCGTCGTTCTCGGTGGTGAGCCAATGGCCGTTACGATGAAGAACGAGATCGTTGAGCGATCCCATACCACCGAAGAGCCCAAAATACCGCTCGATTCCATAGTAATCCGATTGCTCGATCCATGCCGCGCAGTTTGCTATCCGCGATGCCCAGTGCGGCTCGTGATGCGCCCGCAAATGCGCCTCAAGATCTCGGAGAGCATCGGCAAGTTCACGCACATCAGGATGAAGAGACATGCGTGCTTGATAACGCGAACAATGTCCCGCTTTCCACCCAAAAGGCTGAAATTCAAACCGGGACACTGCCGGCATTTGCATCCGAGCATGGCGAGGGGGTAGAAAAGGCACGCCTCCTCCACACGCCGTTCCGGCCTTCCGCCCGGACGCTACAGCGACGTCCGCGCCGCAAAGGTGCTGAAGAATGCATGGGACGACACGCCCGGGCGCTGAAAACGCGCGCTTCGCCGATCTGTTCATGCCCAAGATCGTCACCGTCTTCCGCGAGGGCTACGGCTGGCGCGAGCTGCGCGCCGATACGCTCGCCGGCCTGACGGTCGCCATCGTCGCCCTGCCTCTGGCGCTGGCCATCGCCATCGCCTCGGGGGTCGGGCCGGAGCGCGGCCTGTTCGCGGCCATCGTGGCGGGCTTCATCGCCTCGCTGCTCGGCGGCAGCCGCTTCCAGATCAGCGGCCCGACCTCGGCCTTCATCGTGGTGGTCTTCACCACCGTGGAACGCCACGGCTACGACGGGCTGGTGATCGCCACGATCCTGTCGGGCCTGATGCTGGTGGCGGTCGGCCTGCTGCGGCTCGGCACCTACATCAAATACATCCCCTACCCGGTGGTGGCGGGCTTTTCCGCCGGCATCGCCGTCACCATCCTGCTCACCCAGGTCGGCGAGCTGCTGGGCCTCGACGTCGAGCTTCCCGGCGAGGTGCCGGGCAAGATCGCCGCCCTCTGGAACGCGCTCGGCACCGTCGATCCCGCGACGGTGGCGATTTCCCTGCTCGGCCTCGGCATCATCCTCGGGCTGAAGGCCTTGCGGCCGAACTGGCCGGGTTTCCTCATCGCGGTCGGCGTGGGCTCCGTCGTGGCGGCGCTCGCGGGTCTCGACGTCGACACCATCGGCTCGCGCTTCGGCGGCATCCCCAACGCGCTGCCCGCCCCCTCCCTGCCCGAGATAAGCCTCGCCAAGATCAAGGCGGTCTTCCCCGACGCGGTCACCATCGCACTCTTGGCAGGCATCGAGGCGCTGCTCTCGGCGGTCATCGCCGACAGCATGAGCGGCTCCCGTCACCGCTCCAACAGCGAGCTGGTGGCGCAGGGGCTGGCCAACATCGGCTCGGTGATCTTCGGCGGCATCCCCGGCACCGGTGCGCTGGCCCGCACCGCCACCAACGTCCGCGCCGGCGCGCGCGGACCTGTCGCAGGCATCCTGCACGCCGTCTTCCTGCTGATGTTCATGATGGTGGCCGCCCCGCTGGTGTCCTATGTGCCGCTGGCGGCGCTGGGCGCGGTGCTGGCCGTGGTCGCCTGGAACATGAGCGACCACCGTCACTTCCGCCACATCCTGCGCGGCGCCATGGGCGACCGGGCGACGCTGCTCGTCACCTTCTTCCTGACGATCTTCGTCGACCTGACGGTGGCGATCCAGGTCGGCGTGGTGATGGCGGCGCTGCTGTTCATGCACCGCATGGCCGAGGTGGTGGAGATCGAGACCGGCGACCACCTGATCCGCGACGACATATCCGATTCCGATGAGCCCTATGACGCCGCGCGCGGTTCCGACCGGGAGGTGGTGGTGTTCCGCATCGACGGCCCGTTCTTCTTCGGCACCGCCGCCAGGGTGGCCCAGGTGCTCGACCGCATCGGCGCGCGCCCCAAGGTTTTCATCCTTGATTTCGAGGCCGTGCCCTTCGTCGACTCCACCGCCGCCCACGCGCTGGACTCCTTCGTCGCCAAGGCCCATGGCGCGGGTGTTCAGGTGATCTTCGCCAACGTCCGCCGCCAGCCGCGCCAGGAACTGCGGCACGGAGGGCTGAAACCGCCGAAGGTGCGCTACGCCGCCAGCGTCGAGGACGCGCTGGAAGCGGCCCATGGCGG
>JBEBSP010000230.1:0-4100 GCA_040394255.1 Agaricicola taiwanensis | reverse complement strand
GTGTCCAAGGCCTATGCCATGACCGGCTGGCGCATCGGCTATGCCGCCGGTCCGCTGGAACTCATCAAGGCCATGGACATGGTGCAGGGCCAGCAGACCTCCGGCGCCTGCACCATCGCGCAGTGGGCTTCGGTCGAGGCGCTGGACGGTCCGCAGGACTTCATCGAGGAGCGCCGCGCCATCTTCGAGCAGCGCCGCGACCTGATCGTCTCCATGCTCAACCAGGCGCAGGGCCTGCGCTGCCCGACGCCGGAAGGCGCGTTCTACGTCTATCCGTCCTGTGAAGGAACGCTGGGCAAGACCGCGCCGTCGGGCAAGACGATCGAGACCGACGAGGATTTCGTCGGCGAGCTTCTCGATGCCGAGGGCGTGGCGGTGGTGCATGGATCGGCTTTCGGGCTTGGTCCGAATTTCCGCATTTCCTATGCGACCTCGACCGAGGCGCTTGAGCAGGCCGGAGAGCGCATCCAGCGCTTCTGCGCGAACCTGCGCTGATTGTCCGGAACTCCGTCCTGTCGGCCATCACCCGGCAGGACAGGGTTCGAATCAGCCTCTCCGGCACATCCCTATCGGGAACATCCCTCGGGCGTTTGACGTTTCTGGAGCGAGTTCAGAACGTTTCGCCTGAGGAGGCCCCCATGAAGACGCTCAGCCTTGCCGTCGCTGCCGCCGGTATCGCCGCCGCAACCGTTCCCGCCGCCGCCCAGGGTACCTCCCGTGTCGAAGCGGGCCTGCTCACCTGCAGCGTGGAAGGCGGCATCGGCCTGATCCTCGGATCGCAGAAGGCGACCGAATGCCAGTTCAAGTCCGGTGATGGCGGTGTGACCGAGATCTACACCGGCAAGGTCACGAAGGTCGGCATCGACATCGGCGTCACCGGGCCTGCCCAGATTGTCTGGGCCGTGTTCGCGCCGTCCAACGCGCTTCGCCCCGGTTCGCTCGAAGGCACCTACATCGGTGCGTCCGCGCAGGCGACGGCCGGTGTCGGCGTGGGCGCCAACGCGCTCGTCGGCGGTTCGAACAACACCATCGCGCTTCAGCCCGTCAGCGTTCAGGCGCAGACCGGGCTCAACGTGGCCGCCGGCATCGGCGGGCTTCAGCTCGATTCACCCGTCACGCGCTGAGCCGCTGTATCGCGGGCAAGAAAAAAGCCGGACTCGCGAGAGTCCGGCTAAAGTTTAGGAGCTACGCCAGAGGGGTAGGCGCAGGTCCCTTATCCAGAGGAACAGTTGGCTGCAGCAGGATCGGCCGATAAACGGCACGCGAATCCCAAGCAAACAATTGCCTATGCTTGATGCCTGAAAATTGTGCGGCGCACTATTGCGTAATGCGCATGGCTGCCATGCATGGCCTATAGTTTCGGCAGGCTGCCGCTATTGCAGCCTCAATATGACCAGCGCTGTGCCTTCGTCAGGAGGAAGTCGCGGAATACCTGAATGCGTGCAACATTCCTGAGCTCTTCCGGATAGACGAAATAGGCTTCCAGCGACGGCATTTCGCACTCCACCATCACCCTGACGAGGTTGCTGGATGATTCGGCCATGTAATCGGGCAGAACGGCCAGGCCGACGCCACGCTCGACCGAGCGCTTGATGCCGATCAGGCTGTTGATCAGAAGGGTTGGCTGCCTGGGAGAGCGCTCGCTCCGGCCGGCCGTGCAGAGCCAGTTGATGTTGAACAGGAACGAGGGGATGTCGCCGCCGAACGCGAGAATGCGGTGACGGTCCAGATCTTCGATCGTCTTGGGTGTTCCGTTGCGCTTGAGGTACTCCGGCGCGGCGTAGACGTGGAAGTGAATGGTGAACAGCTTGCGCTGGATGAGATCGGGCTGGGTCGGCTGGCGCATGCGGATGGCGACATCGGCTTCGCGCATGGACAGGTCGAGTTCGTCGTCCGACAGCAGCATCTGGATACGGATGTCCGGGTAGACATCGAAGAACTCTCCCAGCCGTCCGGTCAGCCAGAATGTGCCGATGCCGACCGTGGTGGTGATCTTGAGGTCGCCATGAGGGCGCTCACGCGAATCGGTCAGGACCGCGCGGGTCGATTCCAGCTTGGCGAAGACTTCCTGCGTGGTGCGGAACAGAAGTTCGCCCGGCTCGGTCAGGATCAGGCCGCGTGCGTGGCGGTGGAACAGCGGCGCACTGAGTTCGTGCTCAAGAGCGGAAACCTGCCGGCTGATGGCCGACTGGGAAAGGCCAAGCTTTTCCCCGGCGTGGGTGAAGCTGCCGGCTTCGGCGGCGGCATGAAAAACCCTGAGCTTGTCCCAGTCGAGCGACATCTTGTGTTATTCGGCCGCCTCGCGGCGAGCGTCCTCTGCGTGCAGGAATCGTTCGGCATCCAGCGCGGCCATGCAGCCCATGCCGGCGGCGGTCACCGCCTGGCGGTAGACGTCGTCGGCAACATCACCGGCGGCGAAGACGCCCGGGACGCTGGTGAAGGAGGTGCCCGGCTGGACCTTGAGGTAGCCGCCGGGGGTCAGCTCAAGCTGGCCCTTCAGCACTTCGGTGGCGGGCGCATGGCCGATGGCCACGAAGACGCCGTCGAACGGCACGTCGCTGACCTCGCCGGTCTTGACGTTGCGCAGGCGCACGGCATCCACCTTGGGCGGGGTGCCGCCGCCGAGGATGTCTTCCACCACCGAGTCCCAGATGACATTGGCCTTGGGGTGATTGAACAGGCGATCCTGCAGGATGCGTTCGGCGCGGAAGCTGTCGCGGCGATGGATGACGGTGACGCTTTCGGCGAAATTGGTCAGGAACAGCGCTTCCTCCACGGCGGTGTTGCCGCCGCCGATGACCGCGACCTTCTTGCCCCGGAAGAAGAAGCCGTCGCAGGTGGCGCAGGCGGAGACGCCGAAGCCCTTGAGCTGCTCCTCGCCCGGCAGGCCGAGCCAGCGCGCCTGCGCGCCCGTGGCGATGACGAGGGCGTCCGCCGTCCAGGTCGCGCCGGATTCGCAGGTCAGGCGGAAGGGGCGCTGGGTGACGTCGATGTTCTTGACCTGGTCGGACACCATGCGGGTTCCGAAACGTTCGGCCTGCTTGCGCATCTCCTCCATCAGCCATGGGCCCTGGATGGTGTCGGCGAAGCCCGGATAGTTCTCGACATCGGTGGTGATGGTGAGCTGTCCGCCCGGCTGGAAGCCGGAAATCATGACCGGCGCCAGCATGGCGCGGGCCGCGTAGACGGCCGCGGTGTAACCGGCGGGTCCGGAGCCGAGAATTATCAGGCGCGCATGCTCAGTCATTTCAGCCTCGTCGTCGTGAAGTGTAGACGTTAAACCATGAAGCCGCGCTTGCTCAAAGCCGCGCGCACCGCATTTGCCACAAGAGGTGTGGAATCCAGTGGAGCACAGGAGAACGGCTCCATTTTCCCCACGAAAGGACGCGTGACGCCGGCGCGGGCCATTCCCTCCAGAAAGCGGGTGATCTTCGGATGCCCGCCGCTGGGTTCGAACACGAAAGCGCCCGTGCCCGTGGCGGCGGCTTCACCGATCATATTGGTGCTGTCCGCCGTGACCACAATCGCATCGGCCAGCGCCAGCATGGCGATGTAGGGATTGTCGCCCGTTCCGTCCCAGGCGAAGCCGCCCGACCGCGCGGCAAGTTCGAAGACACGGGTGCGCAAGGTTTCCGGCGTCCGGCGCGAGGCGGTGACCATGAGACGGGAGCCGCGTGCCGTCATGGCTTCGAGGCCGTTGCAGAGGCGATCGATGTCATCGGGCCGGAAGCGATGATGGCGGCTGTCGCCACCCAGGAGCACCGCCACACGCGGATGTGACACCGCCTCCAGCGCGGCGGGAGGCGTCGCGCGGGCTTCGGCGCGCTTTTGCGCCGAAATCCGGTGGGGCGAGGTCAGCGTGACGATGACGTTATCGCCACGCAAAGGGTCATGCTCGGGCACCCAGATCAGGTCCGCCGTGCCTGCTCCGGTGCGGGGGTCGCGCAGCATCACGGTCAGCGTGCGGCCACGCGATGCCCGGCGGACATGGCGCAGGTAGGCCACGCTGCGGCGTCCGCAGGCGATCAGCAGGTCGGGAAAGGGGGGATGGATCGGGCTGGACGGCTTACCCGGCGCGTCCTTCGGGTCGATCGGACCCC
>JBEBSP010000229.1:0-4190 GCA_040394255.1 Agaricicola taiwanensis | reverse complement strand
GGGCGTCGAAGGCCATCATCACGGTCTTCATGCCCGAGCCGCACATCTTGTTGACGGTGGAACAGGGCACGCCGGCGGAAAGCCCCGCGCCGAGCGCCGCCTGCCGGGCCGGGGCCTGCCCCTGCCCCGCCGGCAGCACGCAGCCCATCAGTACCTCGGAGACAGCATCCTTAGGCACCCCCGCGAGCGCGGCCCGGATCGCGGCGGAACCGAGCTGGGCGGCCGTCGCATCCTTGAGGTCGCCCTGGAAGCCGCCGAGCGGCGTCCGGCGTGCGGCGACGATGACGATGGGGTCCATGGCGCTTGCCTCCCGAGCGGCGGTGTGGTCCTGAGAGGAAGGCTAGAAGGCGATGGCGATGAACACCAGCGAAACCGATGACCCGGCCGAGGCGACCTTGCTGCGTCTCGTCACCGCGCAGGGCAGGAGCATCAGCCCGGAGGATGCCGCGCGCGCACTGACGCCCGCGGGCGAGGACTTTCGCCGCCGCCTTCCCGCCGTGCGCGCGGCGGCGGTCCGGCTCGCCCATGCCGGAAAGCTGGCCATCCTGCGCAAGGGCAAGCCGGTCGATCCCGACACCTTCAAGGGCGTCTACCGGCTGGGGCTGCCGGACTGACGGCATTCGCCGGTCAAATGACGATCTGCGTGCCCAGTTCCACCACGCGCCCCGGCGGAATGCGGAAATACTGCGTCGCATCGTAGGCCTGCCGCATCATGGCGATGAACAAGTGGTCCTGCCACACGGGCATGCCATCCCTCGCCGAAGGCTTGATCGAGCGGCGTCCGACGAAGAACGATGTCGACATGATGTCGAAACTCAGCCCCTCGCCCTTGGCCTGCGCCAGCGCGGCGGGCAGATTCGGGTCTTCCATGAAGCCATAGGTGATCTCCACGGTGGCGAAGTCGTCGTTGATCTGGACGAGAGCCAGCCGCTGCGACCGCTCCACATAGGGCGTCGGCGCGGTGTGGATGGTCACCACGACATTCCTCTCGTGCAGCACCTTGTTGTGCTTGAGGTTGTGCAGCAGGGCCGGCGGCGCGATGCCGGGCGTCGAGGTCAGGAACATCGCCGTTCCCCTCACCCGCACGGCGGAGGTGTTCTTCAGCGAGGCGACGAAATCGCCCAACGGAACGCTGTCGCGCTTCAGCTTGTTCGACAGAAGGTGCGTTCCGCGCATCCAGGTCCACATGGCGATGACGATCAGCGCGCCCAGCAGCAGTGGAATGTAGCCGCCATCGGCGATCTTGAGCAGATTGGCCGTGAGGAAGGTGCCGTCGACGACGAGGAACGGCGCCATGGTGAGCAGCGCCAGCGGCAGGCCCCATTTCCAGCATTTCGCGATGACCACCAGCGCCAGCAGCGAGGTCACGATCATCGTGCCCGTCACGGCGATGCCATAGGCCGCGGCGAGCGCGCCGGAGGTCTGGAACATGACGATGAGCGTCAGCACGCCCGCCAGCATCAGCCAGTTGACCTTGGGAAGGTAGATCTGCCCGCTTTCCGTTTCCGAGGTGTGCAGCACCTCCAGATGCGGCAGCAGGCCGAGCTGCATGGCCTGCCGGGTCAGCGAGAAGGCCCCGGTGATGACCGCCTGCCCGGCGATCACGGTGGCGGCGGTGGCGAGGATGACCAGCGGCAGCCGCCCCCATTCCGGCGCGGACAGGAAGAACAGGTCGCCGATGGTCTCCGGGCTGTCGAGCGCGAAGGCCCCTTGCCCCAGATAGTTCAGCACCAGCGCCGGACCGACGAAGATCAGCCAGGCCATGCGGATCGGGCTGCGTCCGAAGTGGCCCATGTCGGCATAGAGCGCCTCGGCCCCCGTCACCGCCAGGAACACCGACCCCAGCACGGTGAAGCCGACCACGCCGTGGCCGAACAGGAAGCCGAGCGCATGCAGCGGGTTGAGCGATCGCAGGATCTGCGGCGCGTCGCCGATATGGGTCAGGCCGATCAGCGCCAGCGCCAGGAACCACAGCGACATGATGGGGCCGAACAGCGCCCCGACCCTGCCCGTGCCGAACGACTGGACCGCGTAGAGGCCGACGATGACCGTGATGGCGATCGGCACCACATAGGGCTCCACGCCCGGCGTGGTGACCTTCAGGCCCTCCACGGCGGACAATACCGATATGGCCGGCGTCAGGATCGCGTCGCCGAAGAACAGCGCCGCGCCGACGACGGCGAGACCGGTGACGATCTTGCTGGGCTTCCTGAGCGCCGATTGCGCCAGCGCCATCAGCGCCAGCGTGCCGCCCTCGCCCCGGTTGTCGGCGCGCAGCACCAGGAAGACGTATTTCAGCGTCACCACCAGCACCAGCGACCAGACCAGCAGCGAGACGATGCCGATCACCTCCTCCTGGGTCGGCGACCGGCCCACATGGAGCAGCGATTCGCGCATGGCGTAGAGCGGGCTGGTGCCGATGTCGCCATAGACGATGCCGACGCTGCCCAGCGTCAGGGTCCAGAACCGACGTGCCGAGGGCGTGTCATGCCCCGGCGGCATAGGCGCGGAAACGCCCGAACGGGCGGAGTCGGTCTGATCTGTCATGTGGGGGTGCGTTCTGCGCGCTGCCTGGGCGAGCCTCGTGGCTGAGGAGGCATAAACGCCCGGCGGCGGATGGTGTTCCGATTCAGGGACGGGGAACGATGGCCTCAGTGTATCCCGCAACGCGGTAGACGAGAAGCCCCGCCCATTCCCGCGTCACCATGTCGACCCGGCGCAGCCCCTCGCCCACCGACCGGAACGGCCGCAGCGCGTCCTCGGGCCCGCGCGTGCGGAAATCCACCGGAAAGGCTTCCACCGGGAAACCCGCGACCCTGAAGCAGCCGATGGCGCGCGGCATGTGGTAGGCTGAGGTCACCAGCAGCCAGCGGCCCGCCGTGTTCCCGGCAACCTCGCGGCTGAAGAGCGCGTTCTCCCGCGTGTTGCGCGAACGGTCCTCGCGTTCGACCCGGTCCGGCGCGATGCCGAAGCTCGCCAGCAGCCGCGCGGCCACCTCCGCCTCGCTTGCCCCGTCGTAGAACAGAGTTCCGGCCCCACCGGAGAAGATGATCCGCGCCTGCGGGTGAACCCGCGCCAGTTCCGCCACCGCCGTCAGCCGTTCCGCCGCCTCGTTGAGCGCGATCTCGCCGCGCGCGCCGGAAACCAGCGTGTCGAACGATCCGCCCAGCACGACGATGCCCGCCACGGGGCGCGCGTCGGCGGGATCGGGCTTGGGAAAGCGGTCCTCAAGCGTCAGAATCAGGATGTTCCCGAGCGGTGACAGCCCCGCCACGGCGATGACGACGATCGCAGCGATCAGCAATGCCGTCCCCGTCCGCCGCCATCCGGCTGCGAGCGCAAGCGCGCCGACAAGTCCCGCCGAGACCATGAGGTTGGACGGCAAGGCGAAGAAGCCGAGGATCTTGGAGAGGGCGAAGAACATGGGATCAGTACGTTGAATGCAGGTCAACGTAAGGCATTACATCATCCCGCCTTCCCGAACAGTTCCCGCCCGATCAGCATCCGGCGGATCTCGCTGGTCCCCGCCCCGATCTCGTAGAGCTTGGCGTCGCGCAGCAGGCGGCCCGTGGGGTAATCGTTGATGTAGCCGTTGCCGCCGAGAAGCTGGATGGCGTCCAGCGCCGTCTTCGTCGCCAGCTCCGCGGCATAGAGGATCGCGCCAGCAGCGTCCTCGCGCGTGGTCTCGCCCCGGTCGCAGGCCTTCGCCACCGCATAGACATAGGCCTTGGCGGCGTTGGTCGTGACATACATATCGGCCAGCTTGCCCTGCACCAGCTGGAACGAGCCGATCGGATGCCCGAACTGCCTGCGTTCCTGGACATAGGGCATCACCACGTCGAGCGCGGCCTGCATGATGCCGAGCGGCCCGGCGGCCAGCACCACCCGCTCGTAGTCGAGCCCGGACATCAGCACGTTGACGCCCTTGCCCGCCGTGCCCAGCACGTTTTCTTCCGGCACCTCGCAATCCTGGAACACCAGTTCGCAGGTGTCGGAGCCGCGCATGCCGAGCTTGTCGAGTTTCTGCGCCGTGGAGAAGCCCTTGAACCCCTTCTCGATCAGGAAGGCGGTGATCCCGCGCGCGCCCGCCGCCGGATCGGTCTTGGCATAGACCACCAGCACGTCCGCGCCCGGCCCGTTGGTGATCCACATCTTGTTGCCGTTGAGCACGTAGCGGTCGCCGCGCTTGT
>JBEBSP010000228.1:0-4198 GCA_040394255.1 Agaricicola taiwanensis | reverse complement strand
ATGTTGGCCACAACGTCCGGCATGCTGGTGCCAGCATAGACGATGTTGGAAACGCCGAGCAGACCGCCGACGGAACCGCCGTTGACTTCACGCTTGGAGCGATCCTCGAGGGCGATGCTCGCCGAGAAGCCCGATCCGAAGGTGGCGGTGTAGCCGAGCAGGTTGTTGCGCTGATCGCTCGTGAAGAGGTGGACGTAGCTGCCCGAGTAGGTGCGGTCGAAGAACGACTGCGCCAGACCGGCCGTCACGCCAGCGAACTGGATGAAGGCGTTCTCGACGTAGAGACCGGAAGTGTTACCGCCACCGCCGAAGGGCGAGGAGTTCTGTGTGTTGTTGTTCGACCAGTCGCCCTGAAGGCGGATGTACGAACGGAGGGTGCCCAGCTCGGTCTGCGTGCGAGCATCAAAGTTCAGGCGGGCGCGGTTGCGGAAGAAAACCGAATCGTTGCCGCGGATGAACTGCTCCTGGTAGCGCAGGTCCGAACGGACGAGGCCCGAGATCTGCAGGCAGGTCTGCGTGCCGGGGATGTAGAAGTAACCCTTGCCCCAGGTGTCGCAGATGCGAACGTATTCGACCGGCTCGGCGAGCGGCAGGTCGGCAGCATTAGCCCCGGTGATGGCGGCGATGCCTGCCACCGAACCGAGAAGAAGGCTTTTCACCATCTTCATTGTAGTCCTCCAAAGTTTCGAGACCCTCGGGAAGCGACGCCGTTTTCCAGCGCTGACTCCCGAATGACCGTTCGACCCTCCCCGTAGGCGACCCGAACGGCACGACCGAGGTTCCCCCCTGCGCCGTTGCCAATGACCATACGCATCCAGCCTCACCACACAAGGAAGACAGGCGGCATTTGCCTTGAGTAACGCACCTTTCCGCCACACTGTTGTATGAACGCAACATTGTCTGGTAGCGCGAACAGCCCCAAGACGATCTAAGTTAACCGCTCGTTAGGAAACCTGCAGCGCGAAGGCTTTGGCATAGGTGTCGTTGCGTGTGACGAGATCATTGTGGCTGCCCTCTTCCACAACTTTCCCCGCTGAAACCACGACGATTCGATCCGCCATCATGGCTGCGGCAAGCCGGTGCGCGATCATGATCGTGGTGCGGCCGGACCGATGGGCGATGAGATTCTTCAGCACGCGCAGCTCGGTTGCGGAATCCAGCGCTGAGGTCGCTTCATCCAGCAGAAGCACGGGCGCGTTCCGCAACAATGCACGCGCGATGGCAACGCGCTGGCGCTGCCCTCCCGACAGACGCGAACCGCGCGGCCCGGCACGGAAATCAAGCGTTCCGGGCAATCGCTCCACGAACTCCAGCGCATCCGCCGTCTGGAGCGCCTGCCTTATATCGGCATCGTCAATGTCAGACAGCCCATAGGCGACATTGTCCCGAATCGAGCTGTCGAACAGCAGGCTGTCCTGCGCGACGAGGGCAATCGCCCCGCGCAGACTGGCGAGGGAAACACCGGACAGGTCCTGACCGGCGATGGCGACATGGCCGCTGTCGGGTTCGTTGAGCCGGGCGATCAGATTGAACAGGGTCGTCTTGCCCGATCCCGATTCGCCGACGATCGCCGTCACCAGCCCGGCGGGAATCTCGACGCTCAGGCCGGTGAGGATCGGCTTTTCCCGCTCATAGCCGAAATGAACGCCGTGGAAGGTGATCGCACCGCCCGGGGTGGCGAGCGGACGCGCGTCGGGGGCATCGACGATCCGGGGCTCCAGATCGGTCACCTCATAGATGCGCTCGATCGCGGCCATGCAGAGCTGGAGAACGGCGTTGATCTGAAGCAGCCGGCGCATCGGGTCGGCCAGAAGCATCAGCGCGCCGACGAAGGCCATGAGTTGTCCCGGCTCGGTCTCGCCCGCCATGACCGAGCGCCCGCCGACCAGCAGCACCGAGATCAGGGCGATGGCCGTGACCACATCCAGGATCGGCAGCAGGAGCGCCTGGATGCGGGCGATGCCGATGGCGACCCGGCGGCGTGTCGTGACGGTCTGGAACAGACGGACACGCTCCACCGGCTCGTTGGCCTCGGCCTTGATCGACCGGATGGAATGGAACGCCTCCTCGAAGGCGCCGATCAAATCGCCGTTCAGTTCCTGCCCTTTGTGGGACAAGCGCCTGATGCGCTTGGTGGCGAGCGCGGTGGGTATGGCGATCAGCGGCGCGGCGAGCAGCGCGAGGCCGAACCACTGCGGGCTGGTCCAGAGCACATAGCCGACCAGCCCGATCATGGTCACCAGATCGCGCCCCAGCGTCACCACCAGATTGGTGGCGGACTGGTTGAGGACGTTCACGTCCTCCGTGCCGCGCGCCACGATCTGGCCGATGCTGTTCTTGTGGAAGAAGACGAGGTCGAGCCTCAGCACATGCGCCACGAAGCGCTTCTGGACGCTTTCGGCGACGCGGTTGGCGACGCGGGCCAGAAGATATTGCTGGATGAAGGAGGCCGCCGCCCGCAGCGTGAAGATCACCGCCACGACCGCTATGATCCAGCCGAGCTGGTCCATGGCGCGCCGGACGAAGACCTCGTCGACCAGTTGCTCGAACAGCCACGGCAGGACGGAGATCGTGCCGGCGTAGACCATCATCGCCGCGAGGGCGACGGCGAGCGTGGCTGCGTGAGGGCGGAAGAATTCCCGTATGAAACGACGCAGAAGACGCGTCCGCTCGCTGGAGGGCTCCTTGGCAGCCTCGCGGGTCGATCTTACTTGAAGAACGTATGGATCTGGTTTGTGTTCGGTCATTGTCCCGTCTTTCGCGCGGACGCTACCCGTTTCGCCGACGGGGGAAAAGCGTGGCGATGTGGCATGTTGTGGGCGAGGCCGGGCATGGCTAGTGTCCGCCCTCTTTTTCGTGGGAATTGAAGCGAGTGGCCTTGATCGAGAACGACACCCCGAAGCCTGTCCCGGCCTCGCCATGGCGACGGTTCCGGAATGTTCTGCGGCGCGGCGTCAGGCGCTTCCAGCGCCGGCGGGGACCGATGGAGACGCGCGCCACGCGGTCCATGGGGTTCCTTGAACATCTGTTCGTCGATCATGCCGTCTTTCGCTACATCTACCTCAATCTTCACCAGATCGCGCCCGGCATGGAGCGCGCGGCGCAACCCTCGCCCCGGCATATCGCCGAGGCTTCCGCACGGGGCGTGAAGACCATCCTCAACCTGCGTGGCGAGCGGGATTGCGCCTCATATCTCATGGAGAAAGAGGCTTGCGAGCGGCATGGGATCGCGTTGGTGAACTTCGTGCTGACCTCGCGCGCCGCACCCAGCGCGGAACAGATTCTCGACTTCGATCAAACTCTGAACACAATCGAATATCCCGCTCTCATGCATTGCAAATCCGGCGCTGACAGGGCGGGTATCGGCAGCGCGCTCTATCTGCTCCTGCGCGAGGATCGGCCGGTCGAGGAGGCCCTGGGGCAACTCAGCCTGCGCTATGGCCATATCCGCCAGGCCAAGACCGGCGTTCTCGATGCCGTCATCAAGGCCTATCAGCGCGATTTCTCCCAAGAGAATCTCGACTTCCGCACCTGGGTGCGCGAGCGCTACGACCCTGATGCCGTGACCCGCTCGTTCCAGTCCAGCCGGTGGGCGACCTTCTTCACGGATCGCGTGCTGGAGCGCGAGTAGCCGCACGCGACTGTCGCTTGAGGCGCCCAAGCTGCACTTTCATCCCCCGAATCGCCTGGAGAGCCCTCTCTCCATTATTCGCATCATGGTCGTCAGGATTCGCGGGGAGGCGGATTCCGAGGCCGCCTCAATTGTTCAGCCGTCTCTCCGCTGCCCCAAAGCCCATTTTGGCCAATTTCAAGAGGAGAACTGTAGAATGTGCGGGATGCCAGAGGGATACCGTTATCACTCATCCGTTCAGCGCGGTATCTATTCTCGCCCCGTCCCTCCCAAGGCCCTAACCCGGTCACTCTCGCCTCTTCCGTCTCCATCCGAATCCCGTTCGGGTAAACAAATTGCGGGATTTGAGAACGGAAATTCCTTCGTTGCAAATTCTCCAGGGCATGAAACATCTCATGAACAAGGATTACATCCGAAGGTGTTTGATCCGGCTCTCCCCATTCAGGACTACCTTCAAAATTATTGCGCTGGAAAGGAGTCGTGGAAATAATCAAATTCCGATCAGCATCAACACGCATGCTATTTCCATAATCATCGTCATCTTCAGAATCCCCTTGTGTTATTCTT
>JBEBSP010000227.1:0-4203 GCA_040394255.1 Agaricicola taiwanensis | reverse complement strand
GCGGACCTCATGAACCTCGTCAACGAAGCGGCGCTTATGGCGGCCCGGCGCTCCAAGCGCATGGTCACCCACGCCGAGTTCGAGGACGCCAAGGACAAGATCATGATGGGCGCCGAGCGCCGCACCCTGGTCATGACCGAGGAGGAAAAGCGGCTGACCGCCTATCACGAGGCCGGCCATGCCGTGGTCGCGCTCAATGTTCCCGCCACCGATCCGGTGCACAAGGCGACGATCATCCCGCGCGGCCGCGCGCTGGGCATGGTCATGCAGCTTCCCGAGCGGGACAAGCTGTCCATGTCCTACGAGCAGATGACCTCGCGGCTGGCGATCCTGATGGGTGGCCGGGTTGCCGAGGAGATCATCTTCGGCGACGACAAGGTGACCTCGGGCGCGCAGAGCGACATCGACCAGGCGACGCGGCTTGCTCGCGCCATGGTGACCCGCTGGGGCTTCTCCAAGGAACTCGGCAAGGTCGCCTATGGCGAGAACCAGGAAGAGGTTTTCCTCGGCCATTCGGTCTCGCGCCAGCAGAATGTTTCGGAATCGACCGCCCGGACGATCGATTCCGAGGTGCGCCGCCTTGTCGAGGAGGGCTACGACAGCGCGATGCGCATCCTGACCGAAAGCCGGGAAGCGCTGGAGAACCTCGCCAAGGGTCTGATCGAGTACGAGACCCTGAGCGGCCAGGAGATCATCGGCCTCCTGTCCGGAACGCCGCCGGTGCGCAACGCCGACGAGCCGTCCACGCCGCGCGGCTCGGCCGTGCCGACCGCAGGCAAGGCACGCTCCAAGAGCGCGGGTGACGGTGGGCTTGAGCCTCAGCCGCAGGCGTAAGCCATCCCGGTTCCTTTCTCCGGCGCCGCGTTCTCGCGGCGCCGTTTTCATTCCGGCCGTGGAAACAATCGCTTACGTTTTTTGAAGGCGTGCAGCATCTTTTCGCGTTATCCATGGTCTCAGTCTTTGCTCCGTTCAGGACCCTTTCCATGACCCGCAAGTATTTCGGCACCGACGGCATTCGTGGCCGTGCCAACCGTTTTCCGATCACGCCCGATCTTGCCATGAAGGTGGGCATGGCGGCGGGAACGGTCTTCCGGAACGGCGAGCACCGGCACAGGGTCGTCATCGGCAAGGACACGCGGCTGTCGGGCTATATGATCGAGCAGGCGTTGACGGCTGGCTTCCTGTCGGTCGGCATGGATGTCATCCTGCTCGGGCCGATGCCGACGCCGGCGGTCGCGATGTTGACGCGCTCCATGCGCGCCGACCTCGGCGTGATGATCTCCGCCTCGCACAATCCTTACGCCGACAATGGCATCAAGCTGTTCGGGCCGGACGGTTACAAGCTGTCCGATGAGGCCGAATCCGGGATCGAGGAGCTGATTGATTCCAACCTTAGTTCCAGACTGGCCGATTCCGCCGATCTCGGACGTGCGCGCCGCATCGAGGAAGCCTCCGGCCGCTATGTGGAGTTCGCCAAGCGCACCCTGACGCGCGACGTGTCGTTCGAGGGCATGCGGATCGTGGTCGACTGCGCCAACGGCGCGGCCTATCGGGCGGCTCCTGAAGCCCTGTGGGAACTGGGCGCGGAGGTGATCGCCATCGGTGTCGAGCCGGACGGCTTCAACATCAACCAGGATGTCGGCTCGACCGCCCCGGATGCCCTGGCGCGCAAGGTCCGCGAGACCCGCGCCGACATCGGAATCGCGCTCGACGGCGATGCCGATCGTGTTCTTCTGGTGGATGAGAAAGGCCAATTGATCGACGGCGACCAGCTCATGGCGGTCGTTGCCGAAAGCTGGGCTGAGGAGGGGCGGCTGTCGAAACCCGGAATCGTCGCGACCATTATGTCGAACCTCGGTCTTGAGCGGCACCTGGACTCCAAGGGCCTCACCCTGGTGCGCACGCCGGTCGGAGACCGTTACGTGTCCGAGCAGATGCGCGCGCAGGGCTACAACGTCGGTGGCGAGCAGTCGGGGCATATCATCCTGTCGGATTACGCCACGACCGGCGATGGCCTCGTCGCGGCCCTTCAGGTGCTGAGCACGGTGCAGAAGCTCGATCGCCCGGTTTCCGAGGTGTGCCGCCGTTTCGAACCGCTTCCGCAGATGCTGAAGAATGTGCGCTACAAGGGCGGGCAGCCGCTCGATCGCGCCCATGTCCAGGCGGCCATCGCCGCGGCCACGACCAAGCTGGGCGATCGCGGTCGCCTCGTCATCCGCCCGTCGGGAACGGAGCAGGTCATCCGCGTGATGGGGGAGGCGGACGACCCGATCCTTGTGGAAGATGTCGTCGATGATGTGGTCAACGCGCTCACAAGCAGTGCCGCCTGAAACCACTGTTAACGTCAGACCAGTCTCAAGTGACGGTATGTTAAGGTTAAGGGCTTTTTAAGCAAGTCAGTGGATTGTCCCAACAAAGGACACGTTCTCGCGATTCGGCCCGCGGGAACCTTTCGAGGACGATCTGCTATGACACGTGTTGTCGCCGCTGTTTTGGGACTGGCCTTCGCCGGTACGGTTTTTTCTCTTTCACCCGTCAAGGCGGCGGATCTAGCGCTTCCCGCGGCGCCCTATATCGAACCTGTCCAGGAATTCGGCGGCTGGTACCTGCGCGGCCACATCGGCATGAGCAACCAGCGTGTCCGCAAGCTCGACAACGCGCTGTTCGACGAGACCGTGACCGTGCACAAGAAGGACTTCGACGAAGCGGTCTTCTTCGGCGGCGGCGTCGGTTATGCGGTCAACCGCTGGGTGCGCTTCGATGTCACGGGCGAATACCGGGGCAAATCGAAGTTCACGGGTCTTGATTCCTATCCGGGCGGCTTCGGTTTCGGCGGCGGCACCAACGACTACACCACCAACAAGCGGGAATGGCTGTTCCTGGCCAACGCCTATGTGGATGTCGGCAACTGGCACGGCTTCAAGCCCTACGTCGGCGCCGGCCTCGGCTTCGCGCAGATCAAGCTCGGTCATCTCCTGGACGTGAACGTCCCGCAAAACGGCGGCGGCTGGGCGGAAAAGCACAGCGAATGGAACCTTGCCTGGGCGCTCTATGCCGGCATCGGCTATCAGCTGACCGAGAACTGGACGCTGGATCTCGGTTATCGCTATCTGCACTTGGGCGACACACGTACCGGCGACATCATCGCCTTCGACGGGACCAACAACTCCTATAATCCGCTGGAGTTCAAGGACATCAGCAGCCACGATTTCATGGTCGGCCTGCGCTACAGCTTCGGCGGCGCGCCCAGCATGCCCAGCTTCGGGTCGGATGAGCCGCTGTTCGCCAAGTTCTGAGCGATCCGTGCGGATGAACAAAAGGCCGGGCCCCCGTGTCCGGCCTTTTCCGTTTTCGGAAAATTCACGACGCCTTCATGCAGACCGCTTGACTTCGCCTTGAGGTGAGCGTAGCGCCATCAGCGGGCCACCTTCCCCCAACGGAAGGCACCTATCTGAAAGGATAGTCTGATGACGAATGACGTTCCCGGCACACGTCCGGCCAATCCGCAGTTTTCGTCCGGACCTTGCGCCAAACGGCCGGGCTGGACCCTCCAGGCTCTCAGCGACGCTCCCCTCGGCCGGTCCCACCGCGCCAAGGCCGGCAAGGCCAAGCTCAAGCTCGCGATCGACCTGACGCGCGAGGTTCTCGGCGTCCCGGATGACTACCGCATCGGCATCGTGCCGGCGTCCGACACGGGCGCGGTCGAGATGGCCATGTGGTCGATGCTCGGCGCACGCGGCGTCGACCTCCTGGCCTGGGAAAGCTTCGGCGAAGGCTGGGTCACCGACGTCGTCAAGCAGCTCAAGCTGACCGACGCCCGCGTCATCAAGTCCGGCTACGGCACTCTGCCCGATCTTGCGGCGGTCGACACCAAGACCCGTGATGTGGTCTTCACCTGGAACGGCACCACCTCGGGCGTGCGCGTGCCGAACGCCGACTGGATCGCCGCCGACCGCGAAGGCATCACCATCTGCGACGCGACCTCGGCCGCCTTCGCGCAGGACCTCGACTGGTCCAAGCTCGATGTCACGACCTTCTCCTGGCAGAAGGTGCTGGGCGGTGAGGCGGCGCACGGCATGCTGATCCTCAGCCCCCGCGCCGTGGCGCGGCTGGAGAGCTACACTCCCGCCTGGCCGCTGCCGAAAATCTTCCGCATGACCAAGGGCGGCAAGCTGATCGAAGGCATCTTCGTCGGCGAGACCA
>JBEBSP010000226.1:0-4231 GCA_040394255.1 Agaricicola taiwanensis | reverse complement strand
CTTCGACGAAACGCCCGTCGCGGCGGCCTCCATGGCGCAGGTCCATCGCGCCCGGCTGGACGACGGCACCGAGGTGGCCGTCAAGGTGCTGCGTCCGGGCCTCAAGGCGCAGGTGGACGCCGACCTCCGCCTGCTGGCCCATGCCCTGTCGCTGGCGGAGCGCGAATGGCCGGAGCTTGCCCGCTACCGGCCGCAGGAGATCGTCGGCCATCTCGCCGCCGCCATGCGCGAGGAGACCGACCTCCTGAGCGAGGGGCGGACCTGCGAGACCGTGGCCGCGAATCTTTCCGCCCACGACCATGTCGTCATCCCGCGCATCCACTGGCATCTCAGCTCCGGCACCGTGCTGGTGCAGGACTGGATCGAGGGCATCGCGCCCACGGCGGACAACGCCGGCCGGCTGCGGAGCCTCGACGGGCCGCTGCTCGCCGCGCGCGGCACGGAGGCCTTCCTGCACATGGCGCTGGTGGACGGCCTGTTCCATGCCGATCCCCATCCCGGAAACCTTCTCGCCCTGCCCGGCAACCGCGTCGGCTTCATCGACTTCGGCATGGTGGGACGGCTCTCGGCGCGGCGGCGCGACCAGCTCCTGGCCTTCGTCGCCGCGCTCACCAGCGGCCGCGCGGAGGGCATCGCCGGCGTCCTGCTGGACTGGTCCGGCGGCGGCGAGGCCGACATCGCCCGCATCGAATCCGCCGCCCAGACCTACATCAGCCGCCACGGCCGCCCGCCTTTGCGGCTCGCCGCCGCCGTGGCCGATTTCATGACCCTGGCGCGCGAGAACGGCCTCATGGTGCCGCCGGACTTCGCCCTGCTGTTCAAGGCGCTGCTGACCGCCGACGGCTGCATGCGGCGGCTGGACCCCGATTTCGACATCATCCGCGTGGCCGGTCCCTTCGTGCGGCGGGCCATGCAGCGGCGCTACGGGCCTGCCCAGATCAAGGACAGGGCCGAGGCCATGGCCATGGAACTGCACGGGCTGGCGGGCGAACTGCCCGCGCTGGCCCGGCTCGTGCTGCACCGTCTGAAGCAGGGGCGGATCGGCGCGCGGGTCGAGATCGACGGCCTCGACCGCCTGATCTCCGGCATCCATGGCGCCGCCCGGCGCGTCGCCGTGGCGCTGGTCACCGCCGCCTTCGCGCTGGGGCTCGCGCCCCGGCTGATGGACATCGGCCCGCGCCTCCACGACGTGCCGGTCTTCGCGATCATCGGGCTTCTGGTCATCGCCGCCGGGCTCGTCTGGCTCATGCTGCCACTGCGCCGGTCCTGACCGCTCACAGCCGGATCTCGATCACCGGCACGTCGGGGATCGCCCCGGCGTCGAAGGCCGAGAGGTCGATCTCCAGCGCGTCGGTGTCGAAGCGCACGGGCACGTCGAAGGCGAAGCCCGCCGTCACCGCCAGACCGTCCGCCGGCACATGGCCCGGCAGGAAGGTGACGACGCCAGTCGCGGCATCGAGCGTGAAGTGCGTCCCCTCCTCCGCCTCGACGCCCGCCACGGCGATGCGCACCATGCCGGCCACCGGCTTGGCGATGGGCCGCACATAGGGATCGTCGCCCGTGCCGTAGCGCTTCACCAGGCGGAAGGCGGCGGTAACGCCGTCGCCCTCGCCCAGCAACTGGTCGAGCGGCGTGACGGCGGCTCCCGGTAACGCAGACGTGTTATCGAGCGCATCCTTCCAGCGGAAGCCGTGCAGCCGCCCGCGCCGTTCCTCGAAGAAGGCCACCACCTCGGCCAGCCGGGCGCGGGTGCGGATACCGATGCCGGCGTTCCAGCGGCGGCGGGCGTGGGCCCAGCGGGCGTTGCGGCGTTCGGCGCCGGAGCCGAGCGTGACGATCTCGGTCTTACGCTCCGGTCCGCCGCGCGCGCCGAGCGCCACGTCGACGGGAAAGCGGACATCATGGAAAGCGGGCATGTGGAATCCCTTGCAACTAGTTCTTGCGTTCGGGCGCGTTTTGACAAATGCTGGCGGGCCTGATGCAGGGGTTGTCTTGAACGAGTAACGCCCATGGCGACGACCAGCGAACATACGCCGGCCCCCTTGAACCCCCTCGTGGTCAAGGCCATCACGGCCCCCAAGAGCCTGAGCGAGGCCGAGATCGTCAGCCTCGCCACCATGGTCATGGTGCAGCCCGCCCACCCGGTGGAACCGACGCCGAAATCCAGCTGAAATCCCAAGCCTACAAGCCGCGCCGCCCGCGTGAGACGGCACGGGCGAGAGCGGCTGAGATCTGCGCCTCGGAGCGGCGGAAGCCCTCCACGTCGGGCGTCGCGATGTTGACGGTGACGGAGGTCGGAGCGCTTGCGCCCCCGCCCCGCACGCCGAGGCGTCCGTCGGGTCCGCGCGCCAGCGGCATGATGGCCTCCGCTCCCGCCTCGCCCATCAGGCCGGTGCGGCCCCCGGACATGGGGAAGTAGGTCGGGGCGGCCACCACCCCGCCGGAGGCGAAGGGCACCACGCCGCCCTTGGCGAAGGGCATGATCTTGCCGAGCGCACCGCTCAGAAGCCCGCCCAGGCCCTGCTGCAACGGCTGGAACGCGGCCTTCAGGGCAAGTCCCGACAGGTCGAGGGCGAGGCCGCGCAGCACGTCGCCGAAGCCGCGCCCACGCACCGTCGCGCCTTCCAGCGCGCGGGTCATGGAGCGGCCGAAGCCGGAGGCGAGCCGGTCAAGCTCGATCAGCTCGCCGCGCAGGCGGCCGGTGTCGTAGCGCGAGAGGTCGATGGGATCGTCGAAGGGCATGGTGTGGTTCCGCTGTTGGTGGGCCGCACAGTCTGTCAGATTGATTCCGGTTCACCAGCCAAGCTGCTGCCCGCGCTTGTCTTTTTGATCCGGGAAGCGCGCCATCAGCGCCTCCAGGCCGTCGCGCTGCAATGGCGTCTCGCCCGCGAAGGCGCGCATGGCGGCGGCCAGTTCGCGCGGCGTCATGGCCCAGAAATCGCGCGGGGCAAGCCGCAGCCGCCCCAGCCCGAAGGCCATGGCCTCGGCCCAGGGAAAGGGCCGCGATGTCATTGGGCCTCGCCGCCGAAGGTCGCGGCCAGCAGGTCGGCCACGGCGCGCACATAGCCTGCCGCACCGCCGTCGCTGACGAGCCCGGCGACCTCATCGTCGGACAGGGTCTCGCCCGCGCCGCGCAAGCCGGCGCCGAGAATCCTGATGGCCTCGCCCGCCGACAGACGGCCGCTCGACAGCCGTTCGGCCAGCGCCATGAGGTCGGCGGCCCCGAAAGCGGCTTCCAGTTCGGCCAGCGCGCCCAGCGTCAGCACCAGCCTGCGGCTCCGGCCGCCGAGTTGGGCCGTGATCTCGCCGCGATGGATGTTGGCCATCACAGCGCCTCGAAGGTGAGAGCCCCGGCGCTTTCCAGCGCGAGGTCGAAGCCGACTTCGCCGGCGTGGTCGGCGCGGTATTCGAGGCTGACGATCTGGAACGCGCCCTCGATCACGCCAAAGTCGGGCACGATCACCCGCCAGTTGCGCACGGTTCCGTCGAAGAAGACCTGGCGCACGGTCGCGTCCGACACGCCGTCGGTGAAGATGCCCGCGCCCGAGACGCTGGCGCGGCGCACGCCCGCGCCGGTCAGGAGTTCGCGCCAGCGCCCGGCGCTCTCGGCGTGGGTGACGTCGACGGCGTCGGCGTTGAGCACCAGCGCGCGGGCGCGCAGGCCCGCGACGGTGGTCCAGCCGTCGTCGCCGTCGTCGATCTTGAGAAGCAGGTCCTTGCCTTTCTGGGCGGGCATGGCGGGGTCCTCGTGGTTTGAACATGAAAAAAGCCGCGCGGGGGCCGCGCGGCTGGGGCATTCGCAATCCGCCGTCCAGGTCAGGCGGCGGCTGTCTCGGTCATGGCCCGGAAGCGGATCGCCGCCATGCGGTGGCGGCCGTCGGCGGAGCGTTTGGCGTCGGTGGCGAGCCAGGACATGTTGGAAAGGCGATAGCCCGTGAGGCTGATGCCGTCGTCGCGGCCCAGCAGGAAGGCGACGCGCGCCGCCGTCCAGAGCGCTTCCGACATGCCGGCCTGCCGCGACCAGACGTTGAGCGTCAGGAGATGCTCCTCGGCCTCCAGGTCGACGGCGCCGGCGTCGCGGCTCTCGATGGCGTCGAGCACCACGTAGGGCGCGAGCGCCTGAAGCGGCACCTCGTCATAGACCTTGGGGCCGCCGAGCACGCCCTGAAGCGTCATGTCCGCCGCGAGCCGCTGCCGGATCGCGGCGCGCAAGGCGAGCGCCGCGCTCATG
>JBEBSP010000225.1:0-4243 GCA_040394255.1 Agaricicola taiwanensis | reverse complement strand
AACCGGGCCTGCCGATCGGTTTCGGGCATGCGGGGTTCGAACCGGCGCTCCAGCCGCCAGCGACGCGCGAACTCATCCGGCGGCGGGCAGAGGTCCGCCGCGAGGCCGGCGAGATAGGCCGCGCCCAGCGCCGTGGTCTCCAGCACCGTCGGCCGGTCCACCGGAGCGCCCAGGATGTCGGCTACGAACTGCATGGTCCAGTCGCTGGCGACCATGCCGCCGTCGACGCGCAGCACCGTGTCGGCCTCGCCCGACCGGGGCCAGTCGGCGCGCATGGCGTCGAGCAGGTCGCGGGTCTGGTAGCCGATGCACTCCAGCGCGGCGCGGGCGATCTCGGCCCGGCCGGTACCGCGCGTCAGGCCGTGGAGCGCGCCGCGCGCCTCCGGGTCCCACCAGGGCGCGCCGAGGCCGGTGAAGGCCGGCACCAGATAGACCGCTTGCGCCGGATCGGCCTGATCGGCCAGCGCTTGCGTCTCCGCCGCCGAGCCGATGATGCCGAGCCCGTCGCGCAGCCACTGCACCGCCGAGCCGGCGGTGAAGATGGCCCCCTCCAGCGCATAGGTCGGCCTGCCGCCGAGCTGATAGGCGATGGTGGTCAGGAGGCGGTTGCGCGAGCGGACGGCGTCGGAGCCGGTGTTGACCAGCGCGAAGGCTCCCGTGCCATAGGTGATCTTGGCCATGCCCGGCGCGAAACAGGCCTGCCCCACGGTCGCGGCCTGCTGGTCGCCCGCGACGCCGAGGATCGGGATCGCCGCGCCGAAATGAGCCGGATCGACCGCGCCGAACGGGCCGGAGCAGTCGCGCACCTCCGGCAGCAGCGCGCGCGGCACGTCGAAGATGCGCAGCAGTTCGTCGTCGAAGGCCCCGTCGTGGATGTTGTAGATGAGCGAACGCGAGGCGTTGGTGGCGTCGGTGACATGGACCCGGCCGCCGGTCAGCCGCCAGATCAGGAAGCTGTCGACCGTGCCGAAGGCAAGCTCGCCCCGTTCCGCCGCGACGCGCGCGCCGGGCACCTCATCGAGCAGCCAGCCGATCTTGGTCGCCGAGAAATAGGGGTCCAGCAGCAATCCGGTCCGGGCCGTGATCTCCGGTTCGAGCCCGCGCGCCGCAAGCCCGGCGCAGCGCGGAGCCGTGCGGCGGTCCTGCCAGACGATGGCCCTGTGGATCGCCCTGCCGCTGCGCCGGTCCCAGAGGATCGTGGTCTCGCGCTGGTTGGTCAGGCCGACGCCGGCGATGTCCCCGGCCTGGAGCCCGGCGCGCGCCAGCGCGTCCCGGACGGTCCGGAGCGTGGTCGCCCAGAGGTCCTCGGGATCATGCTCGACCCAGCCCGGCATCGGGTAATGCTGCGGGAACTCCTCCTGCGCCGAGGCGACGGGCGTGAGATCGGCGTCGAACAGGATCGCCCGGGTGGAGGTCGTGCCCTGGTCGATGGCGAGGAGATGACGCCTCATGCGCGATCGTGGGCCGAGGCCTGCGCGGCGGACAGTTCCGCGCCGCCGCGCGCACCGAACATCCAGCGGTCGAGCACCTTGATCTCCTCGCGCGTCATGCGCAGCCCGAGCTTGCTGCGCCGCCAGACGACGTCCTCGGCGGTCATGGCCCATTCCCGAGTCATCAGATGGCGCACCTCGCGTTCGGTCAGCCCGGCGCCGAAGGCCTTGCCCATGTCGTCCGGCCCGTTCGCCTCGCCCAGCATGATGAAGGCGTCGGTGCCATAGGCCCGCGCCATGCGGACGAGGTCCTCGTCGGGCAGGAAGGAATGCTTGTGGGCCAGCGCCGAAAGCAGCGCCTCGATGCCGTCATGCGGGAAATGCCCGCCCGGCAGGGCCACGTCCCCGGTCCAGGGCGCCAGGATCGTCAGGTGGTCCTCCAGGGCGTCCAGCACGGCCTCGGCCAGCCGGCGATAGGTCGTGATCTTGCCGCCGAAGACGCTGACCAGCGGCGCGGCGTCGCCGGGCGCATCGACCTCGACGACATAGTCGCGGGTGGCGTCCTGCGCCTTGGACGAACTGTCGTCGTAGAGCGGCCGCACGCCGGAATAGCTCCAGCGGATGGCGTCGCGCGTCACGGGCCGGGCGAAATACTCCGACACCGAGGCCAGCAGATAGTCGATCTCGGCGTCGCTGATCCGGGCCTCCGCCGGATCGCCGGCGTAGTCCTCGTCCGTGGTGCCGATCAGGGTGAAGCCGCGCTCGTAGGGGATGGCGAAGACGATCCGCTTGTCGGCGTTCTGGAAGATGTAGGCGTGGCCATGGTCGAACAGCGCATCGGTGACGATGTGGCTGCCCTTGACCAGCCGGACCTTGCCCGTGGGCGTGACGCCGGCCAGCTTCGCCACCTCGCCGGCCCAGGGACCCGCCGCGTTGACCAGAGTCTTCGCGGTCACGGCCTTGCGCCGGCCGGCATGCTCGGTGACGATCCGCCAGCCGCCGGTCATGCGTTCCGCCGACAGGCAGCGTGTCCGGGTGCGGATGTCCGCGCCGCGCTCGCGGGCGTCGACGGCGTTCAGCATCACAAGCCGTGAATCGTCCACCCAGCAGTCGGAGTATTCGGAGGCGCGGACGAGTTCCGGCTTCAGCGCGGCGCCGCTGGCGTCCCCGGCAAGGTCGAAGGTTCGCGCGGGCGGCAGGACCTTGCGGCCACCCAGCCGGTCATAGACGAACAGTCCCAGGCGCAACAGCCATCCGGGCCGAAGCCCCGCGTGATGCGGCAGGACGAAGCGCAGCGGCCAGATGATGTGCGGCGCGATCCGCAGCAGGACCTCGCGTTCGCCGAGCGCCTCGCGCACCAGACGGAACTTGTAATGTTCGAGATAGCGCAATCCGCCATGGATCAGCTTGGTGGACGCCGAGGATGTCGCGCCCGCCAGATCGCCTTGTTCCAGCAAGACCACCGAAAGCCCGCGACCGGCGGCGTCGCGTGCGATCCCGCAACCATTGATGCCGCCGCCGATGACGGCAATGTCGAATGAACTCTCTGTGCTGCTCATGAGCGGCATTCCAGGAGGGCGTTCGGCATCAAGACAAGCCTCCGTGCAATGGGGCGGGGACAGCGCCACACTGCATGAAAACCGTTCCGTTGCGAAGTCCTTCTGTCAGATCGACGCGCTGTCAAACCAGCCGATGACACCGCGGCTTTCCAGATAGCCGATCAATCGCGCAACCGATGTCTCGAACTTCTCGACGCCCGTGTCGAGCGCCAGCTCCGGCGCTTCAGGAGCCTCGTAAGGCGCGTTCACCCCCGTGAAGTCCTTGATCTCACCGGCTCGCGCCTTCCTGTAAAGGCCCTTGGGATCGCGGGCTTCGCAGATGTCGAGCGAGGCCTTCAGGTGCACCTCGTGGAAAAGCCCACCTGCAATGGCGCGGGCCTTGTTCCGATCAGCGGCGGCGGGCGAGACGAGGGCGACGACCACGAGATGGCCATCCCGCGCCAGCAGCGCGGCGACCTCCGCCGTGCGGCGGATGTTCTCCGAGCGTTCAGCCTGACTGAAGCCGAGATCGGTGTTGAGCCCCGTGCGCAGCGTGTCGCCATCGAGGAAGATGGCCGAGCCGCCACGGGCGAAGACGGCACGTTCCAGCCCTCGCGCCAGCGTTGATTTCCCGGCCGACGGCAGCCCCGTGAGCCAGACGACCGCACCACCATGACCGTGGCGCGCCGAGCGTTCGGAGGCCGTCACGGCGGAGGAGACGGCGGTGACGTTGGTCGCGCGCACCGGCGCTTCCTCGGCAACCGACATCAGGATGCCGCCGCCGGCGACGCGCCGGTCGATCTCGATCACGAAGCGGCCAAGGATGGGATTGACGGTATAGGCGTCCGCCGCGATGGGACGCGGCAGGTCAAGAGTGATCTCGCCGACCTGGTTGCGCTCGATCCGGCTGGCGGCGGCGGTGGCGAGCACATCGGTGTCGATGACGCTGTCGATAGAGGAGACGGTGGCTCGCGCGCTGGCGGTGGCAAGCCGCACGGTCACCTCACGGCCGGCGATCAGCGGTTCGCTGCCCAGCCAGAAGACACGCGCCTGAAGCCGGCGCGCCGCCTTGGAGCGCACCGCCGGCAGGCAGCCGACGTCGCCGCGCGCGACGAAGATCTCGCGGTCGAGCGTGATGCCGATGGAGCGTCCGGCTTCGCCATAGGGTGCGCCGTTCGAGGGCCAGCCCGCGAACGTGCGCACCCCTGCCGGGGCCCCCGCCGGCACGCACACCAATTGATCACCCACAGAGGTGCGGCCGGTCTCGATGCGCCC
>JBEBSP010000224.1:0-4247 GCA_040394255.1 Agaricicola taiwanensis | reverse complement strand
CGACGATGAAGGCGACCATGCCGATCATCAGCAGCGGCGCGGTCTCGCCCAGCGCATGGGCCATGCCGATGATGGTGCCGGTCAGGATGCCGGGCATGGCCAGCGGCAGGACATGGTGGAACACCGCCTGCTGGTGCGAGGCGCCGACGCCGAGCGCGGCCTCGCGGATGGAGGGCGGAACCGCCTTCAGCGCGGCGCGGGTGGCGATGATGATGGTGGGCAGCACCAGAAGCGCCAGCACGAGGCCGCCGACCAGCGGGGCCGAACGCGGCATCCCGAAGAAGGCGAGGAAGACCGCGAGGCCCAGCAGGCCGAAGACGATGGAGGGCACCGCCGCGAGGTTGTTGATGTTGACCTCGATCAGGTCGGTCAGCCGGTTCTTGGGCGCGAATTCCTCCAGATAGATGGCGGCGGCGACGCCCACGGGCAGGCAGATCGACAGCGTCACCAGCATGGTCAGCGCGGAGCCCGCCAGCGCGCCGAGGATGCCGGCCAGTTCCGCCTCGCGGCTGTCGCCGGTGGTGAAGAAGCGCCAGTTGAAGCCGCTGGACAGCGCACCCTCCCCGTCCAGAGCGTCGAGCCAGGCGATCTCGTGGTCGTCGAGCTTGCGGCTGCCCTGCGGCGTCTCATAGGTCACGACCTTCCACGAGCCCGGCGCGGCGGGTTCGGTGGAGGTGGGCGGCAGCACCACCTCGCCCTCGACGCGGTCGGACCCGACCGAGGCGACCTTCACGAGGCCGCCGTTGATGGAGACCAGCAGGCTTGGCATGGCGTCGGTCATGATCTCGGTGCCGCCGGTGGCGTTGAAGCGGGCCTCGAACTCGTCGGCGCGGGTGCCGCGCTCGGTGACGAGGTTCTTCAGGCCCTCGACATCGGCGGCAAGCGCCGCGCGCCGGCCTTCCAGCGTGGCGGCCATGCCGGGATCGCGCACCCGGGCCGCCGCGATCTGGGCGTCGAGATCGCGCAGGTCCTCCTCACGCTCCGCCACCAGCGCCGCGAAGCGCTCGACATCGGCGCGCAGCACGCGGGCCTCGTCGGCCATGCCACGCTTGATGGCGACCACCTCGTCGGTGAAGTCGTTGGCCGAGGATATGATCGTGACGGCGCCGCTCGTCCCTGAAATCTCGGCGCGGCCGACGCTGACGCTCTCGCTGATGGCGGTGCTCTTGCCCTTCACGTAGAGATCGGCGTCGTCGGACAGCAGCGCGCGGACCTTGAGCGGCTTGCCGATCAGGGACGGGTCGGCCATCAGCCGCGCGCGCAGGTCTTCGTCGGCGCTGCTCGACAACAGGCCATAGAGCGCGAGCCGCTGGCGGCGGTTCCCGGCCGCGGTGGGGAAGTCGGCCGCCAGCGCCGCACGCAGCGGCGCGATGAAGTTGGCGGCGCGCAGCTGCTCCGGATCGGATGGATCGGCGACGTCGAGGCTGTCCGTCGTGGGCGTGACCTCCAGCTCCACGTATGAGGTGGTGAAGGCCGGCACCGCCTTGACGACGATGTCCGCGATCAGCGCCGCCAGGAAGGCGGCGGCGAAGACGATGGCCGCGATGCCGTAGAACTTGAAGCGCGCTTCCGCGCGGTAGCGGCGGCGGATGCGGGCCTGGGCCGCGTCGGAGGCGATGTCGACGGCGCGCGGGCCGGTGGTGGCGAGATCAGTCATATTGTTCCCGATACTTGCGCACGATCTTGAGGGCGATGACGTTCAAGAGCAGCGTGAAGAAGAACAGCACGAAGCCGAGAGCGAAGGCCGAGAGCGTCTTGGTGCTGTCGAACTCCTGATCGCCGGTGAGCAGGGTCTTGATCTGGACCGTGATGGTGGTGACCGCTTCCAGCGGGTTGGCCGTCAGGTTGGCGGTCAGGCCCGCCGCCATGACCACGATCATGGTCTCGCCCACGGCGCGGCTGATGGCCAGCATGAAGGCCGAGACGATGCCCGGCAGCGCCGCCGGAAGAACCACCTTGCGGATGGTTTCCGACCGGGTCGCGCCCATGGCGTAGGAGCCGTCGCGCAGGGACTGCGGCACGGCGTTGATGACGTCGTCGGACAGCGAGGAGACGAAGGGGATGATCATCACGCCCATGACGAAGCCCGCCGCCAGCGCGCTTTCGGAGGCGACGTCGAGGCCCATGGCCTCGCCCCAGTGGCGCACCAGCGGCGCGACCGTGATGGCGGCGAAGAAGCCGAACACCACCGTGGGCACGCCCGCCAGGACCTCCAGGATCGGCTTGATGACGGCGCGCAGGCGGGGTGTCGCGTATTCGGCCATGTAGATGGCGGCGAAGAGGCCGACGGGGCCGGCCACCAGCATGGCGATGAAGGTGATGAGCATGGTGCCGGAGAACAGCGGCAGGAAGCCGAAGGCGCCGGACTGGCCGACCTGATCCTCGCGGATCGCGGTCTGCGGGCTCCACTGGGTGCCGAACAGGAAGTCGATGGGCGAATAGCGCGCGAAGAAGCGCAGCGTCTCGAACATCACCGAGAAGACGATGCCGACCGTGGTCAGGACCGCCACCGCCGAGCAGGCGATCAGAAGCCAGATCACCACCCGCTCGAAGCTGTTGCGGGCGCGGAAATCCGGCGTCAAACGCTTCAGCGCGAACCAGAAGGCGAGAGCGGCGAGACCCATGCCCGCCGCGAACAGGACGATGTGGCTGAAGGTGAGCGCCGAAAGATAGTCGGTGGCCGCCGCACGGAAGCCGTCGGCCGCTTCCGCGCCATTGGCGGCAGCGATGATTTCGCGCAGGCGGCCGCTGCGCTCGAAAGCGTCGGCGGGCGCAAGGTCGCCCGGCAGCGCGGCGATGGCGCGATCCTCGACCATGCCCGGCGCCACCAGCGCCCAGAGCATCAGCACGACCAGCATTGGCACGATGACGACGGTGGCGGCGATGAGGCCATGATAGGCGGGCCGCGAGTGCACGGCGGCCCCACGGCCGGAAAAGCCCAGCGCGCGGGAGCGGCCCGCATAGAAGGCGACGAAGGCCGAGGCCACGATCGCCAGAGCGTAAAAGCCCGTCATGTCATCCAGCCTGCGTTCGCGAAGTGGCCCGTCTCATACCGAAAAGCGGCGGCCGGGTCACGGCCGCCGCTCATATCATCCTCAGGAAGCGGGAGCCTGGATCGTCGTCAGATCCTTGGCGGTGTCCTGAATGCTCTTCAGCTCGCTCTCCGGCAGGGAGACGAGCCCCTTGGAGGTGAGATAGCCGTCCTCGGCGATGGCCTTGTCGGAGGCGAATTCGGTCACGAATTCGGCAAGGCCGGGGATCACGCCGACATGATCCTTCTTGATGTAGACGAACAGCGGGCGAGCGCCGTTGTACTTGCCGTCGGCGATGCCCTCGTAGGTCGGGACCACGCCCTCGATCGACGCGCCCTGGATCTTGGCGGCGTTTTCCTCAAGGAAGGAGTAGCCGAAGATGCCGACGGCCTTCGGATTGGCCTCGAGCTTCTGGACGATCAGGTTGTCGTTCTCGCCGGCGTCCACATAGGCGCCGTCCTCACGGATGGTCTTCCAGGCGGCATCGAAGGCCTTGGAGTCTGCCTTCTTGAGAGCGGCCAGCGCCGGAATCTTGCCGGCGCCCTGCTCCATGAAGAGCTCAAGGAAGGCGTCGCGCGTGCCGGAGGTCGGGGGCGGGCCGAGAACCTCGATCTTGGTCGCGGGCAGCGAGGCGTCGATGTCGTTCCAGTTCTTGTTCGGGTTGGCGACGAGCTTGCCGTCGGCATCCGGGACGTGCTTGGCCAGCGCCAGGAACAGCTGGGCGCGGGTCAGCGTGAGCGGGGCTTCGGTCTTGGACTGGGCGATGACGATGCCGTCGAAGCCGATCTTCAGCTCGACGATGCCCTTGACGCCGTTCTTGGCGCAGTCGTCGAACTCGCTCTTCTTGATGGCGCGCGAGGCGTTGGAGACGTCCGGATGACCCTCGCCCACGCCGGCGCAGAACAGCTTGAAGCCGCCGCCGGTGCCGGTGGATTCGATCACCGGGGTCTTGAACTTGCCCTGCTTGCCGAACTGCTCGGCGACGGCGGTGGTGAAGGGGTAGACCGTCGAGGAACCGACGGCGCGGATCTGGTCGCGCGCCTCGGCGGCGCCGGCGAAAAGGACGCCGGTCGCGGCAATGGCGAGTGCGCTGGTGATGGCTGAAATCTTCACGGGTTGGTCTCCCTGTTATCCCGGTCGTGCGGGGATCCTCCCCCGCGCCGGCAATCTCTATGACGCCTCTGTGACAGTGAGATGACAGTTCCAGACAGGACG
>JBEBSP010000223.1:0-4280 GCA_040394255.1 Agaricicola taiwanensis | reverse complement strand
CGGCCGAAGCCTTCCGGCAGGTGGGCGCGGCCGACGGCTTTCGCCTGCTCCGGTGTGAGATCGTGGGTTGCGGCGAGCCAGTCGAGCAGGGCAGCCTCGTCGGTCTCGCTCTCCTGCTCGCGCACGCGGCTCACCACCTCCCACTGCGCATCGGGGGAAAGATGCGCCCATGCCTTCTGGAAACGTGTCTTCGCGCCCATTTCGGCGGCCACCTCGTCGCCCTTCAGCTCGGTGCGGTTCTCGCTTTCCTTGTTGAAGCGCGCGTCGGGATCGAGCTTCAGCGTCTTGCGCAGGCTGAGGAAGGTCGCCTTGCGGCTGTCCTTCAGTTTCAGGATGAGGAGGTCGCGTTCCTCGCGGGTCAGCTTGCGCGCGGGCTGGCCCGGCAGGATCACCTCCAGCGCGTTGACCTCCTCCAGAAGGCGGCGGCGCTGGAACAGGGGATGCGCCTTGGGCAGCCGCCGCTCGGCCGGGATCAGCGTGCAGACGCCGATGGCAGGGGCCTTCAGCGGGCGCTGGTGGAAGACGATCTCATGGAGCCGGTCATGCACCTCCGGCGTCAGGATGTGCCTGTGGTGTGGGGCCTGTGCCTCCCAGATGGCCTCGAACTCGGCCTCGATCAGCGCGCGGCCGGGATAAAAGTCATAGCCGTCGCCCTTGGCGCCTTCGCCGGTCTCGGGCCGCAGCCGTGTGCGCACGGAGGGAATGGCGTTGGCGTCCGTGGCGGAGGCACGCCGCATGTGCAGAAACTCGCCGTAAGTCCGTGCGCCCTTTTCCCGCATCTCCCGGACCAGCCTGTCGATGCCCACGGCGATCTTTCCGCTCTCGTCGTCCTTCTTGTCGGCTTTCCGGTTGCTCTTGAAGCCGCGCCGCTGGTTGAGATGAAAGAAAGCGCGGCCGAGCTCATGCGGCGACAGGGTTTCGTCCAGTGCCCGTGCCCGGAGCTCGAAGGGGTCCAGCCCGGCAAGCCGCTGCCGTTCGCCCGCATCGGCGGGAAACAGCCCGTCCTGGGTCAGATGCTTGATGAGCGCCCGCTGGCGCTGCTTGAAGCGATCGCGCCGCCGCCGCATGGCCCGCGCCGCGCGCCGGTCGACGGCGAGGGACGCGCCCGACTTGGCGTCGCGCCCATCGTCGAAAATGCGCGAGCCCGTGGCTATGATGCCTTTGGCATGTCCTTCGGCGTCGAGCGCAAGCGCGCACCAGCCGAGCGAGTTCGTTCCGAGATCCAGCCCCAGCCGCCAGTTCATGTGTTCCCCCTCATTTTTCGAGGAGTGTGTATCGGCATGTGGCCGCTTGCAATCTCTGATTGTCGCTTGACGTCAATCGGGCAGACGCTATTCTGCCTGCTTCAGAGATCGCGGTTCTGGCGGCTAACAAGCAGCTGGTCTGCACCAGATCACGGCGGCGCTCCGGCGCCGCCTTTTCTTTTGGCGGCCCCGTCGCCCAGGAATCCGAACCGGCATAAGAATTCCAAGCATTCAGGATAATCCCGACACCGCTTTTTCCGGGCCTGAGCTTATGGATGACCTGCGCTTCGAGTCGGTCATCGACCAATGGTGGTTTGGTGCTGGCCACGACCGGGCCGTTGTCGCTCCACAATATGGATGGTTGTCGCTTGCGTCCGCGGATTTCCGGCGCAGGGGCATGCCGTGTGCATGCGCTTGAACGCTTGATCCATATGATGGAAATGGTCGGAGCGGCGGGATTTGAACCCACGACCCCTAGTCCCCCAGACTAGTGCGCTAACCGGGCTGCGCCACGCTCCGACTGGGCGTCCTTATAGAAGCACATTTTCCGTTGCGCAACGCATCCGTGGCGTCTTCTCGCCGAAGGGGATAAACCCTGTCGTCGCAGCACGGGGAAGTGAATCGCAGATGTGGAGAAAAGTCGCCTCGGTCGCGAGCCTGACGCTGGTGTCCCGCGTGTTCGGCTTCGTGCGCGACGTGCTGATGGCGGCGATCCTCGGAGCGGGGCCGCTGGGCGACGCCTTCATGGTGGCCTTCCGCCTGCCGAACCATTTTCGCTCGATCTTCGCCGAGGGTGCGTTCAACGCGGCCTTCGTGCCGCGCTATGCCGGCGCGCTGGCCGCCTCGGGGCCGGACGCCGCGAAGCGCTTCGCCAGCGGCATCCTCGGCTGGACGGTGCTGGTCCACCTGATCCTGCTGATTACGGCGCTTCTGGCGATGCCCTGGCTGGTGACCCTGCTGGCGCCGGGATTTACCGACGACCCCGTGCAGTTCGAGCGCACGGTCGCACTGACACGCATCACATTCCCTTACCTCGTCATGATCTCCATCGTGACGCTGGTGTCGGGCATGCTGAACGCCCATGAGCGCTTCGCCGCGGCGGCGTCCGCGCCGATCCTCCTGAACGTCTGCCTGATCGGTGCGCTGTTCCTGGCTCCGTGGTTTCCGAACGCGGCCTATGCGCTGGCCTGGGGCGTGCTGGCGGCGGGTGTCGCCGAGCTCCTGTTCGTGCTGTGGGACATGCGGCGGGCCGGGATCGGGCTCGGATTGCGCCGACCCTCCGTGGAGCCGGAAACGCGCGATTTCCTGCGGGGGTTCCTGCCCGCGACTCTGGGGTCGGCGGGGACCCAGATCGCCATGTTCGCGGACACGATCATCGCCTCGTTTCTGCCTTCGGGGTCGGTGTCCTTCCTCTATTACGCCGACAGGCTCTACCAGTTGCCCGTGGCCATCATCGGCATCGCCATCGGCACGGTGCTGCTGCCGGACCTAGCGCGCAGGCTCGCGTCCGGGGACAAGGCAGGGGCCAACTTCAGCTTCAACCGGGCGTTCGAGGGCAGCTTTCTGTTGGGCGCGCCCTTCGTGGTGGTGTTCGCGCTGGAGGCCGTACCGGTGCTGGCGGTGCTGTTCGGGCGGGGGGCGTTCGACGGGCGCGCGGTCGAGGGCTCGGCGGCCGCGCTGACGGCCTATGCCGTGGGGCTCCTGGCCGTGGTGCTGCTGCGGCCGGTGACCTCGGCCTTCCACGCGCGCAAGGACACCACCACGCCCGTCATCGCCCTCGGGATCGCGACGCTGGTCAACGTGGGGCTCAAGGTCCTGCTCGTCGGGTCCATGCTGCACGCCGGTCTGGCGTTGGCCACATCGGTCGGGGCCTGGATCAATCTGTTGATTTTATTGGGGATTCTGATCCATCGCGGCGAGGTCGTGCCGGATGCGCGGATGATGCGTCTGCTGGCCGTCGGCCTTGTCGCCGCCGCAGGAATGGCGGCGGTCATCCTCGGCCTCGGCGAGGTGACCGCGCCGCTGCGGCAATGGCTTCCCATGCTGCCGGACCTGTTGCCGCTCCTGGCGCGGAATGCCCTGGCGGGAATGGTCTACCTTGGCGTCGCCTTGCTCGGATGGCGGTTTTTCGCCCGGACGAGGGGAATCTGAGGTCGCGGTGGCGATCGGTTAATTGTTTTCACTCACATTCGAGCGGTTTTTCATGTCCGCTTTTGCCGGAGGCCTGCCCATGCCCGCCGTCCACGACGCGCACCTTCAGCCGCAGCCAGCCGCCGCTTCGGCCGCCCGGACCGCAGCTTCGCTGCGCGAGCTGTTCGACGACATGGGCTATGTGCCGGACACGCCCTGGGCCTGGGACGGATACAAGAACAGCATCGTCGCCCTGTCACGGAAACTCGGCCTGACCCGGCACCTTGAGATCGGAGGCGGACGCGACCCGCTGTTCACGCCGGAAGAGGTCGCGGCGCATGGCTTCGACATGACCATCAACGACATCTCGCCGGTGGAGCTGGAACGCACGTCCAAGCAGTTCCGCACGGCCTGCTTCGATGTGTCCGGCGACATCGGCCAATCCGGCATCGCGCCGGGAACCATCGACATCGCCTATTCGCGCATGGTGTTCGAGCATGTGAAGGACGTTCCGCGCGCCTGGGCGAACCTCCACACGCTGCTGGCGCCGGGCGGGGTGGCCATCGCGTTCCACCCCACGCTCTATTCGCCGCCCTTCGTGGCCAATCTGATGATCCCCGAGGCGCTGTCGTCCAGGATCGTGTCGCTGCTCTACAAGAACCGCACGGCGGAGGACGACCCGAAGTTTCCCGCGCATTACAACTGGTGCTACGGCGAGCCGAAGATCATGGAGCCCATGCTGTGCGGCATCGGCTTCAGCGACGTGGCGGTGCTGCCGTTCTACGGCCACGACTATTTCCGCAAGCTGCCTGTGCTGCGCCAGATCGACGACTGGATGTCGCGCACCGCCCGCGCCAGGGATTTCGCGCGGCTGGCGGCCTATGCCTATACGGTGGTGCGGAAATA
>JBEBSP010000222.1:0-4281 GCA_040394255.1 Agaricicola taiwanensis | reverse complement strand
ACGGCTTCACGCCGTTGACCTCTTCATCCATCAGCGCTTTGCGATCGATCTGGCCACTATCGACCATATCCTTGATCTGGCCCTGCTTATCGTCAAACAGGAACTTGACATAGCGAACCTGATCCTCGGGCCGCAGGTGCAATACCGAGTGTAGCGGGAACTTGCCCATCAGGGGGAATATGGAGCCGCCCGCCGCCAGCCATTTGTTGGCTTCCATGAAGTCGCCGGCCTTCTTCATGCCGCCGGCGGCGATCTTCTCGATTTCCTCGGTTCCCTTGTCGATCACCCACTTCACACTTTTTGCAATATGCGCGTAGCGATGACTGAGGAAGGGGATTTTCTCACTCTTCATCTTGTCTTCGAGCATCTGGTACGCGGTCTTGCCATCCTTGTTGGTCTTGCGGATATCGATACCCGCTTTGATCAGATATTCGATCGCATTCAGGCTCTCGTCGGATGACATGGCATAGTGGAGAAAACTATAGCCGTTCTGCTTGTCGACCCAGTTGATGTTGGCCGTGCCGCCGTTGATGATCTGGGCGACAACCTGCATGTTGCCCTGCTTGATCGCATCACGCAGCTGGATATCCGCGGCCGTACCAGGGGTGTCCGTCGCTGCCTTCAGGACGAAACGATTGAATGCAACGCTCTCTGGGCCGCCATTCGGAAACTCGGTTTCCTGGCCATTTACTGCGTTTACTTCTACCACAGCATCCTCCCCCTGAGCTTTCATCCCACTTTTCTTATTGCAGGGGATTTGGCCAAATATTTTTATTATTTGGATGCACTATGGAAGAATGGACGTTCGTCTCCAAGCCAAATCTTTATAATAGTATCAATAGTAACTAAATCAGATCGCCATGCCAGGTTACATGGAACTCGCCCGCCGTGTTGCGGGTGCGCAAGGTCGCGCGGCAGGTCCAGGCGCCCGGTTCGCCGCCGATGTCATAGACCAGATAGCCGCCCGCGCAGGACGGGCCGCCCATGACCGGGATGCGCCGGCCGTTGCCCACCATCTCGGTGCGCTCCAGCCGGTGGTCGTGACCGTGGATCACCAGTTCGCAGCCGCCCGCGAGGATGGCGTCGGCGACGCGGCGCACGTCGGTCAGGCGGCGCACGCGGGCCACCCCGAAGGCGTTGGGCGGATGGTGGATCATCAGCACACGGAACAGGCCCGAGCCCTCAAGGCTTTTCAGAAGCGCTTCCATGCGCTCGGTCTGCGGCTTGCCCAGCTTGCCGGAGGCCGAGAAGGGGCCGGTGGGCACGGCGGATGAGACGCCGACGAGGGCGATGTTGCCGCGCACGCGCAGATAGGGGAACCCCTTCTCCGCCTCACCCGTGTCCGGATGGGCGTCGCCGCGCATGTATTCGCCCCAGAGCCGTTCCGGCTCGCCGACGATGGCCTTGACATAGGCGTCGTGGTTGCCGGGCACGAAGGAGACATCTTCGGGCCTGCCCATGCTTTCGAGGAACAGGCGCGCGACCTCGAACTCGCCGGGCAGGGCGATGTTGACCAGATCGCCGGTGACGGCGGTGTGGTCGACCTCCAGCGTCGCCAGATCGGCGACCAGCGCCTCGATCAGCCCGCCCTTGTTCTTCTTGCGGCGCAGGAGCTGGAAGTTGGTGAAGCCGAGGACACGCTTGTTCGCAAGCTCGCGGAGGCGCGGGCGCGGCAGGGGGCCGAGGTGGGCGTCGGTGACATGGGCAAGGCGAAACACCGGCGGGGTCTAGCGCGCCCGGAGGGGTGCGATCAACCGGCTTTGTGGTCGCAAGGCCTCAAAAAAGCAAAAGGCCGGCGCGGGATGCGCCAGCCTGTATCGTCGCGGTGACGATGGACCGGGATCAGTTGCCCGCGAAAGTCATCAGTTCGGCGGCACGAATGCTGTCGCGCGGCGCAAGAGCGGGCGTCCAGACATAACGCTTGGTGATGAAGCGGGCGATAAAGGCGGTAAGCATCGGACCTGTCCTGTTGCGTGATGAGTTTTTCATCACTCCATGATGGTTTTATAGGCATCCGGTTGCCGGACCACCAGCGCTAAACCGGCTGGTCTGCCATGCGTTTTGTGCGGATCACGCCGCGATCTGGTAACAGAATGGTGATGAGTCATCCGGAAGGGCGTTCGGTGTGAAAACCTGGATCGAGCCTGTGGCGCGGCCTCTGCTGGCGCTTTACTGGCGCATGACGCGCGGACTGACGCTGGGCGTGCGCTGCATCGTGATCGACGGCGGCCGCGTGCTGCTGGTGCGCCACGGCTATGTGCCCGGCTGGCATTTTCCCGGCGGGGGCGTGGAGGCGGGCGAAACGGCCCACGACGCGCTCGCGCGCGAATTGCGCGAGGAGACCGGGGTGGAGCTTGCCGGGCCGGCCGTGCTGACCGGCGTGCATCACCACGCCGGACTTGCCGGGCGCGACCATGTGCTGGTGTTCCGGGCGGACAACTGGCGAGCCGGTCCCGTGCCCGCGCCGAACAGGGAGATTGCCGAGGTGCGCTGGTTCCCGCTCGACGCGCTGCCACGGGACGTCTCGCGGGCGACGCGTGCGCGGCTGGACGAACTGCGCGACGGCGCGTCGCCCAGCCCGGTGTGGTGAAGGGTCAGCCGAAGCGGGCGCGGTCGTGCGGTCCGCTGTGGTCGATCTCGGGGCCGAGCGGGACGATGCCGGTCGGGTTGATGGTCTTGTGGCTCTCGTAATAGTGCCGCTTGATGTGGCTGAAGTTCACCGTCCCGGCGATGCCCGGCACCTGGTAAAGCTCGCGCAGGTAGTTCGACAGGTTCGGGTAATCGGCGATGCGCCGCCGATTGCACTTGAAATGGCCGACATAGACCGGATCGAAGCGCACCAGCGTGGTGAACAGCCGCCAGTCGGCCTCGGTCAACCGGCCGCCCGCCAGATAGCGCTGGCGCGACAGGCGCTTTTCCAGCTCGTCCAGGGTGTCGAACAGGGCGGTGAAGGCCTCCTCGTAGGCCTGCTGGGTGGTGGCGAAGCCGGCCTTGTAGACGCCGTTGTTGATGCGGTCGTAGACGAGGGCGTTGGTGCGCTCGATTTCCTCTGCCAGGTCGGCGGGGTGGAAATCGAGGTCCGAGCCCGTCAGCCCGTCGAAAGCGGAATTGAACATGCGGATGATGTCCGCGCTCTCGTTGGAGACGATGGTCTGCGTCTTCCTGTCCCACAGCACCGGCACGGTGACGCGGCCGCTGTAGCCGGGGTCGGCCTTGAGATAGACCTCATAGAGACGCCGCGCGCCGTTCACCGGATCGGCGCCCTCGCTCAGGACCCAGCCCTCGGACCCCATGTGGGGATCGACCACGGAAACCGAGACCAGGTCCTCCAGCCGCTTCAGTTTCCGGAAGATCAGCGTGCGGTGCGCCCAGGGGCAGGCGAGCGAGACATAGAGATGATAGCGCCCCGCTTCCGCGCCGAAGCCGTCTTCCCCGTCGGCCGTGATCCAGTGGCGGAAGGAGGATGCCTTGCGCTCGAAACGGCCCCCGGTCGAAGCGGTGTCATACCATTCGTCCTTCCATTCGCCGTCAACCAGTCGTCCCATGATGATCCGTCCCTTGTTTCGTCGTCGCCCACATAGCTGGCGCGGCCGGCCCTGTATGGCAACCGCCGCACGATCCCGCGTGCAGCGCTGCACGAGGCGTGGACGCTGACGCCCTCCGCGTGCTATCGCCGCGCTGCAGCCATGCCGGGACACACCACGTGACAACGACCTTTCGCCAGCGACGACGAGATCGCGCCTGACGGCCGACGCCCATCCCATTTCTCTCGCTGGAGACACTTCCATGACCACGCTCACGGTGGACCTGCTGACCGAACAGCCCGACGACGCCCCCGCGATCGAGAAGCTGCACGAACGCGCCTTCGGACCGGGCCGCTTCGCGCGCACCGCCTTCCGGCTGCGCGAGGGCAATCCCGAGATCGCCGATCTGTGCTTCGTGGCGCGGGTGGGCACCTTCCTCGTCGGATCGATCAAGATGTCGCGGGTGCATATCGGCGAGACGCCGGCATTGATCCTCGGTCCGCTGGCGGTGGAGCCGGCCTTCGAGGGCAAGGGCATCGGCATGAACCTGATGAGCCGCGCGCTGGACACCGCCGCCGCGCAGGGCGACCGCCTCGTCTTCCTCGTGGGCGACCTCAGCTATTACGCCCGCGCCGGTTTCAAGGTGGTGCCCATGGGGCAGGTGACGCTGCCGGGCCCGGTGGATCCGTCCCGTCTCCTGTACCGGGAGCTTGCGCCGGGAGCGCTGGCGAGTGTGTCGGGCGTCGTGCGGGCGGGA
>JBEBSP010000221.1:0-4305 GCA_040394255.1 Agaricicola taiwanensis | reverse complement strand
TCGCTCCAGCCCAGCGGGAAGCCGCCGACCCGGTAGCCGCCGTCGCCCACGTCCCAGGGCTCGGCGATCAGCTTGACGTTGCTGAGCACGGGGTCCTGGCGGATCGCCTGCAGGAAGCCCGCGCGTTCGTTGAACTCATAGGGGTCGCGCGCCAGCGTGGTGGCGAGGTCGAAGCGGAAGCCGTCGATGTGGTAGGCCTCGACCCAGTGCCGCAGCGAATCCATCACCATCTGGAGCACGCGCGGATGGCTGAGGTTGACCGTGTTGCCGGTGCCGGTGGTGTCGTAGCAGTAGCGCGGGTTTTCCGGCGACAGCTTGTAGTAGTTGCAGTTGTCGATGCCGCGAAAGCTGAGGGTGGGGCCCATCTGGCTGCCTTCGGCGGTGTGGTTGTAGACCACGTCGAGGATGACCTCGATGCCCGCGTCGTGCAGCGAGCGCACGGCGGCGCGCAACCCGTTGGCGCCCGCCGGGCCGAGGTAGCGCGGCTCGGGCGCGAAGAAGCCCAGCGTGGAATAGCCCCAGTAGTTCTTCAGGCCCTTGTCCACCAGGAAGCGGTCGTCGACGAAGGAATGGATCGGGAGGATCTCGATCGCCGTGATGCCGAGCTTGACGAGATGCTCGATCACGGAAGGGTGGCCCAGCGCCTCGTAGGTGCCGCGCATGGCCTGGGGCACGTCGGGGTGAAGCTGCGTCAGCCCCTTGACGTGGGCCTCGTAGATCACCGTGTCCTGCCAGCGCCGCCGCGGACGCCGGTCCTCGCCCCAGGAATGGGCCGTGTCCTCCACCACGCATTTGGGCATGACGCGCGCGCTGTCGTGGCGGTCGAGGCTGAGATCGGCCCGCGCCGAACCGACGCGGTAGCCGAACAGCGAATCGTGCCAGCGCAGCTTGCCCGACAGCTGGCGGGCGTAGGGGTCGAGCAGCAGCTTGTGATGGTTGAACCTGTGGCCGTGCTGCGGCTCATAGGGCCCGTGCACCCGGTAGCCGTAGAGCTGGCCCGGCGACAGGCCCTCCACATAGGCGTGCCAGATGTCCTCCGTCCGGCAGGGCAGGGCGATGCGCGCCGTCTCGCGCCGTCCGCTGGGCTCGAACAGGCACAGCTCCACGCGGGTCGCATGTTCGGAAAACAGCGCGAAGTTCACGCCCTTGCCGTCGAAGGTGGCGCCGAGGGGCAATGGAACGCCATCATCGATTCGATGCATGTGGAACGATCTCTTCCGCTTGGGCTGGGTAGGCCTAAGCTAAAAGCCCGGAGGCGAACGAAGTTCCCTGGATTTCGCGAAAACACGCCGCGTCGGGTTAAGGATAACGGCCGTTAACCCTATTCTTACGACCAAGGTGTCACGATTCGGTCATGTCGCGGCGTTGACGATGTTTTCTGTCTACATGTAGAATCAAAAAGCGTTCAGATTCGATTTGAATGCGGTCTGTGTGACAAGGCGAACCGCGCGGTTCACCTTGAAGCTGGGCCACGACGCGAGGTGCCCGCTGCAAGTCACCTGAGGACATAGGGCAGGCGGGGTAAACGGGGGGCATGAGCCAGGCCCCGTGTCGGCAAAGTCAGGAACTTCATGAAACCGCTCGGTGTCATGCCGGCGGTTTCTTTTTTGGCCCACCGCATCACCGCCGCGATGTCAGCATGTCCACCAGCTTGGACGTGCGGCTGGAGGGTTGCCGGCGCTTGACGGCTTCGGGCTGGGCCTTGTCCCCGGTCAGTTCCTTCGCCTTGACGCCCGGTGCACGGCGCGCCTTGGGCGTGGTCGCTTCCTCGCCCTGGTCCGTCAGGGTGGGGAATTCGCCCAGGTTCTCCTGGAGCCTGGCCTCCTCGACAGGCTGCTCTTGTCCAAGAGGATTGGGTTTCAGCTCGTCGCCGTCGGACTGTTCGATGGCGATCAGCTGGCGCGCCATCTGCCAATGCTCCTCGGAGCGTCCGGGAGGCCGGCCTTCCTCGACCCATATCCTGTAGGCGCGTTCTCGAATGCGATCGTTCTCGTCCATGGAAGGTCTCCGGCATCGATTGATAGGATGTCATGCCGGAAACGGTGCTTTGCCGGTGTTTGTTCCGTCTCAGTCGGTGAGGTCGACTCCGGTGAACAGATGCCGGCCCACGGGGTCGATCGTGAAGCCGGTGACATTCCTGCGCACGCCCATCATCACCACCGAATGGGCGATGGGAAACCACGGCGCCTCGCGCTTGAAGACCTGCTGCGCCTCGGCGTAGAGCCGGGTGCGTTCCTCCTGCCCGACGGTCAGCTTGGCGCGGGTGACGAGGTCGTCGTACTCCTTGTGGCACCATTTCGCGACATTGCTGCCGCCCGGCCGCGCGGCGAGGCACCCCAGCAGCACATGCAGGAAATTGTCGGGATCGCCGTTGTCCGAGGTCCAGCCGAACAGCGCCATGGTCGCCTCGCCCGCCTGCAGCTTCTCGCGGTAGGCGCCCCATTCGTCGGTCACCAGTTTCAGCCGGACGCCGATCCGCGACAGGTCCGTCTGGATCATCTCGGCGACGCGCTTGCCGTCCGGCGTGTAGGGCCGGCTCACCGGCATGTACCAGAGGTCCGCCTCGAAACCCCGTGGCAGGCCCGCCTCCACCAGCAGCTTCTGCGCCTCGGCTGGATCGTAGGGATAGTCCTCCACGGCGTCGTTGTAGGACCAGAGCGTCGGCGGGATCGGGTTCTTCGCCGGCACGCCCGACGAGCCGTAGACCGCCTCGACGATGGCCGTCTTGTCGATCGCCATGTTGACCGCGCGCCGCACCCGCGCGTCGTTGAACGGCGGCCGGGTGGTGTTCAGCGACATGTAGCCGATGTTGAGCCCTTCCTGGGTCAGCAGTTGCAGCTCGGGGTCATCGGAAATCTTTTGTGCGTCGCCGGGGTTGGGGAAGGCCATGACGTGGCATTCGCCGGCCTTCAGCTTGGTCAGGCGCACGGCGGGATTGGGCGTGATCGAGAACACCAGCGTGTCGATCGGCTGGCGTCCGCCCCAGTAGTCCGGGAACACGCGGTAGCGCAGCGCCACGTCCTTCTGGAACGACACGAAGCTGAACGGCCCGGTGCCCACCGGCTCGGTGTCGAGCTTCTCCGGCGTGCCGGTCTTCAGCAGCAGGTCGGCGTATTCCGCCGAGAGGATGGCGTTGAAATCCATGGCGAGATCGGCCAGGAACGGCGCGTTCGGATGGTTGAGCCGGATGCGGACGGTATGATCGTCCACCCTGTCGATGGCCTGCAGCAGGTCCTTCATGCCCATGTCGTTGAAGTAGACGAATTCGGCGTTGGAGTAGGGGTGGTCTTCCTTCCACTGGCGCATGAGCGAGAACACGACGTCGTCGGCGTTCATCTCGCGGGTCGGCGTGAACAGCTTGCTGGAATGGAACTTCACCCCGCGCCGCAGCCGGAAGACATACTCCCGCCCGTCGTCCGACACGGTCCAGCTTTCCGCCAGCGAGGGCGCGATCTCCGTCGTGCCGGGGATGAACTCCACCAGGTTGTTGAACACCGGACGCGTGGCGTTCATCCCGGTGGTGGTCGTGGTCAACTGCGGGCTGATGCTCTCCGGGTTGCCTTCCGAGCAGAACACCAGGGTCTTGGCCTCGGCTGCGGTGAGCGAGGCGGCGAGGGCGAGCGGGATGAGGAGGGCATGGCGCATGAGTGGTGTCCGGCTGGGCTTTGGAACATGGAGCCCATCCCTCGAGACGATCGCTGCGCGATCCCGCAGGATGAGGTCAGTGGGCGAGCGAGGCTCATCTTGCAGCGCCACGGCATCCCCTCATCCTGGGGAAGCCGCGCGGCGGCTGTCTCGAAGGATGGACCGCGAACTCGGCGGGCTCCCCGCCTCACGCCGTCACCGCCTGCCGCTCCGCCGTGGCATCCGTGACCGCCGGCGGCAGGTCGATGATGAAGCTGGTCCCGGTGCCCGGCATGCTCTCGATGTCGATGCGGCCCTGCAGGACGCCGGTCACGAGGTTGTAGACGATGTGGAGGCCGAGGCCCGTGCTGCCCCGGCTGCGGCGCGTGGTGTAGAACGGCTCGAACACCCGGCCCTGCTCGGTGCAGGCGATGCCCTTGCCGTCGTCGGTGAAGGTGAAGCGCAGGCCGTCGGGGCGCTGGTCGACCGCGAGCGTCAGATGCCCGCTCTGGCCCTCGTCATAGGCATGGGCCACGGCGTTCATGACAAGGTTGGTCAGGACCTGCGCCAGCGCGCCGGGATAGGTGTCGATCACGGCGTCCGGCGGGCATTTCACCGTCACCTCATGGGTCGTCTTGCGCAGGGCCGGCCCGAGGCTGACCAGCAGTTCGTTCAGCCAGC
>JBEBSP010000220.1:0-4329 GCA_040394255.1 Agaricicola taiwanensis | reverse complement strand
GGCTGCGCCACCGGCCATCCGTCCTTCGTGATGTCGGCCTCCTTCACCAACCAGACGCTGGCCCAGATCGAGATCTGGACCAATCCCGGCAAATACGAAAAGAAGGTCTACACGCTGTCGAAGGAGCTGGACGAGAAGGTCGCGGCGCTGCATCTCGCCAAGATCGGCGTCAAGCTCTCCAAGCTCAACGACAAGCAGGCCGCCTACATCGGCGTGAAGCAGACCGGCCCGTTCAAGCCGGAACACTACCGCTACTGAGACCGGACAGCCGTTCCCGGACACCGGTCCGGGGACGGCTACCCACGACGCCACCTTGCTGCGGACATGATGGCCCCATAGTAGTCCCTGACGTCTTTCTCACCGCCGGGGACCCGTGGCCATGACCCTTCCGAAGATCGCGATCATCATCAGCACCACGCGCGAGGGGCGCTTCGGCGACCGGCCCGCGCAATGGATGCTGGAGCAGGCCAGGGCGCACGGCGGCGCGGAGTTCGAGATCGTCGACCTCCGCGATCACGACCTGCCGTTCTTCAACGAGCCGGCCCCGATCGCGCAGACACCCTCGCCTCATCCCGCCGCGCAGCGCTGGGCCAGGGCGATGGCCTCGTTCGACGGCTACATCTTCGTCACGGCGGAGTACAATCACGGCGTTCCGGGCGTCTTGAAGAACGCGCTCGACCATGCCTACGCCGAATACAGCCGCAAGCCGGCCGCCTTCGTCGGCTACGGCGGCGTCGGGGCGGCGCGGGCCATCGAGCAGTTGAGGCTGATCCTCATCGAGTTCCAGATCGCGCCGCTGCGGAGCGCGGTCCACATCGGCACGGCGGAGCTTGCCGGCATTCGGCGAGAGGGCAAGAATTTCAATGATTATCCCCATCTCGTCCGGGGCGCCGGGCAGCTTTTGACCACTCTCCTGTGGTGGACCGAAGCCCTGCGGGCCGGCCGCGAGGCCGCGACCTGACGCGCCGTCCGCGCCACCCGCCTGTTATACACAGCGATCCACAGGATTGAACGCGCGGTACGAACCCAAGACACTGAGTCCGCACAGCCACACAGCCCCCCGATCCGACGCGTCTTGACTCATTATTTGATTCGAGTCCGCACGCAGACTCTTCTTCCCGATTCGCGACGCGGGTATCTTGCATGTGATTCGTGGGCGGCGAACGAAGCGGGCGGGGTTGAGGACATGGGCGAAGTGACAGGCACGCGGCTGAAGGGCCTCAAGGCTCTCATCGCGCTTGCCCCCTTGCCGTTTCCCGCATCAGCCGCGCCGGAAGGCTTCCTGATCGCCGAGCCGGGCACCCTCGTCTGGGTGGTGATCTTCGCGGGCGCCGTCGTTTCCACCTTCACCGCCGGATTTCTTCTGGTCCTGCACCGCCGCCAGGCCGCGCGGCGCGACCGCGCCGCCCAGACAGCATTGGCCGACCTGCGCCAGCGGCTCGACCGCGCCGAAACGCTGACCGCGTCGGAACCCCAGATCGTCATCCTCTACCGCGGCCGCGACCTTGAGCCGGAGATCAGCGGCAGCCTTGCCAGCGAGCAGATGCCGTCCGGCCGCAAGGTCATGGCCTTCGGCTCCTGGCTGAAGGGCTCGGACGCGGCCGCGCTGGAACAGGCCATCGAGGTGCTGCGCGCCAGCGGACAGGGCTTCCAGCTCTCCGCCGCGACACGGGGCGGAGAGCATGTCGCCGCCGAAGGCCGCGCCGTGGGCGGCCAGGCCGTGGTGCGCATCCGCGACGTCACCGGCGAGGCGAAGGCGCACGCGGAACTCCAGGCCCGTTACGACGAGCTTCTGCAGGACATCGGACGGCTGCGCGCCCTCATCAACCAGCTTCCCCACCCCGCCTGGATGCGCGACGAGAGCGGACGGCTGGGCTGGACCAACGCCGCCTATGCCGATGCCGTCGAGGCGCGTTCGCCCGAAGACGTCAACGGCCTGGAACTGCTCGACGAAGCGTCGCGTTTCGCCGCGACGCGGGCACGCGCCGAAAGCGGCAGCCACCATGCCCGCGTCGCCGCCGTGGCGCGCGGCGCCCGGCGCATCTTCGACGTGTACGAGACCACCGTGGAGGCCGGGAGCGCCGGCCTTGCGGTCGACACCTCCGAGGTGGAGGCCGTGAAAGCCGAGGCCGAGCGCCTGCGCGAGCACCACCGCCGCACGCTGGACGAGCTTGCCACCGGCGTCGTCACCTTCGCCGCCGACGGCAGCCTCGTGTTCCACAACCAGGCCTACCGCCAGATCTGGAAGCTCGATCCCGCCTTCCTCGACAGCGTGCCGACCGACACGCAAATCCTGGAGCGGCTGCGCGCCGAGCGGCAGCTTCCCGAGCAGGCCGATTTCCGCGTCTGGCGCTCCAAGCTGCACGAGGCCTACCGCGCCATCGAACCGGTCGAACACTGGTGGCACCTGCCCGACGGGCGTAGCGTGCGCGTGGTGCAGACGCCCAATCCGGAAGGCGGCGTCACCTACCTCTTCGACGACGTCACCGAGCGCATCAACCTGGAATCGCGCTTCAACGCCCTGTCGCGGGTGCAGAGCGAGACGCTCGATCACCTGCGCGAGGGCGTCGTGGTGTTCGGCACCGACGGCCGCCTGAAGCTGTGGAACCCGGCCTTCGCGGCGCTCTGGGCCATCCCGGCGGATGCCCTGCACGGCGAGCCGCACGCCGACGCGGTCTTCGCGACCTGCCGTCCGCTCGACGAACAGGCCGAGGCGTGGCGCGCGCTGAAGGGCGTCGTGACCTCGCTGGCCGACCGGCGCACGCCGGTGTCGGCCCGCATCGAGCGGGTGGGCGGCGTCGTGCTCGACGTCACCACCGTGCCCCTGCCCGACGGCGCCACCCTGGTCGCCTTCACCGACGCCACCGCCCAGTTCGGCATCGAGCGCGCGCTGCGCGAGAAGAACGACGCGCTGGAAGCCGCCGACCAGCTCAAGAGCGATTTCGTCAAGAACGTCTCCTACGAGTTGCGCTCGCCGCTGACCAACATCATCGGCTTCACCCAGCTCCTGGGCGACGCCACCATCGGGCCGCTCAACGAGCGCCAGCACGAATACGCCGAGCACATCCTGGCCTCGTCCGCCGCCCTGCTGACGATCATCAACGACATCCTCGACCTCGCCACCATCGACGCCGGGGCCATGGAGCTGGACCTCGCCGAGGTCGACATCCGCGCCACCATGGACGCCGCCGCCGAGGGCGTGCGCGACCGGCTGGCCGAGGCGGCGCTGACCCTCGACATCGCCGCCGAAAGCGGCGTCGGCAGCTTCGTCGCCGACGGACGGCGCGTGCGGCAGGTGCTGTTCAACCTCCTGTCCAACGCCGTCGGCTTCAGCCCGCAGGGCGGCACCGTCACGCTCGCCGCCTCCCGCGAGCATGAGGCCGTGGTCTTCAAGGTCACCGACCACGGACCGGGCATCGCCGAGGACATGATCGACCGGGTGTTCGACCGCTTCGAGAGCCGCACCAACGGCTCGCGCCACCGCGGCGTCGGCCTCGGCCTGCCGCTGGTGCGCTCGCTGGTGGAACTGCACGGCGGCACCGTCGAGGTGACGAGCGAGGCCGGACAGGGCACCACCGTGATCTGCGCCTTCCCGGCCAAGGGGCTCTCGAACCGCGTCGCGGCGGAGTAAGCCATGACCACCGCCGCGCGCTGCGCCCTCCACCTCGTCGACGAAGCGGCGATGGCGCTGGTCGCCTCCCGCATGGCGGAGACCTTCCTGCCCGGCGACCTGATCGCCCTGAAAGGCGATCTCGGCTCCGGCAAGACCACCTTCGCCCGCGCCGCCATCCGCGCGCTGGCGGGCGATCCGCGCCTCGAAGTCCCGAGCCCGACCTACACGATCCTGCAATCCTACGACACGCATCGCGGCACCGTGGTGCATGCCGACCTCTACCGCGTGGGTCAGGCGAGCGAGATCGAGGAACTGGGCTGGGACGAGACCGCCGAGGGCGCGATCGTGCTGGTGGAATGGCCCGAACGCCTCGGCGTCCTGCCGGCCGACCGGCTCGACGTCGAGATCGCCGCCGCGCCCGAACGCGGCGCGGAGGCCCGCGACCTCGTGCTGATCGGCCATGGGCTCTGGGCGCCGAGGCTCGCCCGCGCGCTGGTGGTGCAGGATTTCCTCGACCGGGCCGGCTGGGGCGAGGCGCGGCGCGACCACATCCAGGGCGACGCCTCCACCCGCCGCTACGAGCGGCTGACGCTGGACCGGCGCACCGCCATCCTGATGGATGCGCCCGCCCGCGCCGACGGCCCGCCGATCCGCGACGGCCTGCCCTACAGCCGCATCGCCCATCTGGCCGAGGATGTGCGCCCCTTCATCGCCAT
>JBEBSP010000219.1:0-4359 GCA_040394255.1 Agaricicola taiwanensis | reverse complement strand
CAAAGCCGTGTCCGGCCTTCACCCGACGTAGCGCAGGCGTTCCGCGCAGTTGGAGCGGGCGGAGACCTTCTCCGCGGCGATGATCTTGCCGCGCACGTTGGCGAGGGACCGGCCGAGATCGACCCGGCGTACGAACGCGCCGCCACCGGTCGTCGGCCAGGCGTTCATCTGGGCGACCAGCTTGGCCTCCTCCTCGCGCCCGGACTTGATGCTCGACAGGAGCTCCTTGCAGGTGCTTTCCCGGTAATCGTATTGCGAGATGTGCTCCGGCTTGACCTGATCCGGCGTGGCCGCGCAGGCGGCGCAGGCCAGAACCGCGCCGATGGCAAGGATGAGTTTCATTGCTGCGCACTCCCTTTCGCCGCAGACGGTGACGCCGGAATCAGAGCGAGGCCCGCGCCCAGCATCAGCCAGAACAAGCGCTGATACATCATTTCATGGACCAGCGACATAACCCCGAACGTGGCGATGATGACACGCAGCATGACGCCCGCATCGTCACGCTTGCCCGAAGGCCCGGCTTCCAGCCACACCGTGCGGGCAAGCGGTGCGACTATGGCGGCGGTTCCGATGAGCCCGAACTCAGCGAGCAGCCACAGCGGCGTGGAATGAATGACCAGGAACTCGCCGGTCGCGCGCAGGTGCTGCTCCACGAAGGCGCCCAGACCCGCGCCGAAAACGGGATGGGCGACAAACAGCTGCCATGCCTCGTGCAGCGTGGCGAAGCGCTCTGCGTCCGACTGCGCCGGGTCGGTTGCAAACATACCGTAAGATGCCGTTGTGACCGCCATGAGTCGCGTGTCCCAAGCATCCGTGTGATTTGCACTCCAGGCATCCGCAAGATCCGCGCCCCAAGCAATGACATAAGGCAGAGCAAGACCAATCAGGATGACGCATGCGCACGCCAAGGACGCCAGTGCGGCGCGCCGCCACAGGCAGGGTCGAAGCATCAAGACCATACCAACGACGACTACGAGCGCACCGAACGCGGCGCGCGACCCTGCGAACCAGAGGCCTGCCAGGGCGACAGCCAGCAAGCCAACCGCAGCTCCTTCCTTGCGGACCATGACCAGCACCGCTGATGCCGCCAGCAACATCTGGAAGGCAAAGGCATTGCGGTTGAGAGCGAAACCCTGGGCTTGGTACAGCAGAAGCTTGGCGGACACATCCACGCCGGAACTGCGCATGAAGATCAGCGCGATATCGCAAAGTGCGATGGCGGCAGCAGCGGCGGCGATCGTGCGCATCAGCGTGGCGAAGCCTTCGCTTCCCGTGCGGCTGACCAGCAAGGCGCCCGTCGCGCCATAGGCCAGCAGCACGAACCAGCCGGCGAACTTGTTGGTGACGGCCCATGAGGTCCAGCCGAAATTCCCCCATCCGATTGCCAGCGCGATCACGAAAGCGGCGCTGGCGACGACAACATGCGTGTTGAACCCGGACAGGCGCCAGTTGGGCCATGTCCTGTCGCGAATGGCCCAGAGGGCGAAAAGCGCAGCTCCCAGGACCGCGATGGGATCCGCGAAATTGACATTGAGGCGTCCGCCGCCGACGGGCACATAGGTCTGGAAGAATACGGCCGTCGCGGTCGCCAGAGGCAATGCCCATACCAGCGTCCGGGTGTAATCGAACCGCGGCGCCGATCGGATGTCCTTGCGGATGGCCACGCTGTGTTCGGCCCGCCAGGCGCCGGCGGACAACAAGGCCAGCAGGGCGACGACCACCAGCGCTCCAATCCCAACCAGCAGTGCGACAACCAGCGCCTTCTCCGGCGGCATGCCGATGGCGCCGAGCGCCAGCACGGCGCTGACCTCGCGCACGCCCCAGCCGGCGAGGCTGATCGGAAGGCTGGCGGCGAGCATGACGACGGCGGCCGCCGCCGAAAGGTCGGCCATGGGGATGTCGGGCTGCAGAGCTTTGGCGGCGATGACATAGGCGGCCATGGTGCACAGCTGGATGGCGATGCTGACCATGACGCTGCGGAACGCCCGCAGAGCGACCGTGCCGCTCAGGCGAGGGGTAAGGCTGGCCGCGGCCTTGCGGCCCCATCCGAATGCCGCGCCGGCAGCGATGGCGAGCAGGAGCCCTGTCATGAGCTTGGCGAACTCAAGCCCGCCGTGATCCATGTCCAGCGCGATGCGCCCGAAGATCAGCCAACTGCCGGCAAGGGCCAGAACCAGGGACACAGCCAGGGCGACGATGCGCTCGTATCCGGTGAGCACGATGGTCACCGACACCGGCAGCCCTCGCCGGGCCAGCAGGGCGCCGCGCGCGATCAGCTGGCCGACCAGCTGGAAGAACAGCCCTCCTGCAAGCTGGCCAATGCTCAGGACCGCGACGGCGTCGCGCATGGCAAGCGGATAGCCCAGATCGCGCGCGATCATCCAGACCCTGAGGGACGCGAGCAAGGCGCCCGCCAGAAGAGCGGCGCCCGCCGCGCCGATCTGCAGCCCCGACAATTGGGAACTTGCATCCGCAACCGCGCTGAAATCTGCCCGGGACAGCACAAGCGCCACCGCAGCGAGCGTGAAGACAACCGATACCGCGATTTTCCAAGTTCGCCGGAACAACCACATCTCCTTATCTCTGGTGCCGAACGTGTGGTGCGCGTGCAACCTCGAGTGCCTTTATGTCAACTTCGAGTCGAATGGATGGTTAGAAACCGGCCATGCTCACTTGTTGATACGGCGATGCCCCCTCTTGCTTCGCCGCAGGCTGGAAAGGCCTAGTATGACGCCAGCGATTCGGACAGGGATTATTCCATGCGTCATGCTTTCCCGATGTTGGTGCTTGTCGCTCTCGTGGGCTCGAACCAGACCGTGCGGGCCGAGGGCGTCGACGATTTCGTCGGCCGCTGGGGCCTTGCCGCCTACTGGAACGACAAGGACGCCCAGCCGGCCCACGGCTGGGCGAAGGCGGCCTGCGGCCAACCCTATGTGATCGCGAAAAGCTCGACGGGCAGGCTTCTCATGCACATCGCCGATGATGCCAGTCTCCGCGAGATCGATGTCCGCGCTTCCCGTGGCGAGACACTGCTTGTCCCCAGCGCCGGTGAAGTGGAGAATGGCGAGCGCCACAACCGCCGGGTGATTGCCCGGGATGCAGCAAGCTTCGTACTGGAATGGACCGATTCCGGGATTTCCTCCCGCTATGGCCGCAATGTCTATGTGCGGTGCCGATAGAGCCTCTGACGTCAGGCGAACAGTGCGTCGATGTCATCCTGGCTGGCGCGATCCAGATCACCCTTAAGGCCGGGACCGTTCAGCAGGGTATGGTCGCCCTCAGCCTTCGGCATCGCCTCGACCTCGACATTCTCGAAGCTTTCAAGTCCACCCCAGATGTCCATGACCTTGACGATGCGCTCTTCGATGAACTTGAGCACGTTGACGATCTTGCTGATCCTCTGCCCGGTCAAGTCCTGGAAATTGCACGCCTCGTAAATCTGAACGACCCGTTCCTGGATTTCCGTGGCAAGCGCCTTGTCGTGTTCGTCCTTGATGGCGGCGACGAGATGGCCTGCCTTGTCGTCGATCGCCTCAGCCGCCCCCAGGATCATCTCGGTGGCATATTCCGTACCACCCACGATGGCATCGAGTTCGCCGGTGACACGGCGCATCTCCGGTCCTTCGAACCCCGAGGTGTGAAGGGTCGCGATTTCACGTTTGGTGCGCTCGATCGCCGTCTGGATCTCATCCAGTTCGACCTTCATCTTCCGCGCCTCGGCGATTTCACGCTTCCATCCGTCCATCACGTCGGACGAAGAGCCTTTCTCGGCGCGCAGCAGGGCGCGCAACTCCTTCAATTCCGATAGAATGGCGGCCTGCTGGCCGAAATCGGTCGCCTCAGCGGGCGTCACGGGCCGGTTCAGTGTCTCGATACGAAAAGCGCGTCGACTCGCGGCCATCCCTGCCCCCTGCTCTTGACCTCACGAACGTATGTTTAACAATCGAGCTTTAAGACTTGGTTCATCGCGAAATATCGGCCTCCATTAAGGATACTCTAACGATCTTGCGCCGTGATGAATTCGCTCCTTCATTTCACGGGGTGGCGCTTGCACGGCAAGAGCGTCAGCCGGATCAGGGTCAACGCTGATGAAGATATTCCCCCTCCTTTCCATTGCGGCGATCGTCGCCATCTGCAGCCCCGCCGTGGGCCAGACCTATCGGGGTCAGGACGTCATCGTTGCCCCACAAGGCGCGCCGCCGATCGCCTATGGTCCCGATGGAGCGGTTCATACCAGGCACTCGCGGAGCTATGCGGTTCCGGCTCATGTCCAGCCACGTGCGGTCTATGCGCCCCCGGGTCAGATGCCCAATTTCGGTGGCGGGTTCATCGAGGGAATGGTCGTCGGGCGCGAGCCCG
>JBEBSP010000218.1:0-4412 GCA_040394255.1 Agaricicola taiwanensis | reverse complement strand
CGCTGCTCGCGCGCCTCGAAGGCGCGGGATACACACGCGTCGATCCGCCAGTGCTGCAGCCCGCCGGGGTTTTCCTGGATGTGTCGGGCGAGGACCTGCGCCGCCGCATGTTCCTCACCGCCGGTCCCGACGGGCGGGAGATGTGCCTGCGGCCCGACCTCACCATCCCGACCGCGCGCCTGCATCTGGCGTCGCCGGATGTCGTCACGGACGCGGCCTATTGCTATCTCGGCAAGGTGTTCCGCTACCGCGGCGCGGCCAGCGCGGAGTTCCTCCAGGGCGGCATCGAGCTGTTCGGGCGCGAGGACCGGGAGATGGCCGACGCGGAGGTGATCGCGCGTGCCGTCGACGTGGCGGCGGCCTATGGCCTCGCCGATCCCCTGATCCGGATCGGCGACTTCGCCCTCCTGGGCGCGGTGATCGACGCTCTTGGCCTGCCGGACGCCTGGAAACGCCAGCTCCTGCGCGCCGCGGCGCGCGGGGCTGCGCTGGACGAGACCCTCGACGCGCTCATCAGCTCGCGCGACGGCGTGGAACGCACGGCCTTCCTCGCCGCGCTCGACGGCAGCGATCCGGAAGCGGCGCGCGCCGTGGTCACGGACCTTCTCGCCATCGCCGGCATCTCCACCGTGGGCGGACGCTCGGTCTCCGACATCGCCGAACGCTTCCTGGAGCAGTCCCGGCTCAAGGCGGGCGCCGGCCTGACCGAGGAACGGCGCGGGATACTGTCCCGCTTCCTGGCGGTGGAGGGTGGCCTCCCGGATGCCTCGCGCAAGCTGCGGGCGATCGCCTCCGAGGCGAATCTCGCCATCGGGCGGGCGCTCGACGCCTTCGACCGGCGGAGCGCCTTTCTTGCGAAACAGGGGCTCGATGTGGCGCAGGTGACCTACACCGGCCGCTTCGGACGCGCGCTCGGCTATTACACGGGCCTCGTGTTCGAGCTGCGTGCGGCCGGAACGCCGGATCAGGCGCCGCTCGTCAGTGGCGGGCGCTACGACACGCTGCTGACCATGCTCGGCGCGCCCAAGCCCGTGCCGGCGGTTGGCTGCGCCTTCTGGATGGACCGTCTTCTGGAGGCCGGCCAATGACCGACGCCCCTCTCCTCCTGGCCGTGCCGTCCAAGGGCCGCCTGCAGGAAAACGCCATGGCCTTCTTCGCGCGGGCCGGATTGCCGCTGGTGCAGTCGCGCGGCGCGCGCGACTACCGGGGCGCGATCGCGGGCGTCGCGGGGGCGGAGGTCGCCTTCCTGTCGGCCTCCGAGATCGCCAACGCACTCGGCCAGGGAAGCGTGCATCTCGGCATCACCGGCGAGGACCTTCTGCGCGAGCAGATCGAGGATGCCGACGACAGCCTGCTGTTTCTGGAAAAGCCCGGCTTCGGCCCGGCCAATGTGGTGGTGGCCGTCCCGGCCGCCTGGATCGACGTGCGCGACATGGCCGATCTGGACGATGTGGCGACGCACCTGCGGGCCAAGCGCGGACGTCCGCTCAGGGTCGCCACCAAATACATCACCCTGACGCGCGCCTTCTTCGCCCGGCACGACATCATCGACTACCGCATCGTGGAGAGCGCCGGTGCGACCGAGGGCGCACCCGCCGCCGGCTCCGCCGACGTGATCGTCGACATCACCACCACCGGCGCGACGCTGGCCGCCAACGCGCTCAAGATCCTCGACGACGGCGTGATCCTGAAGAGCGAGGCCAACCTCGTGGCCAGCGTGAAGGCGCCCTGGTCGGCGGCGGCGCGCGAGGCGGCGCGCACCATTCTGGCGCGGCTCGGGGCGGCGGCGCGGGCGCGGGCCGTCAGGCAAGTCCATGCCCGCCCCTCCGGCGATCCCGGCGTCATCGGCGCGGAAGCCGCCGTGCGCTTCGGCGCCAGCCTGCCCTTCGGCGTCAGGGCCGACGGCCCGCTGGTGCTGCATGTGCCCAACGCGATGGTCTACGGGCTGTCGGACTGGCTGATGAGCCAGGGCGCGGACGTGGTCTCGGTCGCCACCCTCGACGAAATCTTCGACGCCCGCAATCCGCTCTGGCGGCGGCTGGTGGCGCGCCTCGACGAAGGATGATCCGGATCGCTGAAACGCCTTTGCCAAAACGGCGTCTTCCGTTGCGCGGAGACATCGGGCACAAGCAATTCCGTTTCATCGGCAAGGAGGCATCACATGTCCGCTCTCACCCTCGATACGGCCCGCAAGATCCTGTCCCAGGCTTTCGGCAAGGCCGCGACCGACAAGATGAAGCCCCTCGGCATCGTCGTGCTCGATGAGCGGGGCGCGGTCAAAGCGGCCGAGCTGCAGGACGGAACCTCGCTGATGCGCTATGAGATTGCGCATGGCAAGGCCTACGGCGCGCTCGCGCTGGGCATGGGATCGCGGGCGATCTTCAAGCGCGCGCAGGAACAGGCCACCTTCATCAGCGCCGCCAACACCCTCGCCCAGGGCCGCATGGTTCCCGTTCCGGGCGGCGTGCTCATCCGCAACAAGGCCGGCGCCGTCCTCGGCGCGGTGGGCGTGTCGGGCGAGACCTCCGACAACGATGAGATCGCCGCAATCGCGGGTATCGAGGGCGCGGAGCTGACAGCGGACGCCGGATGATTTTTGCATTGCAACATTGAAATACCGCAATGCAATATACACTTCGCGTAAATGCCTCGTCCGAGGTGGTCATTTACCGGAGGAATGGCATGGCCAGCATTGGCAGAACCGCGACAACGCTCAGGCAGTACCGCATCCAGTGGGAAAGACTGTCGAAGGCGCAGGGCTTTCCCTCTCCGATACAGTCCGGCGCTTTCGCAAGCCCCTCAAGACTGAAGGAGGTGACCGGCTTCGGTTCCAATCCCGGCGCCCTGCGCATGAAGGTCCATGTACCCGCGCAGCTCGCGCCGTCGCCGGCCCTCGTGGTCGTGCTGCACGGCTGCACCCAGACCGCCGACGGCTATGACCATGGCGCGGGCTGGTCGAAACTCGCGGACATCCATGGCTTCGCGGTGCTGTATCCCGAGCAGCAGCCGGCGAACAACCCGAAGAGCTGCTTCACCTGGTTCAGCCCGGACGACACCCGGCGCGGCGCGGGGGAAGCGCTGTCGATCCGGCAGATGGTGGAAACCATGTCGCTCGCGCACGGCATCGACCGCAGCCGCGTGTTCGTCACGGGCTTGTCCGCGGGCGGGGCCATGACCTCCGTCATGCTCGCCACCTACCCGGATGTCTTCGCAGGCGGCGCGATCATCGCCGGCCTTCCCTACGGCGCCGCCGGGAATGTGCAGGAAGCGTTCCAGAGCATGTTCCAGAGCCCGCCGCGCCCCGCGCGCGCGCTTGGCGACGCCGTGCGGGCCGCGTCACCGCACGAAGGCTCATGGCCGAGGGTGTCGGTGTGGCACGGAAGCGCCGACGCCACCGTGGTTCCGGCCAATGCAGCCGAGATCGTCAAGCAATGGAGTGATGTGCACGGCGTGGACCCCGAGGCTTTCTCAGAGGACAGGGTCGGCCGCCAGCGCCGCCGCACCTGGCGTGACGGCTCGGGGCAGACCGTCATCGAGGAATACATCATTCCGAATCTGTCCCACGGCACACCGCTCGATACCCGGCCGGGCGCTGCCGGCGCGGGCGTGGCGGGCCCCTTCCTGCTCGAAGCCGGCATCTCGTCCACCTGGCACATCGCCCGGTTCTGGGGCCTGACCGACGCGGTCATGCCCGCGCCGAAGACGCAGGCGGCCGCCGAATGGCCGGACCATGAGACGCCGCAGGCTCACGAGATCGCGGCGACGCGCGGGAAGCCGCACGGGTTCGACGTTCAGGGCATCATCACGAAAGCGCTGGAGAAGGCCGGGCTCATCCGGTGAGACCGCTGCCCGTCCGCTTCCACCCGTCCCATAGCAAAAGGGCCGCCCGAAGGCGGCCCTTTCATCATTCGGATGCGGAGCGGATCAGAAGTCCATGCCGCCCATGCCGCCCATGCCGCCGCCCGGCATGGCCGGAGCGCCGTTGTCCTTCTTGGGAGCGTCGGCGATCATGGCTTCCGTCGTAATCAGCAGCGAGGCGACCGAGGCCGCGTCCTGAAGCGCGGTGCGCACGACCTTGGTCGGGTCGACGATGCCGGCCTCGATCAGATCGACGTAGGTCTCGTTCTGAGCGTCGAAGCCGAAGGTCGCGGAGGCGTTCTCCAGGACCTTGCTGACGACGATCGAGCCCTCGACACCCGAGTTCTGGGCGATCTGGCGGATCGGAGCCTCGATCGCGCGCAGCACGATCTTGATGCCGGCCTGGATGTCGGCGTTGTCGCTCTTCAGGTCCACGATGGACTTGCGGGCGCGCAGCAGGGCCGTGCCGCCGCCGGGGACGATGCCCTCTTCGACAGCCGCGCGGGTCGCGTTGAGCGCGTCGTCGACGCGGTCCTTGCGCTCCTTGACCTCGA
>JBEBSP010000217.1:0-4414 GCA_040394255.1 Agaricicola taiwanensis | reverse complement strand
CATGTGATGCCGCTGGACGAGATCAACACCGCCTTCGACCTGATGCACGAAGGCAAGTCGATCCGCTCGGTGGTGGTGTATTGAGATCGGCATGGCAAAGCCCGCGCGGCACATCGCGCGGGCTTCAAATTGCACAATAACAGTTCCGGTTCTGGAGCAGCTGACTCTTGATCAGCGGGCCGATCAGCCCTCAGTTGCCCTTCTCCCAGCGCTCCACGAACATCTTCTCGCCGGTCGGCAGGATGCCCGCGTCGGAATCCGCATAATCGGCGTAGAACAGATAGGCCGCCTCGATGGTGCGCGAGCGCATGCCGCTGTCATGGGTGTGCGTCAGCACCAGATGGGCGATCTCCAGCGGCAGGCCGTGGGCGAGGATGTCGTGCGTCGCAAAGGCGGCGTGCTGGAGCTTCTTGCCGATCTGGCTCTTGCGGGCGGGCAGCGCCGTGCCGCCCGTCGGCTTGCCGTTCGGGTCCGGCTCGGTCTCCAGCACCTTGCTGACGTCGTGCAGCAGGCATGAGGCCAGCAGGTAGTCGTGGTTGTAGGGCGTGCCGTGGAGATCCTTCGCGATCTTCGCCAGGGCCATGGCCATGGTCGTGACGCCCTTGATGTGCGCCATGAGCGGCCGGCCCTTCTCCGAGGTCAGGTTCTTCGGCACGTCCTCGAAGCGCACCCAGTCGCAGTTCCGGGCGGTTTTCAACCAGATGTCGATCACACCCTGGCGGATCGCCGCGTCGGAGATGTCGTTGATCTCCGGAAAGAGCTTCACCAGTTCGGCTTCAGTGGTCGTGATGGGCATGGTGTGTTTCCTGGAGTGTGAGTGAGGCGCGTCTGGAAGACGGCGGGCACCGGAGCGCCCGCCGCGAATGGACTGCGGCCGTCAGTTGATCTTGATGCCCGCGGCCTTGATGACCTCGCCCCAGCGGCCGAGGTCGGTCTCGATCATCGAGTGGAACTCCTGCGGGGTCGACGGGCTGGCGACCAGGCCCTGCTGCGTCAGCTTGGCCCGCAGCGCCTCATCCTTGAGCGACTCCGTGACCGCCGTATTGAGCTTGGCGACGATATCCTCGGGCACGCCCTTGGGAACCACGATGCCCTGCCACATGTAGGCGTCCACGCCCTCCACGCCGGTTTCGGCCAGCGTCGGCACATCCGGCAGGACCGCCGACCGTTCCGGCGCCGCGATCGCCAGGGCGCGCAGTTGCCCGGCCTTGACCATCTCCGACGAGGAGGCGACCGCGCCGAACACGGCCTGGACCCGGCCGGCGATCAGGTCGGTGTAGCTGGCCGCTTCCCCGGCATAGGGGATGTGGGTCAGGTCCGTATCGGTCTTGAGCATGAACAGCGCCATGAAGGCATGGCCGCTGGTGCCGTTGCCGCCGGAGCCGAAGTTGAGCGCGCCGGGCTTGGCCTTGGCCTCGTCGATGAACTCCTTGGCGGAAGCCGCCTTCGAGGCCGAGGGCACCAGCAGCACGGTCGAGGTGCGCGTCAGCAGCGAGACCGACGCGAAATCCGTCAGGAGATCGTAGCCGGCGTCGGGGAACAGGTTCTGGTTGATGGCGTGCGTGTTGGTCGCCAGCATGATGGTGTAGCCGTCGGGCGCGGCCCGCGTGCCCTGAGCCGCGCCGATGTTGCCGCCCGCGCCCGGGCGGTTGTCGATCACGACGGGCTTGCCGAGACGCTTCTGCAGGCCTTCCGCGACGATGCGCGCGACGATGTCGCCGTTGCCGCCCGCCGCGTAAGGCACGAGGAAGGTGATCGGCTTGGACGGGTAATCCTGCGCAAGGCTCGCGCCGGGCGTCAGGCCCAGTGACAGGGCGGCGGCGGCCGCCACCACGGACAACGCTTTGGTGATCTTCATGACTTCCTCCGGTTCGGGTCGCCTTCTGGGGGACCTCAAGGGGTTGAGCGTTCAAACATGGGCCGCGCGGACGGCCTATTCCTGCACCGCCTGTTCCTTGGTCTTGCGCAGCGAGGGCAAGGCCATCGCGGCAATGGCCAGGAATGTGATCGCGATGAACATCGCGCTGATCGGCTCCGTGATGAACACCGTCGCATCCCCGCGCGACAGCAGCATGGAGCGGCGGAAATTGTCCTCGATCATGGGGCCGAGGACAAAGCCGAGGATCAGCGGGGCCGGCTCGCACTTCAGCTTGATGAACACATATCCGACGACGCCGAACAGCGCCGCGAGGGCGACGCCGAGGCCCGAATTGTTCACCGAATAGACGCCGATGCAGGAGAACATCAGGATGGCCGGGTAGAGCCACTTGTAGGGAACCTGCAACAGCCGCACCCAGATGCCGACCATCGGCAGGTTGAGGATGACCAGCATCAGGTTGCCGATCCACATCGAGGCGATCAGGCCCCAGAACAGTTGCGGATGGTCGACGATCACCCGTGGCCCCGGCGCGATGCCCTGGATCATCAGCGCGCCCAGCACCAGCGCCATGGTGGGGCTGCTGGGCAGTCCCAGCGTCAGTGTCGGGATGAAGGCCGTCTGCGCGGCGGCGTTGTTGGCCGCCTCGGGCGCGGCGACGCCGGCGACGGCGCCCTTGCCGAACTCGGCCCGGTTCTTGTTGACCTTCTGCTCGACCGCATAGCTGGTGAAGGAGGCGATCGACTGCCCCGCGCCGGGAAGGATGCCCAGCAGCGATCCGATGCCCGTGCCGCGCACCATGGCCCAGAAGGAATCCTTCAGGTCTCGGCGCGAGGGCATCATCCGGCCGATCTTGCTGACCATCGTGTCCTTGTTTTCCGCATCGCCGAGGTTGTGGACGATGTCGGCGATGGCGAACAGCCCGATGGCGACCACCACGAAGTCGATGCCGTCCGCTAGGTCCGGCACGCCGAAGGTGAAGCGGCGGACGCCGCTGGTGATGTCGGTGCCCACGAGGCCGATCAGGATGCCCGTGAAGGCCATGGCGACGGATTTCCACAGCGATCCCTGGCTCAGCACCGATGTCAGCACGAGCGCCATCAGGATCATGGAGAAATATTCGGGTGGGCCGAACTTCAGGGCCAGTTCCGTCAGGGGCGGCGCGAAACCGGCGATCAGCAGCGTCCCGAAGCAGCCGGCGATGAAGGAGGAGATCGCCGCGATCGACAGCGCCGGCCCCGCCCTGCCCTGGCGCGCCATCTGATGGCCGTCGAGGCAGGTCATCACCGAGGAGGTCTCGCCCGGGATGTTGACCAGGATGGCGGTGGTCGAACCGCCATAGGCCGCGCCGTAGTAGATCCCGGCCAGCATGATGATGGCGGCTTCCGGCGGCAGCCCGAAGGTCAGCGGCAACAGGACGGCGATGGTGACCAGCGGCCCCACGCCCGGCAGGACGCCGATCAGCGTGCCCAGCGTCACGCCGACGAAGCAGTAGAACAGGTTGATCGGCTCCGCCGCCACGGCGAAGCCATTCATCAGGTTGGCCCAGATATCCGTCATAGCGGCAGCACCTTCAGCGGCATCTGCAGGCCGAACACGAAGACCGCGATGGCGAGCAGCGTGATGACCGCCGCGAGGACCGCCGTCTCACGCCACCGGCCCGGCCGCGCCAGCCGCGCGATCACCACGAGGATGACGACGCTGACGATCAGACCGAACGGCCGCAGCAGGGCGGCGAAGGCCAGCACGCCGGCGGTCACCGCGACCAGCGCCCGCAGGCTGCCGCCGCCACGCTCGAAGAGTTCTCTCGAAACCAGCCCTTGGATCATGACCCCCAGGCCGGTTCCGGCGACGGCGATTCCAACCAGCATCGGGAAAAAACCCGGTCCCATGCTCGATGGCGTCCCCAGGCGATAGTTGAGCGCGGCGAAGATGGCGGCGCTGCTCCCGAGCGCCACGAACAGCAGGCCCGCCCACAAGTCCCGGACGCGGATCACGTTGCCGGCTTGGTCGTTGAGGCAGGGAGGCGCTTGGCGACCCCGCGAGGGCTGGACATCAACGTCATCCGGCAAACCACTTTCTTCGAAGGTACGGATCATGTCCGCATCCCTTGCGACCCACCACATCTGGTTGCGCAAAGGGCCGTTCAAGGTCAGGCAGACAGGTATCTCAACGCGCCAATATTGAAAACTGTTTTCATATTATAAAGCCAGAAATGATCGGTCCAGCCCTCCTTTTGAAGAAGAGGGCAGCCGTTGATACCGGGACCGGTTCTGCGGAGGCTGAACAAAGAAAAACCCCGGAAGCCATTGGCTTCCGGGGTTTTGATTGGTGGGCGATCACAGGCTCGAACTGTGGACCCGCTGATTAAGAGTCAGCTGCTCTACCAACTGAGCTAATCGCCCATTGGAGCGGCGAAGGACGCCGTTCCAGAAGTCGTGTGCGAGATAGCAAAGGCTGCCCGCCATGTCCAGCGACAAGGCGGGCTTTATCTCAATCTTCTTCGACGAACACCTCTTCGCGCTTCTTGGCGACGGA
>JBEBSP010000216.1:0-4422 GCA_040394255.1 Agaricicola taiwanensis | reverse complement strand
GCACCTCGTCGTCGACGAAGAAGGTCTGGGCCACCGGCGCGGGATCGGCGAGGCCCGTGGTCTCCACGATGATCGCATCGAAGGTGCCCTTGCGCTTCAGCAGGCCCTCGATGATGCGGATCAGGTCGCCGCGCACGGTGCAGCAGATGCAGCCGTTGTTCATCTCGAACACTTCCTCGTCGGCCCCGACCACCAGGTCGTTGTCGATGCCGATCTCGCCGAACTCGTTGACGATCACGGCGTATTTCTTGCCGTGCGGCTCGGACAGGATGCGGTTGAGAAGCGTGGTCTTGCCGGCGCCGAGATAGCCGGTGAGCACGGTGACGGGGATCTTGTCGGACATGGGGCCTCTGCGGGAAGCGGATCGTGATGGGTGGCGGTCAGCTCGAAAGCGCCGCGCTCAGGGCCTTTATATTGTGACGGACCATGTCGATGTAAGTCCCCGCCGGGCCGTCGGCGGAAGATAATGCGTCCGAATAGAGCGTGCCGCCGACCACGGCGCCGGTCTCACGGGCGATCTGCTCCACGAGGCGCTTGTCGGTGATGTTCTCCACGAACACCGCCTTCACCTTCTCCGCCTTGATCTGCCGCACCAGCGCGGCGACGTCCTTCGCCGAAGCCTCCGCCTCCGTCGAGCGGCCCTGCGGTGCGATGAAGGTGAGATCGTAGGCTCGCGCGAAATAGCCGAAGGCGTCATGCGAGGTGATGACCTTGCGATCCGCCTCGGGGATCCTGGCGACCGCCGCCCGGACCTCGGCGTCGAGCGCGTCGAGCCGGGCGAGATAGGCCGCGGCGTTGGCCTCATAGGTCGTCTGGCCCTCAGGGTCGGCGGCGATCAGGCCGTCGCGGATGGCGGCGACATAGAGTTTCGTATTGGCGACCGACTGCCAGGCATGCGGATCGATGCCGCCGTGATCGTGGCTCCCATGGGCATGCCCCGAATGATCGTGCCCGTGCTCATGCCCGTGACCGTCGTGTCCGGCCTCCTCATGATCGTCCTCGCTCTCCAGCGGCGTCACCGCCTTCGCGGCCTCGACCACGCGGGCCTTGGTGCCGGAGGCCTTGACCAGACGGTCGATCCAGCCTTCGAACTTCAGACCATTGGTGAAGACGACCTTCGCCTCGGACAAGGCTTTGGCATCGGCGGGTGACGGCGCATAGACATGCGCATCACCGTCCGGCCCCACGAGGGTGGTGAGCGCGATCCGGTCGCCGCCCACATTCGTCACCAGATCGCCGAGGATCGAGAAGGTCGCGACGACCTTCGGGCCGTCGGCGGCCTGGGCGGGGAGCAGCATCACGGCGGCAAAGGCGGCGGCGAGTGTGGCGCGGCGGAACATATGCGTCTCCTTTAAAGCACTTTCAGCAAAAGTGGATTCCGGTTTTGCGCCAGAAAGCGCGTCAGAACGAACATGGGTCAGGCTTCGAGATGACGGCGCGGCAGCAGATGGGCGGCCAGGCCGCCGACCGGTCCGGCGAACAGCGACACGAGGTAGAGCCCACCGGCGGCGAGGATGATGGCCGGCCCGCTGGGCGCGCCGAGATGGAACGAGGCGAGCAGTCCCATGACCGTCGCCGCCATGCCCCCCAGCGCCGAGAGGACCAGCATCCAGGTGATGTCGTCGGTCCAGAAGCGGGCGGCGGCGGCGGGCAGCATCATGACGCCCACGGCGAGCAGCGTGCCGAGCGCGTGGAAGCCGCCGACGAGGTTGAGCACCACCAGCATCAGGAAGATGAGATAGACCGGCCCGCCGGACCGGCTGACCGAGCGCAGGAAGCCGGGATCGAGGCATTCCAGCACCAGCGGCCGGTAGATCAGCGCCAGCGCGACGATGGTGATCGAGCCGATGGCGGCGATCAGGTAGAGCGCGGCGTCGTCCAGCGCCAGCACCGTGCCGAACAGCACGTGCAGCAGGTCGACGTTGGAGCCGCGCATGGAGACGATGGTGACGCCCAGCGCCAGCGACAGCAGGTAGAAGGCCGCCATGGCGGCGTCCTCCTTCAGCGCCGTGACGCGCGCGACGAGGCCGGCCAGCAGCGCGACCGCCATGCCGGCGATCAGCCCGCCGATGGTCATGGCCGGCAGCGACAGCCCGGCGATCAGGAAACCCACAGCCGCGCCGGGCAGGATGGCGTGCGCCATGGCGTCGCCGGTCAGGCTCATGCGCCGCAGCATCAGGAAGACCCCGATTGGCCCTGCCCCGAGCGACAGCGCCACCCCGCCCACCAGCGCGCGGCGCATGAAGGCGAAGTCCGCGAAGGGCGCGATGACGAGATCGTAAATCATGCGGCTGACTGGCAGACATGGGCGCGCGGATCGAAGGCCTCGACCATGCGTCGCGCCGCAAGCATGTTCTCGGGCGACAGTGCCTCGCCCGTCGGACCCCAGGCCACCGTCTCGCGGGCGAGCAGCAGCGTCTCGGGGAAATACCGCTTCACGGTTTCGATGTCATGCAGCACCGCCACCACGGTGCGCTTTTCCGCGTGCCAGCGCGCCACCAGTTCCAGAAGGTCCGTGGCCGTCCTGGTGTCGATGGCGGTGAAGGGCTCGTCGAGCAGGATCACCGGCGCGTCCTGCAACAGGAGCCGCGCGAACAGGATGCGCTGCATCTGCCCGCCGGACAGGGTGCCGATGCTCCGCTTCTCGAAGCCGGTCATGCCGACGGCGGCGATGGCCTCGTCGATGCGGACATGATCACGGCGGCCGATGCCGCCGAACAGCCCGCTGCGCCGCCACAGGCCCATGGCCACGAGATCGTAGACCGGGATCGGGAACGAGCGGTCGATGTCGGCGATCTGCGGCAGATAGGCGACGTCGCGCACCGTCAGCCCGCCGAGATCGACATGACCGGCCAAGGGGCGCAGCGCGCCGACGATGCCTTTCAGCAGGGTGGATTTGCCCGCGCCGTTCGGCCCGACCACCGCCGTCAGGCTGCCCGAGGCGATGGTGCCGTCGAGGTGATGCACCGCCGGATGGCGGTCGTACCCCAGCGTCAGGTCGCGGAAACCGATCGCACCACGCGCGGTCATGACGCCACCGCCCAGTAGACCGCGCCCCAGAGAGCCGCGACCAGCGCCAGCGCGCCGCCCAGCCGGACCACGGCCGACGACCGCAGCATCGAACGCGCCGGAACGCGGGCCTGCGTGGAATGATGGTGGTGGTGCGGATGATGATCGACCATGGCCGTATTGTTATATCATTACACTTGCGCGCCGCAAGCGCTCTCTGCGGCGAAACGCGCGCTCGCGATGTTCGTCCTACAGCCCCCGCACCCGCCAGCGCCGCAGCCGCAGCGCGCTGAGCACCACCGACACCGACGACGCCGCCATGGCCGCGCCGGCCAGCGTGGGCGACAGCAGTCCCAGCGCCGCGAGCGGCAGCCCGGCGATGTTGTAGGCGAAGGCCCAGAACAGGTTTTGCCGGATGGTCCGCCGCGTGCGCCGGGCGAGATCGAGCGCGGCCGGCACGAGGCGCGGGTCGGGCCGCATCAGCGTGACGCCCGCTGCCTCGCGCGCCACGTCGGAGCCCGTGCCCATGGCGATGCCGAGGTCGGCGGTCGCCAGCGCCGGCCCGTCGTTGACCCCGTCGCCCACCATGGCGACCACCCGGCCTTCGGCCTTGAGACGGGCAACCGCCTCCGCCTTGCGCTCGGGCTTCACCCCGGCGCGCACCTCGGTGATGCCCAGTTCCGCGCCGATCCGGTCGGCCACCGCCTGCGCGTCGCCGGTCATGAGCACGACCGCGCGGCCTTCCGCCCTGAGCCGCGCCACCGCCTCCGCCGCGCCCTCGCGCGCGATGTCGGCGAGCGCGATCAGACCGAGCACGCGGCCCCCACGCGCCACCACGACCACCGTCTTCGCCTCGCCTTCCAGCCGCGCCCGTTCCGGCTCGACCGTGGCGGGATCGGCCCCGATGCGCGCGGCCAGCGCGGGCCAGCCCGCCGAGGCCCTCTCGCCACCGACCAGCCCCGTGACGCCTTCGCCGACCGTGGCGGTGACATCGTCGGCCATGCTCCAGGCCACGCCTTCCGCCTCGGCGGCGGCCACCACCGCGCGCGCCAGCGGATGCTCGCTGCCCGCCTCCAGCGCGGCCGCGGTGGCGAGCAGCTCCGCCCGCGCCACGCCGGGTGCCGGCACGACGTCGGTGACGTGATGCGCGCCGCGCGTCAGCGTGCCGGTCTTGTCGAACACCACCGTGTCGACCGCGACCGCGCGCTCCAGGCTGGCGATGTCCTTGACCAGTATCCCGGCCTTCGCGCCCGCGCCGGTTCCCGCGACCAGCGCCACCGGCGTGGCGAGCCCGAGCGCGCAGGGGCAGGCGATCACCAGCACGGCCACCGCAGCGCCGAAGGCCGTGTCCACGCCCGCGCCCGCCAGCAGCCATCCCGCCGCGGTCAGCACCGCGAGGCCCAGCACCACCGG
>JBEBSP010000215.1:0-4626 GCA_040394255.1 Agaricicola taiwanensis | reverse complement strand
TATCGGCAGGCGGCATGATCGGGCGTCCGCGAGGGGAGGCCCGGCGGCGTTTTCGGCCACGTTACCCTGCATCGGACAGAATTCCGGTTGCACTGCACAGGCTTCCGCCAGAAATTGGCCTAAGTTTGCGCTTGCGCCGTCCCATTTCATACGGAACAGTGGCGCCGATCCGTTATGCCGATGTGGGGGGAGGAAACGTGATTACTCTGCCCTGGGGCAATCTCAGCGAGCGCGAACGACAGGTGCTGGAAGGCGCTTTCTGGTCGCAGGATAGCTCACGTCAGGGCCTTGCCGCATCGCTCGGCTTTTCCCGCAGCAAGGCCAACGGCCTTGTCTCCGAACTTGTCGAGCAGGGGCTGATCGAGGAAACGGGACGGCGGCCTTCGACCGGCGGACGCCGGCCGGAAGCCCTTCGGCTGCACCGCGATCTTGGCCTTGTCGCCGGCGTGGACATCGGCGCCACCAGTCTCGACATCGCCCTTCTGAAACCCGACATGACCGTGGTGGCCCGCTATAACGAGCCGGTCGACGTGCGCGACGGACCGGGACCGGTTTTGGCGCGGGTGCGCGCCTGTCTGAAGACGCTGTCGCGCGAGCATGCGCCGGATGGGCCGTTGCTGGCCGTCGGCATGGGCGTGCCGGGCCCGGTGAATTTCGGCATGGGCCAGCTCGTCAATCCGCCGCTGATGCCCGGCTGGGACAGTTTTCCGATCCGCGACTACATGCGCGATGTCGCGCCCGCCCCCTGTTACGTCGACAATGACGTGAACCTGATGGCGCTGGGCGCGCTGTGGCGTCAACGCCGCCAGCACCGCAATTTCCTCGTGGTGAAGATCGGTACGGGCATCGGCTGCGGCGTCATCTGCAATGGCGACCTTTACCGTGGCCAGACCGGGTCGGCCGGCGATATCGGCCATATCTGCGTCGATGAGAACGGCCCCCTCTGTAGCTGCGGCAACCGCGGCTGCGTTGAGGCGATGGCTGCAGCACCGGCGATTGCCGCCATGGCGCGCGCGGCGGTGGATGCGGGCGAAAGCCCGTTTCTGGCCGAATGGCTCGAGCGTCACGGAACCTTGGGGCCGGAAGCGGTCGGCGCTGCGAGCCGGATCGGCGACGCGGCGGCGGAAAAGATTATCGCGCGGGCCGGCGGCCTGATCGGCCAGATGCTGGCCTCGGTCGTCAACTTCTTCAATCCGTCGCATGTCTTCGTCGGCGGCGGGGTGGCCAATCTCGGGCCGCTGCTGTTTGCGGCGATCCGCCAGCGCGTGCATCGGCGTTCGCCCGCGCTTTCGATCCGTCATCTTGAAATTTCGTCGCTACCCTTCGTCGCCGATGCGGGGCTGATCGGCGCGGGCGTGCTGGCGATCCGCGAATCCTTGCGTGATGGGGAGACATGCCAATGACTAGCCAAGCCACACCGGATCCGGCAAAGCCGGGGCCCGAGAAACCGGGATTGGCCGTCACCTTCGACAATGTGGTGAAGGAGTTCGGCCCGGTGCGGGTGCTGCATGGCATCAGCTTCGATCTGCAGCCCGGCAAGGTCTATGGCCTGCTGGGCGAGAACGGTGCCGGCAAATCGACGCTGATGAAGATCCTCGGCGGCTACCAGCCGCAGACGTCGGGAACGCTCGCCATCAATGGTCGGCAGGTCGCCTTTGCCACCTCCCGCGACGCGGAGGACGAGGGCGTCGTCCTGATCCACCAGGAGTTCAACCTGGCGGACGATCTCAGTATCTCCGACAACATCTTCCTCGGCCATGAGCGCAAGCGCGGCTTCCTGCTCGACAACAAGGCGATGCACGCCGAAGCGCAGGTCGTCTTGCGCAAGGTGGGCCTGATGGTCGATCCTTCGCTGAAGGTCGGGCGGCTGATCGTTGCGGAGAAGCAGCTGGTGGAAATCGCCAAGGCGCTGGCGCGCAATGCCCGCCTCCTCATCATGGATGAGCCGACCGCGACGCTGACGCCCTCCGAGACGGGCCGCCTGTTCAAGCTGATCGAGGAGATGCGCGCCGACGGCGTGACCGTCATCTACATCTCCCACAAGCTGGACGAGGTCGAGCGCATCACAGACGAGGTTATCGTCATGCGCGACGGCCGCTTTGTCGGTCGCTCGCCGACCAAGGACATCTCCCGCCGGCAGATGGCCAATATGATGATCGGCCGGGAGGTGAACGACCTGTTCCCGCCGCGTGCGCGGATCGCAAGCGACGTCGCGCCGATGCTGAGGGTTACGGATTTCTCGGTACCGGGCTGGGCGCAGAAAATCAGCTTCGAGGTGCGGCCGGGCGTTATCCTCGGCTTTGCCGGGCTGGTCGGGGCAGGGCGCACGTAACTGTTCGAAGGTGTCCTCGGCCTTCGCATGGCCAGCGGCCGCGTCGAGATTGACGGCAAGGCCGTTACCTTCCGCACCCCCCGCGAGGCGGCCGATCACGGCCTCACCTATCTCAGCGAGGACCGCAAGGGCAAAGGCGTGCACGTCGATTTCGGCCTGCGCCAGAACCTGACGCTGATGGCGCTCGACCGCTATGTCCATCCGCTTCTCGACCCGTCGGCCGAAGAGCGCGCGCTGGAGGTGGCGGTCAAGGAATACGGCATCCGCACCGGCAGCCTGCGCAACAAGGCGTCGGCGCTTTCGGGCGGCAACCAGCAGAAGCTGGCGCTCGCCAAGGTGCTGCATCCGGCGCCCAAGGTGGTGGTGCTCGACGAGCCGACGCGGGGCGTCGACATCGGCGCCAAGCGCGACATCTATTTCCTGATCGCCCATCTGGCCGCCCAAGGGCTGGCGGTGATCGTGATTTCCTCAGAACTGCTCGAACTGATCGGTCTTGCGCATCGCGTCGTGGTGATGCGGGCCGGTCATTTTTCCGCCGAAGTGGACGGCGCGAACCTGACGGAGCAGGAACTGATCGCTCATGCAACGGGGACCGCCAATGTCGACGCCTGAACCATCCCGAACCGATGCGAATGAAGCCGTACGCCCGCGCGAGAGCGGAGCGGCATCCTGGCAGGAGCGCATCCAGAATTTCGGCCCGGGCGCAGGCCTCATCCTGCTCTGCCTGATCGGAACCTGGCTCAACAGCGATTTCGCGACGCCGGATAACATCCTCAACGTGCTGACCCGCACGTCCTTCATCGGCATCATCGCCGTCGGCATGTGTTTCGTCATCATCTCGGGCGGTATCGACCTGTCGGTCGGCTCGATGGCGGCGCTGATTGCCGGCTGCGTCATCATGCTGATCAACTGGGCGGGCCAGATGGTCGGCTCGCCGCTGCTGGCGGTGCTGATCGGGGCGGCGGCGGCCATTGTGCTCGGCGGCTTCCTGGGCATGATCCACGGTGTGCTGATCACGCGCGGCCGGGTCGAACCCTTCATCGTCACGCTTGGTGCGCTCGGCATCTACCGCGCCTATCTGACCTACTTCTCCGGTGGCGGGGCGATCACGCTCGACAATGCGCTCGCCGACCTCTACGCGCCGGTCTACTACGGCTATTTCCTCGGTGTCCCGATCCCCGTCTGGGTCTTCCTCTGCGTGGCGGTTGCCGGCGGGGTGATCCTCAATCGCACGGCCTATGGCCGCTATGTGCAGGCGATCGGCTCCAACGAGCAGGTGGCCCGTTACGCGGCCGTCGATGTCGACTGGGTGAAACTCAAGACCTATGCGCTGCTCGGCGCCTGCGTCGGTGTCGCAACGCTGCTCTATGTGCCGCGTCTCGGCTCCGCCTCGCCGACCACCGGCCTCCTCTGGGAGCTGGAGGCGATTGCCGCTGTCATCGTCGGCGGCACGGCGCTGAAGGGTGGCGCAGGCTCCATCGTCGGCACGGTTATCGGCGCGATCCTCTTGTCCGTCATCAGCAATATCCTGAACCTGACCAGCATCATCAGCGTCTATCTGAACGCGGCGGTGCAGGGCTTCGTCATCATCAGCGTCGCGCTGCTCCAGCGCAGCCGGCGTACGTGATATCCAAGGCAACCAAAATGGGAGTGAGAAGAATGCAATCGATGACCAGACGTTTCGTACTTCAGGCCACCGTCGCCGCAACGGCGCTGATCGCGCTGCCGGCAATGGCTGAGGAAAAAGTACACCTCGGCGTGTCCATCCCGGCCGCGACGCACAGCTTCATGGGTGGCGTCAACTACTGGACGGACCAGGCCAAGAAGGACCTCGAGGCCGCACATCCGGACCTCAAGATCACCATCAAGACCGCCGCCAACGCGACGGAACAGGCCGACCAGCTGCGTGACCTCTCGACCGTGTCGAAGATCAACGCACTCGTCGTCTTCCCGTTCGAATCGGCCGCTCTCACCAAGCCGGTCGCCGATGTGAAGGCCAAGGGCGCCTATATCACCGTCGTTGACCGCGGCCTGACGGATCCGTCGATCCAGGACGCCTATGTCTCGGGCGACAACACGGCCTTCGGCAAGATTCCGGCCGAGTACATCGCCAAGCAGCTCGGCGGCAAGGGCAATGTGGTGGCGCTGCGCGGCATCGCGACGACCCTCGACAACGAGCGCATGGGCGCCTTCGAGGACGTGCTGAAGCAGCACCCGGACATCAAGCTGCTCGATGCGCAATACGCCAACTGGAACCGCGACGACGCCTACAAGGTCACGCAGGACTTCCTGAC
>JBEBSP010000214.1:0-4664 GCA_040394255.1 Agaricicola taiwanensis | reverse complement strand
GATCTCCGCCAGCAGTTCATACGACCGCAGCCGCGCCGCGTGATCGTAGATCGCCGAGGCCACCATGATCTCCTCGACGCCGGTGTTGGCGGCGAAGGCTTCCAGACCGCGCCGCACGGTATCCTTCGAGCCCACGAAGGAACAGGTCAGCATGCCGGAGGCCTGGGCTTTCTCCGACGGCGCCCAATACCCCTCTATATCGTCGATCGGCGGCGGTAGCTGGCCGCGCGTGCCACGGAACAGATTGGTGAACTGCTGCTGCGCCGAGGTGAAGAGGTGCTTCGCCTCCGCATCGGTTTCGGCCACCACCACGTTGACCCCGGCCATGGCATAAGGCTTGGCCAGTTGCTGCGACGGCTCGAAGCGGGCGCGGTAGGCCTCCAGCGCCTGCATCAGTGCGGCGGGCGCGAAATGAGACGCGAAGGCGTAAGGCAGGCCCAGCATGGCGGCGAGTTGCGCGCCGAACAGGCTGGAGCCGAGAATCCAGAGCGGCACGTTGGTGTTCGTACCCGGCACGGCCTGGATCACCTGGCCCTCCTGAACCGGTCCGAGCAGCGCCTGCAATTCCAGCACGTCCTGCGGGAAGGCATCGGAGGCGGAGGGGTCGCGGCGCAGGGCGCGCAGCGTCCGCTGGTCGGTGCCGGGCGCGCGCCCGAGGCCGAGGTCGATGCGGCCGGGATAAAGGCTTTCCAACGTGCCGAACTGCTCGGCGATCACCATCGGGGCATGGTTCGGCAGCATGATGCCGCCGGCGCCGACACGAATGGTCTTCGTCCCGCCCGCCACGTGACCGATGACCACGGAGGTCGCGGCGCTGGCGATACCGACCATGTTGTGATGCTCGGCCAGCCAGAAGCGGGTGTACCCCCAGCGTTCGGCATGTTGCGCCAGATCGAGCGTGTTGCGCAGCGCATCGCCGGGGGTCGAGCCCTGAGCGATGAAGGCGAGATCGAGAATGGAGAAAGAGGTCATGGGATACTTTCGGAAAGGGCTTCCGTTAGATCGTGCCGCCGACGCCATCCTGCAAGTCATGCAGGCCGCCCAAACGCCCCGATCTCCCGCCAGCCCCACGAGAAGACCGCCTCGAAATATCCGCAGGAGCGCCCCCAGCTACCGATTTTAAACATTGATGTGGCACAAAATCCGGACTGGCCCGGACATCCGGCGGATGAACCGGCGAAAGAAGTCAACAAGCGGCCGTTCACGACCCACGAAACCGCACCACGGGGATCACCATGTGCGACGATTGCTCCATGCCGAGGATGTCACGCCGGAACCTGATCCTTGGCGGGATGGTTCTGGCGGGCGCCGCCATGCTGCCCCGATACGCCTGCGCGCGGGCGCCGCAGAATGCGATCTCCCCGGACGAGGCCCTGCACCGCTTGATGGATGGCAACGCGCGCTATGCCGCGAACGCACCCGCACAGCGCGATTTCTCGGCCAGGCGGGAGATGCTGGCCCAGTCGCAGCATCCCGTCGCGGCGATCCTGAGCTGCGCCGATTCCCGCGTCGCGCCGGAACTGGCCTTCGATCAGGGGCCCGGCGACCTGTTCGTGATTCGCGTCGCCGGGAACTTCGTCAACGAGGATGGGCTGGCGAGCATCGAATATGCGGTCAAATACCTGAACACTCCGCTCATCATGGTGTTGGGCCATTCGAGCTGCGGGGCCGTTGGCGCGGCGATCAAGGTCGCCCGCGAGGGAATAACGCTGCCGGGGCACCTGCAAGGCATGATGCGTGACATCGGACCGGCGGTCGAAGCCGTGAAGGCAAGCGGACAGGACGACATCCTCCCCGCCGCCATCGTGGAGAACGTGCGCCGCAACGTCCGGCGGCTGGAAACGGCGGAGCCGATCCTCGCGGGTCTTGTCGGGGATCGGAAGATCAAGGTCGTCGGCACTCACTACGAACTGACGAACGGGCAGGTCACGCTCGTTTGAGGTCCCCGGAAATCGGTGGCCTCACCACCCCGTGATCTCATGCCAGAACCGCCCGAAGGCCGCGCCGGAGGTGTCGCGCGGCGTCGAGAACCGCTCGACCGGTCCCGTCACCACGCCCTCCGCATCGACATGGGCGCGCACGCCCCACATGCTGAGACTGGACGCGCCCGGCATGCCGTAGCGCAGGTCGAAACCCTCCACGAGACGGCCGCCTTTTCCATTCGGGGTCGAACGCCACAGCGGCTTGTTCATGGAAAACCACTCGAAGATCGCGCCCTCGCGGGTCGCGCGCACGGCCTCGACCTCCGTGCCGCCGGCGATCGGAAACTCCCGCCAGTCGATGGTCCTGGGGTTCAGCACGGAATAGTAGCCCACATGCGCGGCCTCCGGCGTGAGGGCCAGCACCCGGCGGTAATAGGGCTGGAACAGCAATGGATAGGCCGTCACCTCCGCGGCCCGCGCGAACTGCGCCCGCGCCACCCGCTCGATGTGGCTGTTGATCGCCCAGCCTCCCAGCGAATAGAGCACGATGAACAGCAGCGCCCCGGCGGCGATGTCCTGCGCAAGCCGAAGCCTTGTGCGGATAACGAGGCCGCAGGCGAGCGCCACGATCAGCGCCAGCGAATAGACCGGGTCGATGATCGGCAGGGCGTTGATCGCGAAGCGCGCCGTCGTCAGCGGCCACAGGAGCTGCGTGCCATAGCTGGTGAAGGCGTCGATCAGCGGATGGGTGAACAGGCCCAGCACGCAGAGCCAAATCCATGCACGAAGCATGTCATGATCGGTCTCCACGGTGCCCACGGGGGTCCGGCCTCGCCGCCATCGCCAGATCAGCCAGCCGAACAGCGGCCCGACCAGCGGGCCGAACAGCAGCGAATGGGTCAGCCCGCGATGGTGCTGCCAGCCTGCGAAGGGGCCGGCGACCCAGCCGACCACCACGTCGAGGTCGGGGATGAGCCCCATGATCGCGCCCGCCACCAGCGCCCTGCGCCCCAGCCTGCGCCGGAAACCGGCCTGCGCCACCGTGGCGCCAAACAGCATCTGGGTGACGGTATCCATGACAGCCCTTATCGTCTGGTGATGGAGTTTGGCGGAGCGCCAAAAGCAATGACGGCCGCCTCGCGGCGACCGCCATACATACCGCACTGTTCGCAACGGGCAAGCAGACTACATGAACTCCGTGGCGTTGACCGGAAGACGCGCGGCCTCGCCGTTGATGGACATCCCGGCCTGTTCGGCGCGCGCCTTGAGGCGGAAGGTGTATTCCGGCGGGAACAGCTCAAGATAATCCGGCACATCCAGCGCCTTGGCCGCATGAACCGGCCAGTCGGCGTTGTACATCAGCTCCCTCGCCATGCCGATCAGGTCCACGTCGCCGCTTTGCAGGATGCGTTCGGCCTGTCCGGCTTCCGTGATGTTTCCGGGCGCCATGGTCATCATGCCGGTCTCGTCCTTGATGCGCCGGGCATAGGGCACGTGATAGCCTTGGATGCGGGGAATGAGCGGCATGGTCGACGGACCGGTCAGCCCGCCCGAGGAACAATCGATGCAATCAACCCCGAGAGCCTTCAGCTCCTTGGCAAGGGCGACGGAATCCTCAAGCGACCAGTAGCCGCCCTGCCCGTCGAGCGTGGAGATGCGGAAGAAAAACGGCCGGTCCTGCGGCCAAGCCGCGCGCACCGCTTCGGTGATCTCCAGGGCGAACCGCATGCGGCCCTTGAGGTCGCCGCCATAAGCGTCGGCGCGCTTGTTGATCAGCGGCGACAGGAACTGCTGGATCAGATAGCCGTGGGCCCCATGGATCTCCAGGATTTCGAAGCCCGCCGCAAGGCTGCGCCTTGCCGCAACCGCGAAGGCCTCCACCACGTCCTGAATGTCCTTGAGGCTCATCTCCCGCGGGATCGGGCTGCCCTCCTTGATGGGCGTGGCGCTGGAGGATACGGCCTGCCAGGCGTCATCGGCATCGTCCGTGTTGACGAGCGCCTGACGGCCGAACAGGGGTCCGCGCTCGGACGCCCTTCCCCCGGAATGGCCAAGCTGGATCGCCGGAACGGAGCCGAGCCCGCGCACCAGGTCGGCGAGGCGCTTGAACTCCGGGATCTGATCGTCGCGGTACAGGCCCGCGCAGGCGTGCGTCTTGCGCCCCCGGTCTTCCACCGCCGTCTCCTCGTAGAAGACGATACCGGCTCCGCCGACCGCATAGCGGCCCATATGGACAAAGTGCCAGTCGGTGGGCGAGCCGTCGACAGACTGATACTGGCACATGGGTGACACGACGATCGGATTCCGCGCCGTGACGCTCTTGAAGGAAAACGGCTGGAAAAGCCTTGGCAAGGTCATTCTGTTCTCTCCCTGTCGCGTGGATCACCACCGGCCGGCGCCCCTTGACCGAGGCATCTGGGAGGCATGGATCAGGCCGGCATCCTCGCTTGCAGACAACAGTTAACACACGGAACTTCTGTTGTATGCAAACGGAACGATGTCCGGTCAAAGCCGGAGGAGAGATCCGGGATCGAGGCGCATATGCAAATGCCCGGCACGGGGCCGGGCATCGCAAGAAGGTATGCAGGGGATCCGCGCTGAACGCGCGGCCCGATCCGCGTCAGTTGTCGAGGAAACTTCTGAGCTTGCGCGACCGGCTCGGATGCTTGAGCTTGCGCAGGGCCTTCGCCTCGATCTGGCGGATGCGCTCGCGCGTCACCGAGAACTGCTGGCCGACTTCCT
>JBEBSP010000213.1:0-4684 GCA_040394255.1 Agaricicola taiwanensis | reverse complement strand
GCGTCCAGCCGAAGGCGAAGGCGAGCCCCATGACATAGGCGCCCCACAATCCCACCGCCCGAGGCTGGAACCGGGCCTCGCGGTACAAGAGCGCGATGCGGAAGACGCCGAGGAAATGCAGTCCCATCACGATGATGGCCACGCCCGCCAGCATGGTCAGGATGTCCAGATACTCCCGCAGGAGGCCGCTGAGCGCGGATGCGGCCGCCCCAAGGATCACGAAGACCGTGGAAAAGCCCAGGACGAACAGGACGGCAGCGCCGAGGGCGCGCCCCGTGACCGACCCTGCCCTGCGGTCGCCGAAAGCCAGATGGTCCACCGTGGTGCCGGCGAGATAGGTCAGGTAGGCCGGCACGAGCGGCAGCACGCAGGGCGACAGGAAGCTGAGCAACCCCGCGAAGAACAGGATGGAAAGACTGAGTTCATCAGCCATGAAGGCGGCCTCGCAGACGGAACCCGAGCCTTGTAGCCGGGAAGCCGCCTTGGCGAAATGACGCAGATCGTCCCTCTCGGTATCGTGTAGCGGCCCGCCCTAACCTACCGTTAACCGTCTGCAAACAAGGCTTCATGTGAACACATGACAGTTGGGGAACCTCGATGGCCGGGAATGAATTTACGCTTGCCGAGCGCCTTGCCTTGCATGGCATCGACGAGGCCACCAGAGCCGATCTGCGCACGGCCTGGAGCATCATCGAAGCAAGCGTGAGCGGACTGTTGCAGGATTTTTACGGCCACCTCGCCGCCTTTCCCACGCTCGACGCACGCGTGGCCGCCCATCGCGGCCGGCTGGTCGGCGCCCAGGCGCGGCATTGGAAGCGGCTGTTCAGCGGCACCTTCGACACGGACTACGAGCAAAGCGTTCGCCGGATCGGCGAGGCTCATGTGCGGGCGAACATCGAGCCCGGCTGGTACATCGCCGGATACGGTTTCGTGATCGATCGCCTGACCCGCAAGATAGGAGAATCCAGGCGTTTCAATGGTCGTCTGGCCGGCCGCCTGGCCGGCGCGTTGACGCGCGCGGCCATGCTGGATCTCGACATCGCCATCTCGCTCTATCATGAAACACAGATCGCTCAGTCGGCACACCGCGAAAGCGAGATTACCCTGGCTGTCAGTTCGTTCGACACCTTGATGACCCGCAGCCTGCGCTCGCTGGTGCAGGCGGCCGAGACGCTCAACGGCATGTCCGACGACCTCGGTTCCTCCGCGACCGGTTCATCCTCCCAGGCCGGCGCCGCGTCCGGCATCGCGCAGGACATTGCCGCCAAGATCGCCACCAACTCTGCCGCCACCGAGGAACTGTCCAGCTCCATCGGAGCCATCGGCGAATACGCCGGCAGTTCACTGGCTACGGCCTCCAGGGCCGTGGCCGACGCCGAACAGGCCGACGCCTCCGTGCGGGGACTGGCCGAGGCGGCGGAAAGGATCGGCTCCGTCGTCGAGCTTATCTCCGGCATCGCCGAGCAGACCAATCTTCTGGCCCTCAACGCCACCATCGAGGCCGCCCGCGCAGGTGAGGCGGGGCGCGGTTTCGCCGTGGTGGCCAGCGAGGTGAAGACGCTGGCGGAGCAGACAGCCAAGGCGACCGACGAGATCAGCCGCCAGATCACCACGATTCAGGAGGCGACGCGCCGGACCGTAAGCGATCTCGCGGGCATCGGCGAGACCATCAAGGGCATCGCACAGACGGCGCAATCCATCGCCGGCGCGGTCGAGGAACAGAGCACCGTGACCCGCCAGTTCGCGGCCACGGCCAGCGGCATTTCCATGGACGTCGACGGACTGTCGGAAGCTGTCATGGGCGTGGGGGAAGCCACCCGCGCCACCGAAGCGACGGCCCGCAACGTCCGCGAACTGGCCCTGAGCCTCGAAACCGAAACCCAGGATCTCGACCACGAGGCGCGCGGCTTCTTCGAACGGATGCGTCAGGCCTGATGGGCCTGAACATGCCCGCCGGCAGGCCCACCTTGCTCCCGGGTGGAAGAGCGCGCTAGAAGGGCGGCACGTTTCAAGCACCACGACGATCAAGGGAGCCGCCCGCTCATGGCGCAGCAATTTGCCTATTTCATGCAGGGTCTGACCAAGACCTACTCCGGCGGCAAGAAGGTCCTCGACAACGTCCACCTGCAATTCTACCCGGACGCCAAGATCGGCATCCTCGGCGTCAACGGCGCGGGCAAGTCGACCCTTCTGCGCATCATGGCCGGCACCGACAAGGAGTTCACCGGCGAGGCCTGGGCCGCGCAGGGCATCCGCGTCGGCTACCTGCCGCAGGAGCCGCGCCTCGACGAGACGCGCACCGTGCGCCAGAACGTCGAGGATGGCGTCGCCGCCAAGCGCGCGATCCTCGACCGCTACAACGAACTGATGATGAACTATTCCGACGAGACGGCGGACGAGGCGGCCAAGCTCCAGGACGAGATCGACAGCCAGAACCTCTGGGATCTGGATTCGAAGGTCGACCAGGCCATGGAGGCCCTGCGCTGTCCCGCGGACGACGCCGACCCCAACCTCCTGTCGGGCGGCGAGCGCCGCCGCGTGGCGCTGTGCAAGCTGCTGCTGGAGGAGCCCGAGCTGCTGCTGCTCGACGAGCCGACCAACCATCTGGACGCCGAGACCATCCAGTGGCTCCAGAACCACCTGAAGAATTATCCGGGCGCCGTGCTCATGGTGACCCATGACCGCTACTTCCTCGACAATGTGACGGGCTGGATTCTCGAGCTCGACCGGGGCCGGGGCATCCCCTACGAAGGCAACTACTCCACCTGGCTGGTGCAGAAGCAGAAGCGCCTCGTGCAGGAAGGCCGCGAGGACGCCGCCCACCAGCGCGCTCTCGCCCGCGAGCAGGAATGGATGGGCACCTCCCCGCGCGCCCGCCAGGCCAAGAGCAAGGCCCGCATCCAGCGCTACGACGAACTGGTCCAGCGCAGCCAGGACAGCGGACCCGGCACCGCGCAGATCGTCATCCCCATCGCCGAGCGTCTCGGCGCCAATGTGGTGGATTTTGAAAATCTCTCGAAGGGCTACGGCGATCGCCTGTTGATCGACGACCTGTCGTTCAAGCTGCCGCCCGGCGGCATCGTCGGCATCATCGGGCCGAACGGCGCGGGCAAGACCACGCTGTTCCGCATGATCACCGGACAGGAGCAGCCGGATTCGGGCACCATCAAGATCGGCGAGAGCGTGCAGCTCGGCTACGTCGACCAGTCGCGCGACGCGCTCGACCCGAACAAGAACGTCTGGGAGGAAATCTCCGGCGGCAACGACATCATCTATCTGGGCAAACGCGAGATCAACTCGCGCGCCTATTGCTCGACCTTCAACTTCAAGGGCTCCGACCAGCAGAAGAAGGTCGGCGTGCTCTCGGGCGGCGAGCGCAACCGCGTCCATCTGGCCAAGATGCTGAAGTCCGGCGCCAACCTGCTGCTGCTCGACGAACCGACCAACGATCTCGACGTGGAGACCCTGCGCGCGCTGGAAGAGGCGCTGGAGGACTATGCCGGCTGCGCCGTGGTCATCAGCCATGACCGCATGTTCCTGGACCGCATCGCCACCCACATCCTCGCCTTCGAGGGCGACAGCCACGTGGAATGGTTCGAGGGCAACTTCGAGGGCTACGAGGAAGACAAGAAGCGCCGCCTCGGCCCCGACGCGGTCGAGCCCAAGCGCATCAAGTACAAGAAGTTCTCGCGGTAAGAGAGTCCCGAGACAGCGAAAAGGGCGGCCCGAAGGCCGCCCTTTTTGATTTCCGGCCTGATGACGCCGTCACGCCACCGCCTTCTCCGCCGGCCCCTCGTTGTCCTGCGTCACCTTCGTCTTCTCCGGGTGCAGCACCGACTCCGGCACGCTGACGACATTCCAGGCGAGACCGATCCTGCCCATGCCGTGGATGATCCAGCCGTTGACGTCGATCTCCCACCAGCGGTGCCCGGCCATGGCGGCGCGCGGGAAATGGTGGTGGTTGTTGTGGAATCCGTCGCCGAAGGTCAGGAGCGCCAACCAGAAGTTGTTCTTGGAGTGGTTATCCTGGCCGTAGCGCTCCGAGCCCCACTTGTGACCGATGGAATTGACCGCCAGCACGGCGTTGAGCAGCACGAAGGTGCGCACGAAACCGCCGAACAGGATCGAGCCCATCATCCCGTCGAAACCGCCCAGCGCGTAGCCGTAGAGGCCGGGCAGGATGATGAGCGAGGCGGCATACCAGAACAGCCGCGTGCGCCCGAAGAACCGGACCACGGGATCGTTGACCAGGCCCTTGCCATAGATCTTGATGTCGGTGGTGGTGTCGTCGAAGGCCCAGCCGATGTGGGAATGATACATGCCGTAGAGCGTGTCGGTCTCGTGGCAGTGTCCGTCCACATGCGGGCTGTGCAGGTCGCCGCATTCGTCGGTGTGGGAATGGTGCCGCCGGTGGTCGGCCGCCCATTTCAGGATCGAGCCCTGGCAGGCCATGGTGGCGAAAGCGCCGAGCACGTAGCGCATCCACACGAAGGTTTCGTAGCTCTTGTGGGAGAAATAGCGGTGCAGGACCATGCCCACGCCGATGTTGATGATGGTGTAGCCGATCAGGAAGCTGGAGATGTCGATCCAGGTCAGCGGCTTGCCGAGCCCGAAATACCACCACCCCGCCCCGGCGCAGCCAATCAGCAGGCTGACGAGGATGCCGCCGTGCTCGATCCGTTTC
>JBEBSP010000212.1:0-4709 GCA_040394255.1 Agaricicola taiwanensis | reverse complement strand
GCCGCTACCAGATCGTGCGCACCACGCGCCGGACCATCCAGCAGGCTCTCAGCATTCCGGCAACGGCACTGTTCGACCGCGACATGCAAGACCGCATGGCCTGCTACCTGCTTGGCGGGCGCGGTATCGACAAGTGGCTGTCTGGCCGCCTCTCTCTGGAAACGCTGCTCGACAACTTGGCGCGCGAATGGGCCTCGCTGCCGACCTCCAAGGGCAAGGGCTTCTACAGCGGTCAGAATGCGTCCGTCTCGATCATGCAGGTCACAGCGGCTCTCTCCGAGGTCAAGCGCCGGCACACCGCAGGCCAGCCGAAGATCGAAGTGCAGGTTCCCGTCGAGGTCGAAAAGCCAGTCGTCCCCGATACCGTGGAAACCAAGGTGAAGAAGGAAACCGGCCTGTGGGGCTGGCTGACGACCGGTGCCGGTACGGTCGGCGGTCTGATCGCATGGCTGCGGGATAGCGAGATTTCCGACATTGCCGCATTCGGTGGCGTGGCGGTCGTCGGGCTGCTCATACTGACGTTCCTCGGGCCAAGGTTGGCGGCGTCCATCCGCAAGATCAGGGAGGAACTGGCTTGAGCTTCCTCCTCTCACCCATAGGCCGCGTTCTAGGTGCTCTCGCGGTCGCCGCCTCGCTCATGGGCCTGTCATGGCTTCACGGCTACCAGCGGGGCGCGGCGAGCGAGCGCACGGCCATCCTCACCCGATCAATCGACGTGCTGCGCGAAAGGAACGCGACCGATGAGAAAGTGCGCAATATGTCTCCTGCTGATCTCTGTCGCAGCCTTGGCGGCGTGTTCGAAGACGGCTCCTGCCAGTGAGTGCGATGGGTGGCGGAAGCTGTCACCCTCGGCTGAAACACGGCAATTCATCATCCAGAACGACAGGCCGTTTGCGCAGGACGTGGCGGCTCATAATACCTTCGGAAGCGGGCAGGGGTGCTGGTAGTGGAAAAGGCGAATGAGATGGATGGCGATCTGCGCAGCCGCGTGGTGAGCGCCGAGCATCGAGGCGCGGCGCACGAGCAACGATTATCGGCCCTTGAAGCGTGGCAGCGGCAACGGGACATCGACAGTGCGCGCCACGATGAAAAGTGGAATGCCATGGAGGCCCGCATCGACACGCGGTTCTCTGGCCTCGAAAGCTCCGTTTCCGACATCCAGAACTCACTGTCACGGATTAACTGGCTGATCATCGGCGGCATTATCGCCGGGGTGGTCGGGTTTCTGATCAAGGGTGGGTTTGCGCCTTGATTTACGAAGTGCTCTAAGGTTCGCCAAACCTGCAAAACGGAACGCAGGCAGAACATCGTGGCGAAAAGCCCACTTTGCGAAGCGCTCTTTTGCGGGAGTTCTGCGGGTTTGGAAGCGGGCCACAATGTTTACACCGAAGATGTCGGCGGTTCGAGTCCGTCATCGCCCACCATTTTCCCAAGGCTTTGCGCCGCTGTTACGAAGTGGTCTACAGGTTCACTGAACCTAGACCTCCAACGAAGCGGCCAGCCTGCGCAGGTAATCAGGAGAATAGCGTGCATACGCCTTGAAGGTGATGCGGCTGTTTTCGTGCCCAAGGAACTGCGCAATTTCCTCCATGGAGTGACCATCTTCCGCCAGCCATACGGCAGCCGAATGCCTCAGCATGTGGGGGGAGGCGTCCGGCCTGCCGATTGCTGACCCTGCCGTCTTGATGCCCTTCTTGATCGAGAGCACGGGCTTGCCGGCCCATTCGATCACATAGGGCGTCAGAGCGCCTTCCTTGGCCTCGTGAAGGGCAGGGAGCAGGGTATCGTTGATCGGCACCGTAGCGCGTCCCTTGCGCCGTGCACGGTCGAAAGGATTGCGGAGTTGGATCATGCGGCGGTCGAAATCCACCCGGTCCCATGTGAGTTGAAGCGCAGCCGCACTTCTGGCCCCTGTGGAGATCATGAGCAGGATGGCAAGTCGCACATGAGGCACATTCGCCTTCTCCATGAGCAAGCCGACTTCCTGTCGCGTCAGATACCCGTCTTTCGGTTCCGGTTTCGTCGGGCGCTCGATATGAGGCGCATGCGCGATAAGGCGCTGCTTTTGCGCCCAGACAAGCACAGACCTGATGTGCCCAAGCTCCGTATGGATAGAGCCGTCCTTTTTCCCGGCCAGCCTTCGTGATTCAGTGTAGAGCCGGCAATCGGCTACGCTGACCGCTTCCCCTTCCAAGTCTCCAAAAAACGGATCAAGCGCCTTCCACGTGTATTTCATCGTGGTGACGACTGAACGTCCTTCCTTGTCCAGGCAGTAGCTTTGCCAAAGCTCCCTGACGGTAGATCCTTTTGGCCGTGTCAGTTCCGCGTATCGAGCCGGGGCGCGGCGGGCCGCCTCCTTGGGGTCGTCTGTCCCAAGGCGATAACGACGCCTGATGTCTCCTTCATCCCATGTGACGCAGTATTCTCCGCGCAATCGGGTGATTCGCCAGTCTGGCATTCGTATCTCTCCACATCGCTCGCCCTGATCCGAATCAGCTTGCCCCCCAGCCTGAAGGCAGGCAAGCGTCCTCGTGCGATCAGATTGCGCACATGGCTCTCAGAGCAAGCCCATCGATCGGCTAATTGGGCGGGGGTGAAAACAGTGGGCTGGGGCCTACTCATTAGCTTGACTCCTATCCCAATAAGAACAAATAAGGAACATGTCTCGCGTCTGGCGCAACGAAAAGGAACTGGCAGAACTGCTGATCGCCCGGTACAACGCCGGTCGCAATGTGCTCCTGACGCCGGAGACGGCCCATTTCATCGGGTTGCACCTCATGACTGCCTCGGAAAAGCCGACGCGGGATGAGGTGGCGAAATTGCTGTGCTCGCACAAATGCCAAGACCTTTGTTACCACTGCCAAGGTACGGCCAATCTCATTGTGAGGGCCTATGGGGAGCGGGTTCCGCCAGATTTCGATGAAGTGGAAGGCGAAGCTACTCATCCTCCCCCTCCGTGAGAGCGGCGCGGCCGGCGCACTCAACCGCTTCCGCACACTTCTCCACCGTCACCTGATCGACTTCATCTGGCCCGAGGATGCGGAAGCCGGCGTTAGAAAGCTCGCGGAGGGCCATCGTGGCATTCCCGCGCGCGCTCGTCTCGGTTCCCCATGCCCACTTGGCTATAATCTCCCGTGCGTCAGTCATGGCGTCCTGCCTCCATCGCGGCCTTGAGGGCGGCGCGGGCCTTGGCGACAGGCTCGGGGTCGGAGTAGGGGATGACGCCGCCTCGATCATCCGCCCACTTCTGGCCGCAGCTATCACATATCGTCCAGATGGAGCCACCTCGGTAAGTGTCCTCGTGGGCGCATGTGTTCCGATCTACATGGTCGAGCAGATCACGCAGCGCCTCCGTCACCGCCTGTTCTGCGGGGCGGGCGTAGAGGGGCACGGTGCAGTGACGGCTCTTGTCGGTCCTGACAGTAGCTATTTTGCCGCCGTAGAACTCACCCCACGCCACCGGCTCTTGCTGGCCTTCCGGTGGAGTGGTGGCGAATGGCCTATTTGGTGCTGTCGAATTAGCGTAGGAAACCTTCACCGCGCTTGTGCTGGCTTTGGCAATCTTCCGCCAGCCAGCCGCACAGGTTTTCCAGTTCTCGGTCTCCTGTTTCAGCCGCTCGTTCTCCGCCGACAGTTTGGCAATATGAGCGTCTTTATCCTGTGTCATCATGCAATCCCCAGCGTGCGCGGGAGCGGATATGGCTCGGCGCGATGGTCGGAAGGGTTCCAGCAAGTCGTGATTTCGCCGTCGAGTGAGCGCTTTTCCGCACAGCCAAGGAAACGGGCTGTGTCGGCAAACCGCTTCTGGAGATGATCGGGCAACGTCGAGCCTGACCACAGGTCAAACGTCGTCACGCGCTTGCCTACATAGATCGACGGCTCGATGTATTCGATGTCGAAGCGCCGGCCGGCCATGCCTCGAAATGAACCGCTGGTGCGGCTACCAGGGCCATAGACGTGGCCGTCGATGATGGTCATCTTGGCGTGTTCACGCTCAAGCTTGGCCTCGAAATCGCGCCAATAGTTGCAGTTGTAGCAAAGACGGCGATCCAGCATGTTCGTGCGGTGCGGCTCGCAATAGGTGTTGCGAGCCGGTTTCCCGCAGTCGGCGCAGGTGTATTCGTGATATTGGACGCCGTTGGTGTTCCAGTTCGCTTCGATCAGACGAGGCTCAACCATCCACCTTCCCCCCTTCGCGGACACGGCGGGCGGCGCGGAGATGGCCCGCGTCTATGTTGACGGCAGCGGGACATTCCCAGATCGAGGACGTGTCTTTGTGATCGTCTTCCAGATCGTCCGCAGCATCGGCAAACGGCTCCAGCGCCCTCAACGCCTCATCCCGCTCCCGCTTCGTTTCCGCATGGGCAGCGCGTTCGGCGGCGAGGGCGGCGGCGGCTTCATCTAAGAGGGCAGCGGTATGCTCGGATGATGGGCCGCCCATGCGGTAGCTTTCGGCGCGATCCCGCAACCGCTCCACCAGCCCGCCTGCTTCGGCAGGGGTGAGGGGCGCGGCTCGTAGAGCGTCGATCTCGTCTGCTATCATCGCCAGCATTGAGCGCGATACGGTCACGCCGTTGCGCACGTTCAGCATCAGGCTACCGTCAGCAATCGCGCGAAGTTCAGATGCCCTGTCGCGCTTCATGGCTCGTTCCTTTCGCATGTCGGGATATAAGGCTCTGGAAAAGGACCGCGCTTCACGTGCTTGCCCT
>JBEBSP010000211.1:0-4799 GCA_040394255.1 Agaricicola taiwanensis | reverse complement strand
CGGGCTACACCGCCAAGGTGGCCGGCACCGAGCGCGGCGTCACCGAGCCGCAGGCGACCTTCTCCACCTGCTTCGGTTCGCCCTTCATGCCGCGCCATCCGTCCGAATACGGCGAACTGCTGAAGAAGCTCATCGCCGAGCATGAGGTCGACTGCTGGCTGGTCTCCACCGGCTGGACCGGCGGCCAGTACGGCGAGGGCCGCCGCATGCCCATCAAGGCGACCCGCACCCTGCTGGCGGCCGCGCTCAACGGGTCGCTCAAGGACGCCGATTTCCGCACCGATCCCTATTTCGGCTTCGAGGTGCCGACCTCGGTGCCGGGCGTCGAGCCGCACCTGCTGTACCCGCGCAAGACCTGGCGCGACAAGATGGCCTACGACGCCACGGCGGCCAAGCTGGTCAAGATGTTCCAGGACAACTTCGCCAAGTTCGAGGCCCATGTCGGCGCCGACGTCAAGGCGGCCGCTCCCGAGGTCCGCGCCGCGGCGGAATGAGCGCATCGCATAATAACCGGTATAACCTGTGAGAAAGCCCCGGCCCGCCGGGGCTTTCTTATTTTTGCCCGCTTCCCCCCGCACGTGGAATTTTCGAAGATCGGTTGATCTTCTTCAGTGCCATGGCCGGGTTCGCCCGGCCGTCCGTGTGTTGCGTTTCCTTCGGATATCCCATGCATTGCAGTCCCAGTGAACAGGCGGAAAAGCGGCCCGAGGCCACGGTTGTTCCCCCTCCCCGTGGGAGAGGGTTGGAAGGCAGGCCACGGCGTGCGTTCAAGACCTTCGCCGCCTTCGCGTTCATGGCGCTCGCCCTGATCTCCCCCACCACGGCTGCCGATGCCCCTTCGCCGAAGGCCGCCGAAGCGCCCGCCGACCCTCGCTTCGACGAGACCGTCGCCGCCGCCGGGGCGCTGCCGCATCTCAACGCCCTGATCGTCGCCCGCGATGGCAAGGTGCTGCTGGAGCGCCGCTTCCGCGGCCCGGACCTCGACCGTCCGGTCAACATCAAGTCGGCGTCGAAATCGGTGGTCTCGGCGCTGGTCGGCATCGCCATCCAGCGCGGCGTCTTCACCGGCGAGGACCAGACCGTGGGCTCGCTGCTCGCCGCCAGCATCCCCGAGGACGCCGATCCGCGCGTCGGCGACATCACGGTCGGCAACCTCGTTTCCATGCGCTCGGGGCTGGAGACCACCTCCGGGCGCCAGTACGGCGCGTGGATCGCCAGCCGCAACTGGGTGCGCGATGTGCTGTCGCGGCCCTTCGTCGACGTGCCGGGCGGGCGCATGCTCTATTCCACCGGCTCGACGCATCTTCTGGGGGCCATGCTCGCCAAGGCCTCGGGCCGGAACCTGCACGAACTGGCCCGCGAATGGCTGGGCAAGCCGCTGGGCATCACCATCCCGCGCTGGCCGCGCGACCCGCAGGGCCTGTTCCGCGGCGGCAACGACATGGAGCTCAGCCCGCGCGCGCTGCTGCGTTTCGGCGAGCTTTACCGCAACGACGGCGTGATGGATGGCGAGCGCATCCTGCCCGAGGGCTGGGTCGCCTCGTCCTGGACCATGCGCACCATGTCTCCCTGGAACGGCAACGGCTACGGCTACGGCTGGTTCACCCGCGAGGCGCGCGGCCATGACGTCAAGTTCGCCTGGGGCTACGGCGGGCAGATGGTCTACGTGGTGCCCGACCTCGGCCTGACGGTGGTCACGACCTCGGATTCGATGCCCCGGCCGCGCGGCGACGGCCACATCGACGCGCTGCACGCGCTCCTGGCCGACAGCATCATCCCCGCCGTGGCGGACGATCCCGCCGCTCTGGCCCCCTCACAGGAAGAACACCACGGTGAGAGCCATGAAGGCGGGCACAAGGACCAGTCCTGACCAGGCCATGTAGCCGAAGAAGCTCGGCATGGCGACGCCCCGGTTCTCGGCGATGGAGCGCACCATGAAGTTGGGCGCGTTGCCGATGTAGGTCAGCGCGCCCATGAACACCGCGCCGCCGGAGATCGCCACCAGCGTGGACGAGAAGGTGGTCATCAGCGCCTGCGGGTCGCCACCGGCGAGGTTGAAGAAGACGAGATAGGTCGGCGCGTTGTCGAGCACGCCCGAGAGCAGGCCCGTCAGCCAGAAGTACATCTCGTCGCGCGGGCTTCCGGCCTCGTCGGTGACCAGCGCCACCAGCGGCGCGAGCGCGCCGTTCGAGCCCGCCTTCAGGATCGCCAGTGCCGGGATGATGCAGACGAAGATGCCCGCGAACAGCTTGGCGACCTCCTTGATCGGCTCCCAGTTGAAACCGTTCTGCTCGCGCAGGTCCGAGGCGGTGATCCACAGCGATACGCCCGCCGTGGCGACCAGGATGACGTCGCGCGCGAGATTCTGGAGCTGCACCTCGGTGCCGAGGACGGTGAAGGAGACGCCCGGCTGCCAGGTGGCGCTCATCAGGATCGCGCCGATGATGACGGCCAGCAGCGGCAGGTTCCGCAGCCCAAGGAGGCGCAGCGCGCTGTCCGGCGTGGGATCGGCCGGCTGCGGCAGATTCTCTTCCTTTTTGTAGAACCAGCTGTCGATGACGAAGAACAGCGGCAGCAGGATCGCCGCGAGGAAAGCCGTTTCCCGCCACATGAACTGCGTCGTCCAGAAGAAATCGACGCCGCGCAGGAACCCCAGGAACAGCGGCGGGTCGCCCAGCGGGCTCAGCGAGCCGCCGATGTTGGACACGAGGAAGATGAAGAACACCACGGTGTGCGCCTGATGGCGGCGATTGTCGTTGGCGCGCAGCAGCGGCCGGATCAGCACCATGGAGGCGCCGGTGGTGCCGATGACCGAGGCCAGCACCGTGCCGATGGCGAGGATCGTGGTGTTGGTCAGCGGGCTGCCGTGCAGGTTGCCCGCGACCAGGATGCCGCCCGACACCGTGAACAGCGCGAACAGGAGGATGATGAACGGCACATAGTCCACCAGGATGATGTGGACGATCTCATAGAGCGCGAGGTCGAAGCCGTAGGTCAGGGCGAAGGGGACCGCGAAGGCGGCGGCCCAGAAGACGGCGATCTTGCCGAAGTGGTGGTGCCAGACATGGGGCGCGGCGAGCGGGAAGATCGCGATCGACAGCAGGATGCCGACGAAGGGCAGTATCCAGATGAGCGACAGCCGGGCGCCGTCGACGCCATGTCCCTCCGGCGCCGCGAGCGCCGGAGCGCAGGTCAGAACCGCAAGCAAGATCCCCAGCACAGCGCGCATGGCCGTCCCTTTGCAGATTGTCGACAAATATCGACGTGAAAGCCCCCGAAACCGGTAGCGGGATTCATCATTTGGTTCAAGGCGGGCCGGAGGCGGCGGCGCGGTCACTTGATCCCCGTGACCGGACACGGCAGGCTGGCGCATGACCGTGGGATGAGTCTCCCGGCCTGTCAGAAAGGGTGCGCGCGCCGATGTGCCGCTGGGTCGCCTATCGCGGGGAGCCCGTGTTCCTCTCCAGCGTCGTCACGGAGCCGTGCCGCTCCCTGATCCACCAGAGCCTGCACGCCAGCGAGGCCAAGACCGTCACCAACGGCGACGGCTTCGGGCTCGGCTGGTACGGCGAGCACGACGAGCCGGGGCTCTACAAGGAGCTGAGGCCGGCCTGGGGCGACGAGAACCTGATGCATCTGGCCCGCCAGATCCGCTCGCGCCTGTTCTTCGCCCACATCCGTTCCTCCACCGGCACGGCGACGAGCCGCGCCAACTGCCACCCCTTCGCCCATGACCGCTGGATGTTCATGCACAACGGCCAGATCGGCGGCTGGGGCCGGGTGCGGCGCGCGCTGGAGGGCATGATTCGCGACGATCTCTACGACGCCCGCGCCGGGACCACCGACAGCGAGGCGCTGTTCCTGGCCGCGCTGTCGCAGGATATGGAACAGGACCACATCGGCTGCATGGAGCGCACCCTGCGCGAGAGTCTGCGCCTGATGGAGCGCGCGGGCGTGACCGAGCCGCTGCGCTTCGCCGCCGTGCTGGCCGACGGGCGGGACCTCTGGGCCTTCCGCTGGTCGTCGGACGGCTGCTCGCCCACACTCTACTGGCGTGAGGCTGGCGGCGGGCTGATGATTGTGTCCGAGCCGCTGGACGACAGCCCGGACCACTGGAAGCCGGTGCCGGAAGGCCATGTGCTGGTGGCGCGCGCCGCGGGGCCGGAGATGCGGCCCTTCGCGGTCATGCCGGGCCGGGTGTCCGCCTGAGGACCTGGCCGGTAAGGCATGCCGTGCGCTCCACGGCGTCCGGCGGGAAAGGGTCGTTTCATATCGGCCAGCACCCGAGGCGGGGCGCATGAAGCGGCGTGACGCCCGATTGTTTTCGTGTCCCGGCTTGCGGGATGGCCCATGGGGCGTGCATGGATGGCCCATGCACCAGCACCGCGACCAGAATCCATGACCGACACCAGCGCCGTGATCGCCGTGATCGGCGCCGGACCCGCCGGGCTCATGGCCGCCGAACGGCTGGCCGGAACCGGGCATGCCGTCACGGTTTACGATGCCATGCCGTCCCCGGCGCGCAAGTTCCTCATGGCCGGGCGCGGCGGGCTCAACCTCACCCATGGCGAACCGCTGGAGGCCTTCCTCACCCGCTACGGCCCGGTCGATCCGCGCCTCACCGACACGGTGCGCGCCTTTCCGCCCGCCGCCCTGCGGGACTGGGCCGACGGCCTCGGCGCGGAGACTTTCGCGGGTTCCAGTCTGCGCATCTTCCCCAAAGCCATGAAGGCCTCGCCGCTGCTGCGGGCCTGGCTGTGGCGGCTCGACGGCCTCGGCGTCCGGTTCGCCCTGCGCCA
>JBEBSP010000210.1:0-4842 GCA_040394255.1 Agaricicola taiwanensis | reverse complement strand
ACACGCCGCTCGAACTCGCCGGCCGCAACATCTACATCCGCGAGGGCTGCTATGCGTGCCACAGCCAGATGATCCGCACGCTGCGCGACGAGGTCGAGCGCTATGGCCCCTATTCGCTGGCGGTCGAGTCCAAATACGACCACCCGATGCTGTGGGGTTCCAAGCGCACCGGCCCCGACCTCGCCCGCCTTGGTGGCAAATACTCCGACGCCTGGCATGTCGCCCATCTCATCAACCCGCGCGATGTGGTGCCGGAATCGGTCATGCCCAAATATGGCTGGCTCCAGCGCAACACCTTGAAGATCGACGATCTCGGCAAGCATCTGGCGGCCCAGCGCGCCGTCGGCGTGCCCTACACCGACGAGATGATCGCAGGCGCGACCCGGGATGCCTACGGACAGGCCAACCCCGACAGCGGCGATGCAGAGGGCGTCGGCGAACGCTATGGAGAAGCGACCAATGTCCGCCTCTTCGACGGCGATCCGTCACGGGTGACGGAGATGGATGCGCTCGTCGCCTATCTCCAGGTCCTCGGGCGTCTCACCGATGCGGCCCATGAGACAACCGCCTCGGCGGAGGAGTGAGGCCATGGAACTCGACCATCAGACGCTGGTCGCCTTCTCCAAAAGCTGGGGGCTGTTTTACCTGATCGCCATGGCGCTGGCTGTGCTGGCCTATGCATTCTGGCCGTCCAACCGCAAGCGCTTCGACCGCGCCAAGAACAGCATTCTCGATAAAGACGACCGCCCGGGAGATAACAATGGGGCATGAGAAACGCGATCCCGTCACCGGACGCATGACCACCGGACACGAGTGGAACGGCATCGAGGAACTCGACACGCCGGTGCCGCGCGTCGTCCTGTTTTTCCTGGCGGCGACCACCCTGTTCTCCATCGTCTACTGGCTGCTCATGCCGGCCTGGCCGCTGGGGTGGACCTACACCAAGGGTCTGCTCGGCATCGACCAGCGCGAGGTGGTGGCCCGGCAGATCGAGGACGCCTCCGCGGCGCGGGCCGCATGGACCGACAGGATCGCGGCGCTTGGCTATGAGGAGATCGCGGCGGACGAAGACCTGATGCGCCATGTCCGCGAAACCGGACGCACGCTCTTCGCCGACAATTGCGCGGTCTGCCATGGCGTGAACGCCAAGGGTGGTCCGGGCTTTCCCGACCTGACGACGGGCTCCTGGCTGTGGGGCGGCGATCCCGAAACGATCGCTGAAACCATCCGTGTCGGCATCAATTCCACGAGCGACGACACACGCATTTCGCAGATGATGGCCTTCGGCAGGGATGGAATTCTCGAACGGCAGGCCGTCAACGACGTCACGGCCTATGTCCGTTCCCTGTCCGGGCAACAGCTCAGCGAGACCGAGACGGCGCGCGTCGATGCCGGCAAGGAAGTGTTCGCCGCGAACTGCGCCGCATGCCACGGCGAGAACGCCAAGGGCCTCCATGAGGTCGGCGCGCCGGACCTGACCGATGCGCATTGGATCTATGGCGGTGACGCCCAGTCGGTTTACGCCAGCATCCATGGCGGCCGGCAGGGTCACATGCCGCACTGGGAGGGCCGCCTGTCGCCCACCGATCTCAAGCTGCTCGTGCTTTACGTTGGCACGCTTGGGGAGGGTGGCCGATGAACACCCGGACGGACGGCACAGGCCGCAGACAGCTGAACTGGCGTCTCGTCGCAGTGCTCATCGCCGCCGCGAGCCTGACGCTGCTCATCGCGGCCAATGCGCATCTCGTCTACGTCGCGCTTGATTCACAACCGGACTGCGTGCCGCACGAGAAATCGACCGGTGGCGACGGACTGTTCCGCGCCGCCCGATCGGCTTGTTGAGGGAGGACGGTATGGGAACGACCGAACACACTGAATCCGCCGTCTTGCCGCTTTCGGCCCGCCGGCAACGCAACCTGCCGGCCTCCGCGGCATTCGGCTGGCTGGCCAAGGGCTGGCAAGACCTCTGGCGCCATCCCCTGCCGAGCCTCGCCTATGGCCTGGTGGTGTTTGCGGCCTCCATCGCCATCGTTTGGGGCCTGTTCAGCTTCGAGCTGGACTACATCCTGTTTCCGGCCCTCGCCGGCTTCATGGTCGTCGGCCCGCTCATCGCCATAGGGCTTTATCAGAAGAGCCGCGCCCTTGAGGCCGGCGGGACGATCGGCCTCGGTCGCATGATCTTCGTCAAGGCCGCATCCGGCGCGCAGGTCTGGTTCACCGGCGCCATCCTCTGCCTGCTGATGCTGGTGTGGATGCGCGCGGCTGTCATCATCTATGCGCTGTTCTTCGGGCTGAAGCCTTTCACCGGCCTGGACCATATCGTCCCCATGCTGCTGACGACGCCCGAGGGCTGGGCCATGCTGGTCGTCGGCACGGCGGTCGGTGGCCTGTTCGCCGCCTTCTCCTTCGCCATCAGCACCTTCGCCATCCCCATGCTGCTCGATCAGCGCACCGACGCCTTCACCGCCATGGGCACGAGCATCTCCCTGGTCTGGAACAACCTGCCCGTCATGCTCGCCTGGGGCGCGATCGTGCTCGTGCTGTTCCTGATAAGCGTGGCCACCGGATTGCTTGGCCTGATCGTCGTGTTCCCGCTGCTCGGCCATGCGACCTGGCACAGCTACAAGGCAATCGGATGAACTGCTGCGCTCCATCCCTCGACATGCTTGCCGATGCCGGCCGCCGGGCGGCGCGCGAAGAGTTCCGGCTTGCAAGCAGGCAGTTGGATGAGGGGCTCCATCAAACCGACCTTTCCGTGCCGGACGTTCACTGCGCCGGATGCATCCGGACGATCGAAACCGGATTGCTGGCGATCCCCGGCGTCGAATATGTCCGAGTGAACCTGTCGACGAAGCGCGCCAGCGTGAAATGGCGCGGCGCCGAGCCGCCGGACGTGCTGGAGGCTCTGAACGCGCTTGGTTTCGCCTGCCATCTGTTCGAGGCGGACGAGGACCTGAAGGACCCCGAGCTGGGTCGCCTGATCCGCGCCCTGGCCGTCGCGGGCTTCTGCGCCATGAACATCATGCTGCTCTCTGTTTCGGTCTGGTCGGGCGCGGAGGCTGAAACACGGCAAGCCTTCCACTGGATCTCGGCCGCGCTCGCCCTGCCCTGCCTGCTCTATTCCGGCCGCATTTTCTTCACCTCCGCGTGGTCGGCGCTGCGCCGTGGCCGCACCAACATGGATGTACCGATCTCCATCGGCGTCTGCCTCGCCTTCGGGCTCAGCCTCTACGACACCATCCACAATGGCCCCCACGCCTATTTCGACGCGGCCACTTCGTTGATCTTCTTCCTGCTGATCGGCCGGACGCTCGATCACCTGATGCGCGAGAAAGCCCGCACGGCCGTCCGGGGACTCATGCGCCTGACGCCGCGCGGCGCCATGGTGCTTCAGGACGATGGCAGCCGTGACTATCTCCCGCTCGGCGAGATCAAACCCGGCATGCGCATCGCCCTGGCGGCCGGCGACCGCATCCCGGTGGATGGCGTCGTGGAAGAAGGCCAGTCCGACCTCGATTGCGCCATCGCCACCGGTGAAAGCGCACCGCAGCATGTGCATGCGGGATCGATCGTTCGAGCCGGAACCATGAATTTGTCCGGCCCCCTGACGATCGTGGCATCCGTATGCTCCGAGGATTCCTTCCTCGCCGAGATGGTCCGCCTGATGGAGGCCGCCGAAGGCGGACGCGCCCGTTACAGGCGGCTCGCCGACCGCGCCGCGCAACTCTATTCTCCGGTCGTCCATGCCACCGCCTTCCTGACATTCCTGGGATGGATGGCGGCCACGGGTGACCTGCATCGGGCCATCGCCATTGCCATCGCCGTTCTGATAATCACCTGCCCCTGCGCTCTGGGGCTCGCCGTTCCGATCGTGCAGGTCGTGGCGGCGCGCCGCCTGTTCGAGAACGGCATCATGGTCAAGGACGGCTCGGGCCTCGAACGCCTGGCCGGGATCGATACGGTCGTCTTCGACAAGACCGGAACACTGACGGTCGGCCAGCCGGAACCGAGCAACATTTCGCTGATCGATGCCGGGACACTGGCGGCAGCCGCCGCGCTCGCAAGGCACTCAAATCATCCCCTGGCGCGCGCCGTGGCGGCGGCCGGCGAACCTGCCCATCCGGGCATCACCTTTGAAGACGTGACCGAGGTGCCGGGCCTCGGCCTGGAAGCCTACGCGAACGGAAGCCGCTATCGGCTCGGCCGCGCTGCCTGGGCGATCGACGGCGATGCCGCCCGGCACACCGGAACGGTTTTCACCTGTGACGGTCGCATGCTGGCGGACTTCACCTTCAACGACCGGATGCGGCCCGGCGCGCGCGATGCCATCTCCGCATTGCGTGGCGACGGGATAAAGGTGGAAATCCTGTCGGGGGATCATTCCGCCATCGTCTCCGACACCGCGCGGCGCCTTGGCGTCGGAAATCATACCGCAGGCTTGATGCCGGGGGACAAGGTCGAGCGCCTCAAGCAGCTTGCCAGTACCGGCCACAGGGTGCTGATGGTTGGCGACGGCTTGAATGATGTGCCGGCGCTCGCGGCCGCGCATGTGTCCATGGCTCCGGCCAGCGCCGCCGACATCGGACGCAATGCGGCGGATTTCGTGTTCCTGCGCGAAAGCCTGGATGCCGTGCCCACCGCCCTCGCGGTGGCAAGGAACGCCGGAACGCTTATCCGCCAGAATTTCGCGCTCGCCATCGCCTACAACGCCATCGCGCTGCCCATTGCCATCGCAGGCCATGTCACACCGTTGATCGCCGCACTCGCCATGTCGCTCTCCTCCGTCATCGTCGTGGCCAACGCGCTGCGTCTCGGATCGGGCAAATCGCCTCGGCGCACCGG
>JBEBSP010000209.1:0-4871 GCA_040394255.1 Agaricicola taiwanensis | reverse complement strand
TCGGATGATGACGGCGGACCCGCGCCGTCCCTGAAGGTGCCCTTCATCGCGGGGATGACGGCGCTCATCCTCGGCTTCGGTGGTTTCTTCGGCTGGGCCTATTCGGCCAGCCTCGACAGCGCGGCCGTGGCATCCGGGACGGTCATCGTGGATTCGCGGCGCAAGACCGTCAGCCATCTGGAAGGTGGCATACTGGACAAGCTGCTCGTGCATGAGGGCGAGGTCGTCAAGGCGGGGCAGCCGCTCATCAGGCTGCAGGACATAAGAGCCCGCACCGAACTGCAGCAACTGAGGGGCAAGAGCATCGGCCTGCGCGCCCGGCTTGCCCGCCTGAGGGCCGAACAGGCCGGCGACAAGGAGATCACCTTTCCACCGGAAGTGCTGAATTCCAGCAACATCGTCGCCGCCGACATCATCTCGGCCGAGCGGCGCTTCTTCGGCAAGCGCCTGGAAACCCATGAAGGCCGCATCGCCGTCCAGAAGAAGACCATCGAGCAGCACGTCGCGACCAGCGAGGCCCTCAAGTCCCAGATCGATGCCAACACACGCCAGAAGGAGCTTATCGGCGAGCAACTGGAAGCCATTCGAGGACTGGCCGCGAAGGGCTACGCCAAGCGTTCCCAGCTTCTGGAGCTTGAGGCGCGCTGGAGCGAACTGGTCGGAGACGCCGGCGAACTGGCGGCCAACAGGGCGAAATCCGAGCAGGCGCGCACCTCCGCCGAGATCGAGATCGTCTCGATCGAGACGGAGCGGCAGAGCGAGATCGCCGGCGACATCCAGACGGCCCAACTGGAGCTGAACGGTGTCATCGAGCAGATCGAGGCCGCCCAGGATGTGCTGAAACGCGTCGAGGTGCGCTCGCCCCAGGACGGCATCGTGACCAACATCCAGATGAGAACGCCAGGCGGAGTGGTGTCGCCAGGGCAGGCGATCATGGACATCGTCCCCGAGAACGAACCCTTGATCGTTGAGGCGAGGGTGGGGCCGCGCGACATCGACAGCGTGCATATGGGCGCCGACGTCCAGATACGCCTGACGGCCTACAATCACCGCAGCGTGGCGCCGCTCCGGGGCGAGGTGAACTATGTCGCTGCGGATCAGGTCGTCGATCCGCAAAGCCAGGCCGCTTATTTCGTCGTGCGCGCCCAGTTGAAGCCCGATGCGTTGAAATCGGCCCCGGAGGTGCGCCTGACGGCCGGTATGCCGGCTGAACTGCTCATCCTGAACAAATCGCGCAAGGCGATCGATTATCTCATCGCGCCCATCAGCGAGAGCTTCAACAGGGCATTCCGCGAGGAATGACAGCGGCATGCCTCACGATTGTGCAATGCAGCAAAAAAGTATGAATTCCGAAACAACACGTCCGCAAACAGCATATGTTTAGAATGGCTTTTGCAAAGTAATACATATCAATTATAGGTCTGTGCCTAAATAAGATCATAATATTGCCCCAGCAAAAGCCTTTCGTCTGTGCCGACGTGCCCTATGATGCATGCGCCGGTGATGTTGCGTTGCGATATGCTGGCGGGCTTGGATCGATATTCCTCCGGGCCTCAAATTTATGCATGAGATCAAAGGAGACAGGCTATGGCGACTCTCGAAGGAGGGGCGTACGACGACGTCCTGTTCGGTGGAAAGTTCAACGACGCCATTTTTGCCCGTGCAGGTGCGGACATCGTGTTCGGCGGTGAAGGCGACGACGGCCTTTACGGCCAGGAGGGGAACGACATCCTCTTTGGCGAGGAGGGCGACGACAGCCTCTTCGGCGGTGAGGGCGACGATGTGCTGAGCGGCGGCGAGGGCAACGATGCCCTCTTCGGCGGGCAGGGCGAGGATCAACTGTTCGGCGGCGATGGCAACGACCTGCTGTCCGGCGGCGCCGACAGCGACTACCTCGAAGGCGGGGCCGGCAATGACATCCTCGATGGCGGCCACAACGACGATCTGCTGTTCGGCGGTGAGGGCAACGACCTCATCAAGGGCGGTCATGGCAACGATATCATCGATGGCGGCGCCGGAAACGACCTCCTGAGCGGCGGAGAGGGTGCGGATACCTTCATCTTCACCGGAGGCGGCGGAAACGACGTCGTCCTCGACTTCAATTCCGGCGAGGATCTCCTCCAGATATCCAGCGGCATCAACGGCACGGACATCGCGTCGGCCGAGGATGTGGCGGCCCGTGCCACCGCCATCGGCGGCAACACCATCGTCGACCTCGGAAATGGCGACACGATCACCCTCGTGAACGTCGATGCCGAGGACGTGCAGGCCAATCCAAGCTCTTACTTCGTCATCTCCTGAGTTTCGACATGAGGGCGCCCGGTCTTCCGGGCGTCCTTCCCATCCCCATGGCCGGCGAGGATGAGTAATGCTTTCCCCTGAAAATCATACTGATCGTCACTCTGCTGAAAGTTCCGCTCCCGAAGCATTCCTGCTGTCGTCCGATGTTGTGATCGTGGTCTGGGATGTCCGGCACAAGATCGTGTCGTCGCCGGCGCTGGCCTTGGCGGATGGCGGGCGGGTCGCCCCCATGGCCTCGCTGAGATTGCCTCTCGGCAGGGGCGGCACCCGGCTGATCTGGGCGTTCCGCCCCCAGGGAATGGACAGTCTGGATCTGTCTCTCTCCGCCGGCGCTCTCGGCCCCATCGCGGATCTGAAGACGCCTCCGCGGGACGCCTTGATCCATGCGCCGGGCGATGTGCTGCTCGACGACCTGCCGGACGCGGGCCGCGCGACGCTCCTGAATGCCCTGCTCAACACCTGGGTCGCGATGTTCAAGCTGGGCCGCAGCCGGTCCTTCACGCGCTTCCTGAACGATCTCGTCGGCCTGATGGCGGCCGATCCGCTGCCTGTCCGGATCATCGCCCGCGCCACGGCCGGTCAGCTTATCCTCCAGACCTCGGCTCCCAGATCCGTGGCCACCATCAAGACCATCCACCTCGTCAGCGCCGACGGCCTCCGCCGCCTTCCGACCGAGTGGAAGGCCATCACGTCGCAAAGCGGCAGGAAGATCATGTCGGCTCTGGCGGACATGGCCTCCGCGCCGGCGTCGAAGACGACGATGCTGATCACCGGCGCCGAGGGGGTTTCAATCCGCCGGCTGGCCGCTTCCCAGCAGATCCAGACGCTGCCGCAGTGGTGGCGGGCGCGCAAGAACGCCGACCCCGCCATGCGCGAGCATCTGATCGCGCTTCTGGGCGGCGGAAGCGCCGCCGCGCGCGCCGCCGCCATGGAATTCCAGATCGCCTGTCCCCTGCCGGCCAGGAGCGTGGCGGGGCGGGGCGGGTTGCCGTCCTGCGAGGTCAACCTGGCGCTGGTCACGCCGTCCGGCGCCCTGGTGGGCGGTTGGTACCGGGATGACGCGGACACGGTGGAAGGCGTCGATATCCTGGATTGCGAGGGCGCTCCGCACCCGATCGACGTGTCATGGCATCGCTTTCCGGGCGAAGTGCCGGGCGAGAACGGCGAAGAACCCTCGCGCGCCAAGGGGTTCGTCTCCTTTGTTCCCGTTGGCCGGGGACAGGTGCCCTTGCTCCAGCCGCGCTTCCAGTTGCGGCTGAAATCCGGCCTGACGCGCCCGCTGGTGCCGCCGCCGCAGGCCGGTGACGCCGCCGAGGCCAGGGCGCGCGCCCTCTCGATCATTCCGCCCCAGCACGTCTCCGCCGAGGCGATCGAGAACTGCCTGGCGCGGCCTCTCGCCGATCTGCAACAGGCCGTCGTCGCGCGCCTCGGGACGCCCACGGTGATCGAGATGGGCGAAAGGCCCGAGCGTCCGTTGGCCTCGCTGGTCATTCCCCTCTACCGCACCCTCGATTTCCTGCGCTTCCAGATCGCCGCCTTCGCGAGCGATCCCTGGCTGATGTCGAATGCGGAATTCATCTATGTGCTGGATTCGCCCGAGCAGGCCGAGGAGGTCGAGCATCTCCTGCGCGGCCTCCACATCCTCTACGGCTTGCCCACCGTATTGGCGGTGATGACGCACAACGGCGGTTACGCGCCGGCCTCGAACGCGGGCGCGGCGCTGGCGCGCGGCGCCTTGCTGGCGATGGTCAATTCGGACGTCATTCCCATCAAATCCGGCTGGCTGGCGATGCTGGCGAGCCGGATCGGCGGCGGCCAGCGGATCGGCGCGGTCGGTCCCAAGCTTTTGTTCGAGGACGGCGCCATCCAGCACGCCGGCATGTATTTCGCCAGGGACACGCAGGGAAACTGGCTCAACCACCATTTCCACAAAGGCATGCCGAGGAGCTACGCGCCCGCCCAGAAGCGCGGTGTCGTGCCGGCCGTGACGGGAGCCTGCCTGATCACGCCGCGCGAACTGTTCGAGCAGGTCGGCGGCTTCACGCAGGACTACGTCATCGGCGACTACGAGGACAGCGACCTCTGCCTGAAGATACGCGCCCTGGGCAACGCCATCGCCTATGTGCCGGAAGCGGAGCTCTACCACCTGGAGCGCCGCTCCATCCGCCAGAGCGCGGACTACATGCGGGGAGCCGCCTCCCGCTACAACTCCTGGCTCCACGCCCGCCGCTGGGGCGACGCCATGGCGGAGCTGATGTCGCCTGAAACACCCGCCGAGAGCGAAGGGAGGGTGGCCGCATGAACGAGGTCGTCGCTTTCAAGGCCGCCGCTCCCACGGACAGCCGCGCGCTGAAGAACGAAGAGCAGGTCGGCTGGCTGTCGGACGCCATCCGGAAAAACCGTTTCCTGCCCGCGCCGCCCGTCGAGAATGTGTTCGTCGGCGACGGCGACTACCGCGCCATCGGCGCGGAGTTCCTGTCCCATTTCGTGCGCATCGGCGGCCTTCGTCCCACGGACCGCGTGCTGGACGCCGGTTGCGGCATCGGCCGCATGGCGGTTCCCCTGACGCA
>JBEBSP010000208.1:0-4903 GCA_040394255.1 Agaricicola taiwanensis | reverse complement strand
CTCTTCCTCATTCAGGAGAACGGCCGCGCCATCCGCTATGGCGTCGGCGTCGGGAAGGAAGGTTTCGGCTGGAAGGGCACTGAGACCATCTCGAACAAACGCGAGTGGCCAGACTGGCGCCCACCGGCGGAGATGCTCAAGCGCCGTCCCGAACTGCCCAAGTTCATGGCCGGCGGGCCTGAAAACCCTCTTGGCGCGCGCGCCCTCTATCTGGGCAATACGCTTTACCGCATCCACGGATCGAACGAGCCATGGACCATCGGGCAAGCGGTTTCGTCCGGCTGCATCCGCATGACCAATGACGATGTCACGGACCTGTATCAAAGGGTCAGGATCGGAACCAAAGTGGTTGTGATCTGATATGCGAAAAGGCCGGGAAGCGATCCCGGCCTTGTTTTTCTCACATGCCGGCCACGGCCAGTGTGGCCATGGCTGCGGTCGCCAGGAAACCCGGCGCCCCCGCCTTTTCCATCCCGCCAATGTTGCGCAGGATATCGCGCCGCACGGGAGTGCCGCCCGACGCGCCATTGGCCTTGTCCAGCTTGGCCTGTAAATTGACAATACGGGCCTCGGCGGCAGCCAGCTCCTGATTCTGGATCAGCACGGCCTGGGCAAGGGTATAGACGGCTCCCGGCTGCTCCTTAATTCGGGCGGCGATAAGGCTCTCCACCTCCGGATCACGCGGTGCATCCGCTTGGCCCAAATGTTCAAAAAGCGCTTCGATCAGAAGGCGTTCCTGGTTAGTCATGGCGCATCTCCCTTGGGCAGGCTGTCATCTTTTTAGATTCTTATCCTGCAACGACGGCGGAAATACGAAAGTCTAATGACAATCCGCTAACAATGCTACCTCTGGTTTCATAGTTTATTTAATCAACTGATAGGCGGGCAGCGTCAGGAATTCCGCGAAGTTCTCCGCCAACGACATATCCGAGAACAGTCGGATGGCCTCGGAGAACCGGCCGCCTTCGAATATCCGTGGCGTCAGAGCGTCGCGAAGTTTGGCCATCTCGTCGGCAAGAACCTCCTGAAAGAGGTCTGGCGTGACCCGCCGCCCGTCCTCCAGTTCCGCTTCGTGGAGCAGCCATTGCCATATCTGCGCGCGGCTGATTTCAGCCGTGGCGGCATCCTCCATGAGGTTGTAGAGCGGAACGGCCCCACGCCCGCGCAACCAGGCCTCGATGTACTGAACGCCGATCCGGATGTTCTCGCGCAGACCGGCTTCCGTGCGAACGCCCTGGTGAACCTTGAGCAGCATGTCGCGCGTGATGGCATCGTCCCGGCGGCGCCCGATCTGGTTCCTGCCCGGCATCAGCCTGTCGAATACCTCCATCGCCACGGGCACGAGATCGGGATGGGCGACCCATGTTCCGTCGTGCCCGTCGCTTGCCTCACGCTCCTTATCGGCCTTCACCTTCGCCAGTGCGGCGGCGTTGGATACAGGGTCCTTGCGGTTGGGAATCTGGGCCGCCATCCCGCCCATGGCGAATGCGCCGCGACGGTGACAGGTCTCGATCACCAGCAGCGAATAGGCTCGCAGGAAGGCCGATCCCATGCCCATCAGGGCGCGGTCGGGCGTCAGGAAGGCAGGATTTTTCCCAAGGCGCTTGATGTAGGAGAAAATATAATCCCAGCGGCCGCAGTTGAGGGCCACGATGTGATCCCTCATGGCGTACAGGATTTCATGCAATTCGAAGGCGGCGGGAAGCGTCTCGATCAGGACGGTGGCCTTGAGCGTGCCGTGGGGCAGGTCCAGCGTCCGTTCCGCATGGGTGAAGACGTCGTCCCACAATTTCGCTTCCTGGTGGCTCTCCATCTTCGGCAGGTAGAATGCCGGGGTCAGCCCACGCGAGACCACGGTTCGGGCATTGTGAAAGACATAGAGGCCGAAGTCGAACAGCCCGCCGGAGATGGGAGCATCGTCAACGGTGACATGCTCCTCCATCAAGTGCCAGCCGCGGGCGCGCACCAGCAGGGTCGCCGGATTGTCACCAAGCGCATAACGCTTGCCGCTGTCCGGATCGGTGTGGGTCAGGTCACTGTGCCAGCGGTCCTTCAGATTGACCTGCCCCTCGATCATGTTGTCCCAGGTGGGCGAGGTCGCGTCCTCGAAATCGGCCATGAACATCCTTGCGCCGGAGTTGAGCGCATTGATGACCATCTTCCGGTCCACGGGACCGGTAATTTCGACACGCCGGTCGAGGAGATCGGCTGGAATCGGCGCCACGACCCATTCCCCCTCGCGGATGCCCCGTGTTTCGGGCAGAAAGTCCGGAAGTTCACCGGCATCATAGCGTTTCTGCCGTTGCGCGCGCGCGTCCAGCAAGGCTGAACGCCGCCCATCGAAGCGGCGATGGAGATCGGCCAGGAAGGCCAGAGCATCCCGCGTCAGTATCTCATCGTAGCGCGGCTTGAGCGGGGCCAGGATCGCGAGGCCGGAGGGCGCCGTCGTGCTGGCATGAAGTGCGGTCATGACCAGGATTCCTCATCGTTTCATCATGCTGTCGCGAGCATCATGCCCGATGTGCATTATTTCGGAAACGAGAAAGATTGCAAAGTTTCCATTCCAAAAATGAAATTATCGCGCCGCCATCACCGCAAGGCGAAGCTCACGGCTGGCCGCTTCGGCGTCCCTGCTGGCGCAAATCGCGGAAACCACGGCAAGCCCGTCCGCGCCAGCAGCGACCAGGGGCTCCGCATCCCGCGCCGTGATACCGCCGATCGCCACCGATGGCATTGAAAGCTGCTCCCTCACCGCCCTGAAACCGCCGACACCGATCGCCTCCCCCGCTCCCGACTTGGTGCGGGTGGCGTGAATCGGGCCTATCCCCACGTAGTCTATGTGCGGCAACCAGGCTTCAGATGCCTTCCGTTCCGCGGCGGTGCCGATGGACAGGCCGATGATCCGATCCGGCCCCAGCAGACCGCGCGCAAGGTCGGGCGGCATGTCGTCCTGACCGAGGTGTACCCCATCGGCATCCGCAGCGAGCGCGATGTCGACGCGATCGTTGATGATCAGGGGAACCTTCAGTGGGCGCAAGATGGTGGCAAGGGCGCGGGCCTGACCGATGAGATCGCGGGTGGACGCCTCCGGATCGCGCAGTTGCACCAGAGTGACGCCGCCCGCCACGGCCTGACGCACGGTCTCCAGCAGGCCGCGCGCACCAGTGAGGCGAGAATCGGTCACGAGATAGAGGGAAAGATCGAAACGACGGGGCATTCCAGTCTCCAGACGGGACCGATACCCTATGGGGCTTCGGCTGCGGCAACAACTCCCCGTCGAAGGCTTGCAAATACCGCGACCTAAAGAAACAATAAGATGAATTATTTCTGTAATTGATAAAATTTTCGGGATTACGACGTGAACCATCTCGGTGACATGGAAGTGTTCGCGCGCGTCGTTGCGACCAGCTCGATGTCGGCGGCCGCTCGGGACATGGGCCTGTCACCGGCCGTCATATCCAAGCGCATCAGACGGCTGGAAGAGCGGTTGGGCGTGCGTCTGCTGCAGCGAACGACGCGCCAAATCGCCCTGACCGACGTGGGCGAAGGCTATTATGAGCGCGCGCTGGCCATTTTGGCTTCAGTGGACGAAGCCGAGGCCTATGCCTCCGGCCGCGCGAACAGCGTGCAAGGCGTCCTCAAAGTATCGGCGCCGACATCCTTTGGACGGCTGCATGTGGCGCCCCACCTCACGCCGTTCCTGGAAGCCAATCCTGGCCTGACGGTCCATCTGGACCTGAGCGACACCTTCGTGGACATTGTCGGCGAAGGCTTCGATCTGGCCATCCGCATAGCCGACCTCGGCGATTCCAGCCTCGTTGCGCGCCGTCTTGCACCGATCCACCGCGTGCTGTGCGCCACGCCGGAATATCTCGCCACCCATGGCGAACCGCAAACCATCCACGAGCTGTCACGGCACCGGTTGCTCGCGGCCCTCAGCCAGGACCCGTGGCGGTTGGAAGGACCCGGTGAGCCCGTTACGCTGCGCACGCAGGGACCGCTGCGCACCAACTCCAACGAGGTCGTCCGCGAGGCGGTACTGTCGAGCCTCGGGATTGCCCTGCGGTCGACCTGGGACGTGGGACCCGAGCTCCGCGAAGGCAAGCTGAAGATCCTTCTTCCCGAATGGCACGCATCAAGCCGCGTCGGCATCCATGCGGTCTACCCGACGCGACGTTTCCTGGCCCAGAAGGTGCGCATCTTCATTGATTATCTGGCGGAGATCTATGGGCCAACACCCTATTGGGACCGGGGCCTTGGCATCCTGAAGCGCGATCCGGCGGGCTGATTTGCATGATGGCGGATGCGCCTGACGGCCATCGCAACCCTGCACCGCTATCCCTGCGACAGAGGAAGCATTGCGCACGCCGGTGCTTTCATGAAGTCTGGCCGTGGTCTTTCACGGAATGCGACGGTCATGACACATCCTCCCAAGGACATGGAAAGGCCGAGGGTCGGCCTCTTCGCCACCTGCCTGGTCGATCTCATGCGCCCCTCGGTCGGCTTTGCATCCGCAAAGCTCCTCGAGGATGCGGGCTGCGAGGTGATCGTGCCCGAGCAAACCTGCTGCGGCCAGCCGGCCTTCAACTCCGGCGACAGGGCAACGGCGAGACGGATCGCATTGCAGGTGATGCACTCCTTCTCCGGGCTCGACTATGTTGTGGCCCCCTCCGGCTCCTGCGCCGGCATGCTGAAAACCCATCTCCCTGAGCTGTTCCGGGATGAGCCCGACATGCTGCCGCGCGCGCAAGCCTTCGCGGCACGGGTCCATGAGCTGATGTCCTTCCTCGTGGACGTGCGCGGCGTGGACGGCGTGACGGCCCGATATGATGGCAGCGTGACCTACCATGACAGTTGCTCGGGCTTGCGGGAGCTCGGCATCCGTGACCAGCCCCGCCGGCTG
>JBEBSP010000207.1:0-4906 GCA_040394255.1 Agaricicola taiwanensis | reverse complement strand
GTCTTGCCGACGCCGGGCTCGCCGATCAGCACGGGGTTGTTCTTGGTGCGCCGCGCCAGCACCTGGATGGTGCGGCGGATCTCCTCGTCGCGCCCGATCACGGGATCGAGCTTGCCCTCGCGCGCCACCTGCGTGAGGTCGCGGGCATACTTCTTCAGCGCGTCATAGGCATTCTCGGCCGTCGCCGATGTGGCCGTGCGCCCGGCCCGCAGCGTCTCGATGGCCGCGTTGAGGGACTGCGCGTTCACTCCGGCCTTGGACAGCGCCTTGCCGGCCTCCGTGCCGGTTTCAATGGCCAGCGCCAGCAGCAGACGTTCGGCCGTGACGAAACTGTCGCCCGCTTTGTCGGCGGCCTTTTCGGCCGTCTGGAACACCCGCGCCGTGGTCGGTGCGAGATAGAGCTGGCCGTTGCCGCCCTCTACCTTGGACAGCTTCTTCAGCGCGGCGTCGACCGCGAGGCGCGCCTCCGCGGGCCGCCCGCCTGCGGCCTCGATCAAGCCGGAAGCCAGGCCCTCGGGATCATCCAGCAGGACTTTCAAAAGATGCTCGGGCAGGAACTGCTGGTGCCCCGCGCCCAGAGCCGCTGTCTGTGCCGATTGCAGGAAGCCGCGAACGCGCTCGGTGTATTTCTCGATGTTCATCACAATGTCCTTTCAGCCCGGGGCGCCGCCCTTGGAGGCACGGATCGCCCACGTCCGCCCGAAGAGATAGTGTTGCCCTTTGGCTACAAAAAGGGGTGTATCACCCGGCTACGCCATGAATCTGGCACAGCTCCCGCTTCATGTCCGCAACGAACGACGCCGATCACCCGGCTCCCAAGCCCGCGGCACGAAAAAGGGCGGCACAGGGCCGCCCGATTTCAACTGTTCCGAACCATGTCATTCGGCTGAGGCAGGAGCCTCGTCGGCGCTGGAGGGACCAACGTCTGATCCATCCTCGGGACGGCCGGCACGGCCATAGCGGCGACGGCGGCCACGGCGAGCGGCCCCCTCATCGGCATCCGCATCGGCCGTTGCCGTTTCCGCCCGGGCCGGAGCCCCGGTGATGAAAGCCGGCAGATCGGGTGGGGCATCACGTTCGATGCGCGGCTGCGGTTGCTCGGACGGATCGACCGGCGCAACAGCCACAGGCGGCGTACTGCGGGGGCGCCCGCGTCCACGGGCGGGAGCCGGCTCGCGGGCAGGTTCGGCATCGGCAGGGGTATCATCGCTCGGCGGAGTTACCGGGGCGATCTCAGCGGATGCAGGCGCGGGAGCGGTTTCCTGGCCCCGGTAAGGCTCACGCTCACGTCCCTGGTCACGACCACGAAAACGATCCCGGCCCTGCGGCCGCTGATAGTCCCGGTTCTGATCGCGGTCGCGATCCTGCGCCACCGGTTGCGGCGCGGCGCCGGCGTCATTGTCTTCAGACCCGTTCTCGCCGTTATCCGGTCCGTCGTGCTCGCTGCCGTCGTCCTCGTATTCCTCGCGCTCGTCATCGGCGCGCACGATCACGGCATTCGGCTGGAACTGCGCCTGGGCGAGCGCGAGCAAGCGGTAATAATGCTCGGCATGCTGCATATAGGCCTGGGCGGAAACCGGATCGCCCGCGCTTTGCGCATCCCGCGAAAGCTGGACGTATTTGTCGGCGATGTGCGACGCGGTGCCCCGGATCTTGACGTCCGGACCGTTGGATTCATAGCTCCGCGACATGGGGTTGGGCCCCTTGCCGTTGCGGTTGCGGCCCCGCATGCGCTTCTGATGTGAATTCTGATTGTGCTGGCCGCCACCGCCGCCATGCCGGTTATTATCGAATCTACGTTGCAAGATCTGTAGCCCCACGGCTGACGCGCGCGAACCCGATCGGCTGTATCGCCGGAAAGTCAGCCTCGGTTATCCCAAAGAGGATCGCGTTTTGATCCAAGTGCGCGCTGTTGGTTTCAGTCGCCGAATAAGACCATGCAGGCGGAAGGACCGCACATGCCCGAAAGGACTGTCACCAGTCCATCGGCGGCTGTGTTTCGACGAGTTCGCCGCTTCTCCCGATGTCCGGAATCGGACAGATCGGTCGCGGCCGAGATCACACTAGCGGGTTGCCCCCGCATTTCCAAGAGGATTTTCGTCAAGCCGCGAAACAAGCGCGCGCGCGATTCCGCCCAGATCGGATCGCGTGGACGATTGGCAACCCGCCGCCGCCATGAGATCACGAACCGCGATCTCCTGACCGACGCCGAGTTCCACAACGGCGACGCCGCCGGCTGCCAGCCGCCGGGGAAGGATCACGGCCAAGGCGCGATAGGCGTCGAGACCGTCCGGCCCGCCATCGAGCGCAAGCCTGGGATCGTGAAGCCTGACCTCCGCATCCAGGCCAACGATGTCCCGTGACGAAATGTAAGGAGGATTGGACAGGATCAGGTCAAAGGTTCCGGTGATCCCGTCGTCCCAGTTCCCCTGAACGATGCTCGCGCGTTCACCGACGCCAAGCCGGACCGCATTGCCCCGCGCCGTCGCAACCGCATCGTCGCTGAGATCGACGCCCACGCCCGTGGCGTTGGGATATTCCCGCAGCAGGGACACGAGCAGGCAGCCTGTGCCAGTCCCCAGATCAAGCAGACGAAGCGGCTGCGCGCGTTCGGGAAAGGCCGCCAGGGCAGCCTCGATCAGCGTTTCGCTGTCGGGACGCGGCACGAGCGTTTCGGCTGAGAGAGCGAATGACAGCCCCCAGAACTCGCGGTGCCCCAGCAGGCGCGCCAGGGGCTCGCCGCCGATCCGTCGCACGACCCACTCCTCAAGACGGCAAGCGCCTTCGGGATCGGCGGCCGCATCCGGCTGCGTCAGCACGGCGATTTCCGGAACGCCGAACGCCGCGGCGACCAGCAGGCGCGCGTCCAGATCGGGAGCGTCCACCCCGGCGGCGCGCAGGCGACGCCGGGCGTCGGCCAAGAGACTACCGTAGGTGACGGCCGTCACGCCTCGTCCTCGGCCGCCAGAAGGCGCGCGCGGCTTTCGGTCTGCAGGGCCTCGATCACATCGCCCAGCGCCGTGCCCTCGATGATTTCGGGCAGCCTGTAGAGCGTCAGGCCGATGCGGTGGTCCGTCAGGCGGCCCTGCGGAAAATTATAGGTCCGGATGCGCTCGGAGCGATCGCCGGAGCCGACCTGGCCCTTGCGGTCGGCGGCGCGGGCGCTGTCCTTGCGCTCGCGCTCGGCGTCGAACAGCCTGGCGCGCAGCAGCGCCATGGCGCGCGCCTTGTTGCGGTGCTGCGAACGCTCGTCCTGCACGAGCACCACGATGCCCGACGGCACATGCGTCAGCCGCACGGCGGATTCGGTCTTGTTGACATGCTGGCCGCCCGCGCCCTGTGCCCGCAGCGTGTCTACGCGGATGTCGGCTTCGTTGAGGTCGACGTCGACCTCCTCCGCCTCCGGCAGGACGGCGACCGTCGCGGCGGAAGTGTGGATACGGCCCTGCGTTTCGGTCGCCGGCACCCGCTGCACGCGGTGGACGCCCGACTCGAACTTCAGCGCGCCATAGACCCCCTGCCCCGCCACCGAGGCGATGATCTCCTTGTAGCCCCCCATGGTGCCCTCGCTCTCGGACAGCACCTCGACGCGCCAACCCTGGAGATCGGCATAGCGCGCATACATGCGGAACAGATCGCCCGCGAACAGCGCCGCCTCGTCGCCCCCGGTCCCGGCGCGTATCTCCAGCACGGCGGCGCGCGCATCGGCGGGATCGCGCGGCAGCAGCAGCAGGCGCACCTCCTGGCTCAGCGCCTCATGCCGTGCGGCCAGCAGCGGGCGTTCCTCCTCCGCCAGCGCCCGCATGTCGGGATCGGTCGACCTGTCGGCCAGCAACTGGTCGAGATCGGCGATCTCGCGCTCCAGCACCCGCAGCGCCCTGACGCCCTCCACCAGCGGCTCGATCTCGGCGCGTTCGCGCGCCAGCGACACCACCTCCTCGGCGGCGGGATTGTCCGCCAGCTGCGCTTCGAGCATCTCGAAGCGTCTCACCACGGCATCGAGTTTGGCGGTGGGCAGCATGGGCCGATGAGATCCTTCTGTGATGCGTGGTGCGGCCGGGCCTTCGGGGAAGCCGCCGCCTGGCGACGGTGGTAAGACATCGCCGCGCAATAAAAAAGCCTGGCATCACTGCCGGACGTCTTTTCAGACGCACGGCCAGAATCGGAAGCGGCAAGCAACCCTGCGCGGGCCAGGGCCTCACGGCTCCAGCGGCCAGACACACCTTTGCACCGGCCGGCCTTTGGGCCTCCGGGTGGTGAGGGGACGGGACGCCGGGATCGGCGCATTCAGTGGGTGTCCGCTCGTCACGGACGGGGCTCGTTGTTTGAACATGAGCCCACGCCTTCCGGCGTCCCGCTTCAATCCGGCGTTCAGTCCCTACACCGCTCTTCCTGTACCCGGGCGACCCTCATGGGGCGGGGACCTTTTGGGTCGCTTATGCCGTGCCCATGAAGGTAACCTCGCCGGTTCAGCGTTGCCGCCTCCCTGACGAAGCCCCCTGTTCAGTCCAGCCGCGTCACACCGGCGGACCCCCGATAGGCTGGGGCCGGGCGATGATCGGTACTCCCGGCTCGGAGGATTGCGTGGGTCCCCCTTGCCGAGCGCCGTATCCTTGCTCCGCATTCCAGCGCTTCCGGAAGCGCCCCTCGTGAGCCAGGACGGCATGAGGATAGCGTGACTGGGATCATTGTCAAGGAAAATAATCAATAACACGGACTTTTGTCCGCACACCTCATTCCAAGGTTCCTGGCTCCATCCTTCGAGACGCCTTGCACAGTAAGGTGTCTCGAAGGATGGGCCGCACTCCCGTCAAACAGGAATGCCCTCGATGGCCACGAACTCGGCCAGAACGTCCCGGATCGATCCGATGGCGGCGGGATCGTCCAGCGCCGCGTTGACCAGTTC
>JBEBSP010000206.1:0-4921 GCA_040394255.1 Agaricicola taiwanensis | reverse complement strand
CCGGCCTCGACCACATCCTGTGCCTCGACGCCGACGACATCGACGAGGTGATCGAGACGCCCGGCCTGCTCATGTCCACCGAACTGTGGGACCATCTGGCGGGCGACGAGGCCGACGACATCGCGGCGGGCGGCTGGAAGAGCGCCTTCACGGGTGAGCCCATCCCCGCCGAGGCCATGGCGGCCTTCGGCAGCAACGCCCGCTCCAAGGCCGGCGCGATGCTCGGGGAAGGCGGCCGTGTGTTGGAGATCGGCTGCGCCTCCGGCTTCACCATGCGCCATGTGGCTCCGCTGGCGGCCAGCTATGTGGCCACCGACATCTCCCGCCGCAACGTCGAGCGCGTGGAGGCCTATGCCCGCGGGAACGGCCTCGCGCATGTCTCCGGACGGCAACTGGCCGGCGGCGACATCGACGTCTTCACGCCCGGCAGCTTCGACCTGATCATCCTGAACAGCGTGGTGGAGAACTTCCCCGGCTACGGTTATCTGCGCGACGTGCTGGAGAAGGCCGCCGCGCTTCTGGCCCCCGACGGGGCGATCTTCGTGGGCAGCGTCTGGGACGAGGAGCGGCGCGACGCCTATCTCGCCGATCTTGCGGCCCATGCCTCCGAACATGCGGCCCGTGCGGCCGAAGGGGCGGGCCGGGGCGGCTCGACGCGGCTCGATTTCGCGGAGGATCTGTTCGTGCCGCGCGCCTTCTTCGAGGATTGGGCCAACGAGCACGCCAATGCCCTGACCCTTGATTTCTCAAGGGTCGACGCGCCCGGTTTCGACCCGGCGGGTTATTCCTACGACCTCGTCATCCGCCCCGCCACCGAGGAGGTGCGGCCCATCGCCCGCGCCCACAAGCGCCGATATGACAAGTCTTCACTGCAACATATTGAATATAAAAATGAAAATGTGAATCCCGAACAGCTCGCCTATGTCCTCTTCACCAGCGGCACCACCGGCGATCCCAAAGGGGTGATGATCGAGCACCGCTCCGTCGTCAACCTGGTCGCATCGGTGGAGAACACCCTGTTCGCTCCGCTGGTCGAGGCCAAGGGCAGCAAGGTCCTGGATGTTTCCTGCCTGGCGTCTTTCGCCTTCGACGGCTCGGTCAAGCAAATCTTCTCGACCCTGCTTCATGGCCACCGCCTGCACATCCCGAGTGAGGATACCAAGCGCGATCCAGAGGCGTTGAACGCCTTCATAACCGAGCGGAAAATAGACCTCTGCGATCCGACGCCGAGCCTCTTTGCCATGCTGCTGGACCATTGGCGCGAGGCGGGGGCGGTACCGCCCGTGGGCACCTTCCTGCTGGGAGGCGAGGTGGTTTCCACCGATCTGGTCGGAACGTTCTATAGCCTGTCGGGCGCCACCACGGCGCGCGTCGTGAACGCCTACGGCCCAACCGAATGCTGCGTTGCCGCCAGCCAGCACATCATGACCCGCGAAACCTGGGATGCTGTTCTGCCGCCGCCTGTCGGCCGCTCGCTTCGGGGCGTCCACATCCGTGTCTGCGACAGCCAGGGGCGCGCCCTGCCGGAAGCGGTTCCAGGCGAAATTCATGTGTCCGGCGCGGGCGTCGCCCGTGGTTATCTCGGGCATGCCGAAGAGACGCAGCGCAGCTTCGTGACCGATCCCGATGGGGTGCGCTGGTACCGTACCGGCGACATGGGCCGCTGGCTTTCAGGCGGCATGCTGCACTTCCATGGCCGCAAGGACCGGCAGGTGAAGGTCCGCGGCTACCGCATCGAACTTGCCGAGGTGGAAGCCGCGGTGGCATCGCATCCCTATGTGCGCCGGAGCGCGGTCGTCGTCCGCGAACAGCGTGACGGCAGCCGTCTGCTGGCCGCCTACATCGTGCCGCAGCCGGGGTTCGATGCCTCGGCCTGCAAGGCCGATCTTGACGCTCGTCTGCCGGACTACATGGTGCCGTCCTGGATCGTCGCGGTGGACGATCTGCCGCTGACCTCCAATGGCAAGCTCGATGAAAAGGCGCTGCCGGCGCCCGAGGCCGCAGCCGGACCGCAGCGTCCGTTGACCACCGAGACCGAGCATCGGCTGGCCCTCGTCTGGTCGGAGGTGCTCCAGGCGCCGGTCACGGACGCGGACGCGGATTTCTTCGCCCTCGGCGGGCACAGCGTTCTGGCCGTGCGGCTGCTGGCGAAGGTGCGGGCCGCCTTCGATGTGCGGTTGCCGTTGGCGGAGCTGTTCGAGCATTCGACACTGAGCCGCATGGCCACACGGATCGAGGCCAAGGAACAAGCGGGCACCTGGCAGCCGGTCGTCGTGGTCAACGCTGAGGGCAGCCTGCCGCCGCTGGTCTGTTTCCACCCCGTGGGCGGCAATGTCCTGTGCTATCAGGCCCTTGCCGAGACGATGGGGGCCGACCAGCCGGTCTATATGGTCCAGGCCTATGGACTGGAGGAGGGACATCCGCTGCTCCCCACGGTCGAGGATATGGCCCGCGCTTATCTGGACGCGCTTTGCGCCGTGCTGCCGGAAGGGCCGCTGTCGGTCGCGGGCTGGAGCTTCGGCGGCGTGCTGGCCTACGAGGCGGCGGCGCTGCTGCGCGGGCAGGGGCGCGATGTGCGGGCGGTGATGCTGTTCGACGCCGTGGCCGTGCCCGATCCCATTCGCGAGCTGCTGCGCAAGGACGAGGCGGATTACCTCGCCAGCCTGTTCAGCGAATTGAAGCTCGTCGATGCCGAGACATTGCGGCCGCTGACGCCGGATCAGCGCCTCGACCTGCTCGTGGAGCGCGGGCGCGGGTCCGACCTCCTGCCGGATCGCATGGACCGCGCGGGCATGCGCCGCCTGCTGGCGGTCTTCCAGAACAACGCCCTGGCGGCGGTGCGCTACCGTCCCGGCAAGATGGACGGCACGATCCTGCTCGTGCGCCCCCGCACGCCTTCGGCCTCCGCGCCGTCGGTGGAGGGGGATGACCTCAGCGGTTGGGGTGATCTCCTGTCCGAGGGTATCGACCTGCGCTGGATGGATGGTACGCACGGCTCCATGCTGGTCGAGCCTCATCTCGGCCAGCTTGCGGGGCATGTGCGCGGCTTTCTCGCGGAACGGAACCGGCGCTGATCGGCGCCGGCGGGGAGAAGCGGATGGGAATCAAGGTGCGCAGCGTCAGGCTTGGAGAGAACGCGGGCGTTCCTGAAAGCTGGCTTGCGCTGCTCGACGATGAGGAGATCAGGCGCTGGAAGGCTTTCCGGCTCGATCGCGATCGCCTGTCCTTCGCCGCCGCCCATGCGCTCACGCGGCTGATGCTGGCGGAGGCTACCGGCCGGCATCCCCGCAGCCTCGTCTTCGGGAAGGCCGCTACGGGCAAGCCCTATCTGGCCGACCAGGCGCAGGCGCCATGCTTCAGCCTGTCCCACACGGCGGGCTGCGCCGCCGTCGCCTGCTCGGAACACCCGGTGGGCCTCGATGTCGAGGCGGTCGACAGGGCCGTGCTCGACGAGGGCCTCGTGCGCCTCGTGACGGGGAGTGAAACCACGGATGTCGAGACCTTCTTCGATATCTGGACGGCCAAGGAGGCCGTTGCCAAGGCCGAGGGTCTTGGCCTCTCGCTGCCTCTTGAGAACATCCATCTGATGCCGGCGCTTCAGCCCCAAGGCGGATCGGCCGGGGTGCGCCTGCCGGACGGAGAAGAGCACATCTGGTATCTCTGGCGGCACGCGCCGTCACCGCGCCACAGGCTGGCCCTGGCGCACGGCGGGACCACAGTGGATAATGCGGTACTTGAGAAAGATCATCTAACAGTATGGTCGGAAAGCTTCAATCAGGTGACAAGACCTCCCGTTGATCGGCCGTTGCAGGGCATGTCATGTACCTTCTGAAGCTGCTGACCGACCAAGGCGCGACGCCGAGGCGGCATCTCCTTGGCAGCGCTCTTCTGTCCGGCATCAGCAGCACCTGCGTGCTGGCCATCGTCAACATGGCCGCCAAGGAAATCGCCAAGTCGAACCACGAGGGCGTCGACTGGCTGCTGGCGGGGGCTTTCGCGGCGAGCGTGCTGGTCTATCTCGTGTCGGAAATCTTCCTGGTCGCGCGCGTGTCGGCGGACATGGAAGCGGCGATCCATCATATGCGCACGCGCCTGCTGGAGCGGCTGCGGCGCGCGGATTACTTCCAGATCGAACGCTTCGGCAACGCCCGGCTCTACGAGAGCATCACCCAGGGCAGCCAATCCATCTCCAACAACGCACCCTTTCTGGCCCTGTCGTTCCGCTCCATCATCCTCGTCGGCGCGATCATGCTCTATATCGCCTCGATCTCGGTGCTGGCCTTCGCACTGGTGAGCGTGGTGATCGTCGGCGCCAGCATCCTCTACATCCGCCTCAGCAAGCAGTTGCAGGTGCGCTATCAGGAGATGATGCAGCAGGAAAACCGGCTGTTCGAAAGCATCACCGACCTGTTCGACGGCTTCAAGGAGGTTCGCCTCAGCAGCACGCGCAGCCGGGGGCTGGGGGAGGCCTTCGCGGCGGTGTCGGCGCAGTCGACCGACCTGCGGACGGCCGTGCAGGTCCACGCCTTCCAGCAATCGCTGTTCGGACAGGTCGCGTTCTTCTTTCTCCTGGGCGTCGTGGTCTTCGTGGTGCCGAGTTATTCCAGTTCCTTTGCCACCGACATCGTCAAGATCACCACGGCGGTTCTGTTCATGGTGGGGCCGGTCAGCGGCCTCGTGCAATCGGTCACGGTGCTGAGCGCGGCGGAATCGGCCGCGGAACGGATGTTCGCACTCGACGAAATCCTGGTCGGGATGGAAGAGCCGTCCGCTGGGGAAGCCACCGAAGGTTTTGGCCGCGACGTCCGTTCGATCGAACTGCGCGGCCTCGGTTTCACCTATCCGGCGGCGGAGGACGACCGGCCCTTCGGAATCGGCCCCGTCGATCTGACCGTGCGCCGGGGCGAGACGGTGTTCATCA
>JBEBSP010000205.1:0-4930 GCA_040394255.1 Agaricicola taiwanensis | reverse complement strand
CGCTCCGGTTCTCGAAAGCCGCCATTTTCGGCACGATCCGACCCAAGCGTCTAGGCAATTCCAAACGTGAAAATGCTCTACAACGCGTCGGCTGCGTAGAGCCAGTCGACGCGCGCCATCAGCCTGTTCGCACCGGAGACCCGCAGCACCGTGTTGCGGGCCAGGCTGGCTGGCCGCGACAGCTGATAGATCTGCCCGTTGCGGCGGGACTGGGCCTGCACCGCAACGGCCCGAGACCGCCGGTCGTGTTCATAGTAGCGCAGGGCAAGCCCCGGATTTCCCGGATTTCCGGCGAGCTTCGCGGCCAGCACGCCGGCGTCCTCGATCGCCTGGGCCGCGCCCTGTGCGAGATGAGGCAGCATGGCGTGCGCCGCGTCTCCCAGGAGAGTCACGCGGCCATGACCCCAGAGGCCTCTGCCGTCACGCTCGAACAGCGGCCAGGGCTTCCAGTCCCTGGCGCGGTGAACCAGCGCCTTGGCCTGGGGGCACCACGAGGCGAAGGCCTGCTTGAGCGCCTCGGGATCGGTGTCGTTCTCGCCGCCGCGCGTGATGGCGACCATGTTGAGATGCTCGCCACCGGAAATCGGATAGTGGACGAGATGCGCCTGCGGTCCGAGCCACAATCCCGTTTCCACGACGCGGGGCGCGCTGGGAAGCGACCGCGTATCGATGATGGCCCGCCAGGCCGTATGGCCCGTGTAGCGCGGATGGCTGTCGGGCGCGATCAGCTGTCGCACGTTCGAATGAAGGCCGTCCGCGCCCACGATCGCGGCGGCTTCCATGATCTCCATCTGATCGTCGATCCGCACCTGCGCCGTCAGGCCGCCCGCGCCGTCGGACAGGCCGATCAACTCCGTGCGCGGCTTGACGTGTATGCCGGCGCCCTGGACGGCTTCGAGCAGGACACGCTGGAGACTTGCGCGGTGAATGACGCGGTAGGGCGCGCCCCAGCGCGTCAGCGCGGCCTCGCCCAGCGGCATGCGGGCGATGCTCGATCCCGTCCTGCCGTCGATGAAACGCAGGGCCTCGGGCTGGGTGGACACCGCGTCGAGCGCTTCGGCGATGCCGGGGTGACGATCGAGAATGCGGCTTGCATTCGGCGGAAGCTGGAGCCCCGCGCCGATGTCCTTCAGGATCGGGGCACGTTCGATGACGCGGGTCGGGATGTTCCGGCTTGCAAGTTCAAGGGCCAGTGTCAGGCCCGCGATGCCGGCGCCGACGATCAGGATCGGCAGGGTCATGTGGGTGGTCAGGCCGCCGTCGCGGGCGCCGGATGCCAGACGCAGGCCGCAGGTTCCGCCGCCCCGACCGCAAGTTCCGCCTTGTAGCGATAAAGCGTCGAGCAATAGGAGCAGACGGTTTCGTCGTCGTCGCCCATGTCGATGAAGATGTGCGGATGATCGAACGGCGGCGTCGCGCCGATGCACATGAACTCCCGCGCGCCGACGTGGATCACCGCAACACCGGGGGTGTTGTGGAAATGGGGCGTGCTGTGCTCGGCCATTCGTTCAGTCCTTCATGCTGACAACGGCGGCACACTAGCGGGAGATGCCCGTTTCCGCCAGAGATTTGAGCAGGGCCTTGCGTCGCGCCGCCAAGGTCTTATTGCTGGACCGGGGGCCGCGAGGCAAGGAGGCTTTGATCGTGCTTACCGTCTATGGCGTCTACCGGTCGCGGGCGACCCGCGTCTACTGGCTGCTGAACGAGATCGACATGCCGTTCGAGAGCGTGCCCGTCATCCAGGCCAACCGCCTGGCCGACCGCGACGCGCCCCACGCGCCCTTGCACACGCGGTCCGAGCCCTTCCTCGCCATCAATCCCAACGGGCATATCCCCGTCATCGACGACGGCGGGCTGGTGCTGTGCGAGTCGCTGGCGATCACTCTCCACCTTGCCCGGAAATACGGCGGATCGCTGGGACCGGCCGGCCAGGACGAGGATGCGCTGATGACGATGTGGTCGCTCTGGGCGGCCACCGAGGTCGAGCCGTTCTCGCTCAAGGTGCAGAATGAAAAGGACCGGCAGGCCAGAGCCGCCGCCGTCGAGGCCCTGCGCAAGCCCTTCGCCGTGCTCGACGCCGCCCTGGCCCGGACCGGGCACGTCGTCGGCGGGCGGTTCACGGTGGCGGATGTCAATCTGGCGGAGGTCGTCCGCTATGCGTCATCCGCAGGCGAGTTGTTCGATGCCGCGCCCCATGTCGCGGCATGGCTGGCGGCCTGCCAGTCCCGGCCCGCGTTCCGGGCCATGTGGGACAGGCGCGAGGCGGAACCGGCCTGACCGGCCACGCCGCGCGCGCTGGGGCCAAGGCTTTTTCAGCTCCGCAGCGAGGCCATGTCGATGACGAAGCGGTATTTCACGTCGCTCTTGAGCATCCGGCTGTAGGCGGTCTCGATCTCCGCGATCGGGATGATCTCGATGTCCGAGGTGATGCCGTGCTCGCCGCAGAAATCAAGCATCTCCTGGGTTTCGGCGATGCCGCCGATGAGGGAGCCCGCAAGGCCGCGCCGGCGCATGATCACGCTGAACACATTCAGCGGCAGCGGCTTTTCCGGCGCGCCCACCTGAACCAGCGTCCTGTCGCGCTTCAGCAAGGCCAGATAGGCGTTGATGTCGTGCGTCGCCGCCACCGTATCGAGGATGAAGTCGAAGCTTTCCGCGTGAGCGGCCATGGCTTGCGGGTCCTTCGAGATCACCACCTCATGCGCGCCGAGGCGGCGCGCGTCCTCGCTCTTGCCGGGTGAGGTGGTGAACAGCACCACCTGGGCTCCCATGGCCGAGGCCAGCTTCACGGCCATGTGGCCGAGACCGCCCAGGCCGACCACGCCGACCTTCTGCCCCTTCGACACGCCCCAGTGGCGCAAAGGAGACCAGGTGGTGATGCCGGCGCAGAGCAGGGGAGCGGCGGCGGCGGGATCGAGATTGTCGGGAATGCGCAGGACGAAATGCCGGTCGACCACGATGTGGCTGGAATAGCCGCCGAAGGTGTGGCCGCCGCTCCTGCTGTCCTCGCTGTTGTAGGTTCCGGTGAAGCCGGGCTCGCAATATTGCTCCAGGCCCTCGCGGCAGCTGGCGCATTCACGGCAGGAATCCACCATACAGCCGACACCGGCCAGATCGCCGGTCCTGAAGCCCTTCACCTGTGCGCCCGTGCGCGTCACGCGGCCGATGATCTCGTGTCCGGGCACGCAGGGGAAAGCGGTGTTCCCCCATTCGTTGCGCGCGGTGTGGAGGTCCGAGTGACAGACGCCGCAGTAGAGAATCTCGATCTCGATGTCGTCCGGGCCAGGATCGCGGCGCTCGAAGGTGAAGGGGGCGAGGGGGCTGTCCGCGCTTGTCGCGGCATAACCGGTGCAGGTGAACATGGTGTGCTCCTGGTGGGTGCTTCCCGAACCATATAGGCGGAGCATCCATCATGGCGATCACGTCACCGTCAAAAGTCGTGCGCCCCGGACGCTGGATGAAGGCGGTGCGACAGGGTAACAATGGCCATCCTGTCCTGTACAACGTCAGAGTCCATGCCAAGCTTCCAATCCCAAGGTTACACGCTCTCCTACATCGACGAGGGCGAAGGCGATCCCATCTTCCTGATCCACGGCTTCGCCTCCAACATCGAGATGAACTGGCGCGGGCCGGGCTGGATCCGGGCGCTGACCGGCGCGGGTTTTCGCGTCATCGCCTTCGATCATCGCGGGCACGGCCAGAGCGAGAAGGTCTACGATCCCGCGCTCTACACCATCGAGGCCATGGCGGCGGACGCCCTGACGCTGTTCGACATGCTCGCCGTCGAACGCGCCGATGTCATGGGCTATTCCATGGGCGCGCGCGTGTCGGCCATGCTGGCCATCAAGCATCCGGAACGGGTGCGCAGCCTGATCCTCGGCGGCATGGGCGAAAGGCTGTTCGGAGGCGCGCCCAAGACCGAGGAAATCGCCGAGGCGCTGGAGGCACCGTCGCTGGCCGACGTCACCGACGGCTATGCGCGCACCTTCCGGCGCTTCGCCGAGGCCACGCGGGGCGACCGCAAGGCGCTGGCCGCCTGCATCCGCGCCCCGCGCACGCCCCTGACGCCGGAGCTTCTGGGGACGATCTCCGTGCCCACCCTGATCGCCGTCGGGACCGAGGATGTGGTGTCCGGTCCGGCGCGCGTGCTGGCGGAGGTCATTCCCGGCTCGGAGGTGCTCGACATTCCAGGCCGCGACCACAATCGCGCGGTCGGCGACAAGGTTTTCCGCGACGGTGCGCTCGACTTCCTGGCGCGGCGGCCCTGACACGAGACGGAGGAACCCCATGGCCCTGTTCGAACTCGACGGCGTGCGGCCGCAGCTGCCCGAGGGCGGCAGGGTCTGGATCGCCGGGAATGCCACGCTGATCGGCCGTGTGGTGCTGGGCGAGGATGTCAGCATCTGGTTCAACGCGGTGCTGCGCGGCGACAACGATCCCATCGTGATCGGCGATCGCTCCAACATCCAGGACGGCGCCGTGCTGCACACCGACATCGGCAAGCCGTTGACCGTCGGCACGGGATGCACCGTGGGGCATGGCGCCATCCTCCACGGCTGCACCGTGGGCGACAACAGCCTGATCGGCATGGGAGCGACGGTCCTGAACGGGGCGCGGATCGGCGCCAATTCGATCGTGGGCGCCAATGCCCTGGTCGCCGAGGGCAAGGAGTTTCCCGATTTCTCGCTGATCGTCGGCGTGCCCGCCAAGGTCGTGCGCAGGCTCGATCCCGACATCGTCGCCACGCTGAAGGCGTCAGCCGCCGGCTATGTCGCCAACGGGCGGCGCTATGCGTCCGGCCTGAAGCGGATCGACGGGGCCTGAAAAAGGTCGGGGCCAGCCTTTGCGGAAAGGCTGGCCCCTGGCGAACCCGATCCTGGGGACGGGGAGGGTGGGACGGACGCGGGTTCGCTGTTCGTGATGCCTGTCG
>JBEBSP010000204.1:0-4934 GCA_040394255.1 Agaricicola taiwanensis | reverse complement strand
GTGCGCAAGCAGGGCAAGCATGTCATCGTCAACGCCCAGGCCGACTACAGGCTGAACGAGCATGTGAGCGCGGGCCTAGCGGTCAACAACCTGTTCAACGAGAAGTACCATGCCCGCATCGGCGGGCTGAACACCTACAACACCTATGGAGAACCGAGGAACGCCCTTCTGACCGTGAAGGCGCGGTTCTGATTGACCGGGAGACGTTTGGGTGCTTGGATCAGACAATAATCATTTAAATGATTTTATTCCTTGACAATCATCCCAACGCCATTATTCTGATCGCACCTCGCTCGTGAGGGGACGCATCCTGGGGCGTCCATGGAGCGGAGCGGGGTGCGGCCCTGCGGTCGTGGTTCGCAGCCACGGCTCCGGGCGGCCCTGGGTTACCACCCGACCCTACTGATGAGGGTCTGCCGCTGTGTGACGGCTGGACTGAGGACAGGAGCGCTTGGCCAAAGCCAAGTTGCAGCCACGCGGGGGAACCGCGTGTCCACGTCCCAGGAAGAGTGGTCCGGGGCTGACAAGAGCCGCGACGGAGCGCCGAACGGCGCGCGCCCTCCGATCACAAGGAGAGCGCGTCCCTTTCCTCACAAGGAAGGGACAGCCTACCAAAAGCGCCGTTCGGTGCTCCGCCTCCCCTCGCCCCACCCCGGCGGACGATCCGCCGGGCAGGTCACCAGCCCTGCATTGCCGCCATCACCGCAACAGCGAGAACGCCCATGCCCGCCCCACGCCGCCATCGCACTCCACCACAAAGCACGCCGCCGCTCTGGGACGACTTCACCCTGGCCATGTGGCGGGGCGACTACGCCGAGCTGTTCGAACCGGGCCTGCGCGATGCCGCACGGATCATCGCCGTTCCCAACTGCAACCGGGCTGGATGCCGCCGGGCACGCAGCTGTCAAAGGGAGGACTGCGCGGCGGAATTGCCCGCGCGGCAGCAGAAGGCACTGGACCGCATCCGCCTTGAGTTGCAGCTCATGGACGCCATCCACGACGAAGGCGTGCAGCGGGATTTTGCACGGCTCGCAGGCCCGAAAAAGAAGAAGACAGGGGAGAAGCGCAGCGCCTTCAGGCGCTGAGCGCCTCGCGGCCGGAGTTGCCGATACGGTAAAGCACATGGGGCTGGCCCGCCCGGTCGACGCGGCCATCGAAGCGCAGCCCGCTGCGCACCATCACCGCCTCGGCGCGGCTGTTCCTCGCCGACGAGATCGCCACGATCTCCTGCAGGCCGAGGTTCTCGAAGCCGAGCTGGATGGCCAGCCGGCAGATTTCCGTGGCGCAGCCCCGCCCCCAGAAGGACGGGCGGAAGGCATAACGCAGCTCCACCAGGTCGTCGCCCGCCGCGTCGCCGTGGCGGATGCCGCCCCAGCCGGCGAATTCCCCGGTTTCGAGGTCGCGGAAGAACCAGACGCCGAAGGCCCGGTCGCGCCAGTGCCCGCGCTGGCGCTGCACGAAGGCTTTCGCCGCCCCCGGGGGCCGTGTGCCGCCGAACATGGCCATCACCTGCTCGTCGCCGAACAACTGCTCCAGCCCCGCCAGATGCCCCTCGTGCGGGACATCCCCGAACAGGCCGGCGACTTCGACGAGCGTGGGGAAAATACGGGTCAGCACGCGGAGGTCCTCGGCATCATGGGCAACGGATCGATCACTGTTTCAACAAAACCGCGCGCCATCAAGGCCTTGCCGAGAACGGGCGGGCACGGACGCCCGGCGGTGAACACCGCGCGCGGAGCCCGGACCTCATGGCCGGCCTCGATCGCTCCGACCAGCGTGACGGCGCGGCGCGCGATGGCGGCGGCGGAATCGATCCACGTCACCGGCCAGGGCGCCAGCGCTTCAAAGCGGGGCAGCAGCAGCGGATAATGGGTGCAGGCCAGAACGACGGTGTCGACTCGCCCGCCCTCGTCGGCGGCAAAGCAGGGTGCGATGGCCTCGGCGATGGCCGCGTCCTCCGGCGCCTCGCCGCGCAGTTCCGCCTCGGCGTAGCCGGCCAGCACGGGCGATCCGACCAGCGTCACGCGGCAATCGGCGGCATGGGTGGCGATCAGCTCGCGGGTGTAGTCGCGCGCCACCGTTCCCGGCGTCGCCAGCACGGCGATGCGACGGGACGCGGACACGGAAGCCGCCGTCTTGATGGCGGGCACGGTGCCCACGAAGGGAATGGCATGCCGCGCCCGCAGCACGGGCAAGGCCAGTGTGGAAGCCGTGTTGCAGGCGATCACCACCAGGTCGAGCCCATGACGTTCAATCATGTGCCCCAGCACGGCGGTGACGCGTCCGATCAGGGCGTCGTCGCCGAGCGGACCATAGGGAAAGCCGGCGTCGTCGGCGATGTAGACCAGGTCCGCGCCGGGCATCTGGCGCGCCACTTCGGCATGGACGGTCAGCCCGCCGAGGCCGGAATCGAACACCCCGACGCGCGGCGCCCTGCCACGCACGAGCGCCTGATCCGCAACACCCAGTCCAGCCATGAGATCGACGTCCATCGTCCGTCCCGCATTGATACGTCTTGTCATGCAATCTGCACAAGAAACAGTAACCAAATCGTGGCGGAACGCGGTCTGCGTGAAAAATTCCTGCTCACCGCGATGTTGCCCGCCGTGGCGGTCGGTGACACTGATAGAGTGGCGTACATGGAAGAAGCAGGTATCGGGATGCGCAAGGATGTCACGGTGCTCGGCGGCGGGATCGTCGGCATATCCATCGCCCTTCACCTCCAGGCGCGCGGGATAGACGTCGCGCTGGTCGACCGCCGTCCTCCCGGCGAGGAAACCTCCTTCGGCAACGCCGGTGTGATCGAGACCTCGGCGCTGTTCCCGGTGGCCTTCCCGCGCGATCTGACCACCCTGATCAAGGTCGGGCTGAAACGTGCTCCGCAGGCCAACTACAGCCTGGCCGCGCTGGTCGATATCGCCCCCTGGCTCTGGTCCTACTTCCGCAATTCCACGCCGGCCAAACTGGATTACACCGCCCGCACGCTGTTCCCGCTGGTCAGCCGCGCCCTCGACGAGCACGAACCCTTCATCCGCGACGCCGGCGTGGAGCAGTACCTGCGCCGCACCGGCTGGATGCGCGTCTACCGCACCGAGGAGCCGTTCCGCGAAGAGGCCTCGGAACTGAAACTCGCCGATGAGTTGGGCGTGCCTTACGAGGTGCGCGACACCGAAGGCGGCCGCGAGCTGGAGCCGCATCTGGCGCCGGTCTTCCGGCATGCCGTCTGGTGGCCCGGAACGGCCAGCGTGTCCGATCCGGGCGCGGTGGTCTCGGCCTACGCCCGGCTGTTCCAGGAGCGCGGCGGCACGGTGGCCATGGGCGACGCCCTGACACTGTCCAGGGTCGAGGGCCTCCACCGCGTGGAAACCGCCGGCGGCTCCATCGCATCGGACCGCGTGGTGCTGGCGCTCGGCCCCTGGACCAACGACGTGCTCGCATCGCGCGGCATGCGGATGCCGCTGGCGATCAAGCGCGGCTACCACATGCACTACAAGCCCTCGGGCAACGCCACCCTCAACCGGCCCATCGTCGACGTCGACGGCGGCTATGCCCTCGCCTCCATGACCAAGGGCCTCCGCCTCACGACGGGCGTGGAGTTCGCCGGCCTCAGGGCCGCGGCCTCGCCCGCGCAGATCGGGCGCACCCGGCCCTACCTGGAGCATCTGTTTCCGGCGATCGAAGGACCGGTCGACCTCCAGCCCTGGGTCGGCAACCGCCCCTGCCTGCCGGATTCGATCCCGGTCATCGGCCCGGCGCCCAATGACCCGGACATCTGGCTCGCCTTCGGCCATCAGCATCTGGGCTTCACGCTCGGCCCCATCACCGGACGTCTCATTGCCGAGATGATGACCGGAGAAACGCCCATGACCGATCCCCACCCCTTCAGGGCCGGGCGTTTCATTTAAGGGATCCAGCCACGCTCGCGCCGCGCGACTGAACCTTACGGCCACGTTGATCGTTTGTTGCTGACAGTCGGTCAATGTGGAGTTGCGAAGATGGCCGGAAGAAAGGCCCGCATCACATCCATGGCAGCGATGGGCCTTGGGCTGGGCGGCTTCCTGATGTTCACCGTTTCAGAACACACCGCCCATGCGGAAAGCGCGATCGAATTCTTCATCAATGAAGCCAAGCGTCTGCAGCAGCCGCATTTCTCCGCCCCACGGTCCAAGCCCAAACCTCCGGCGGCAACCTCCGCTCCCGCTGTCGTCTCGTCATTCGACCGCTTGGTCTGCACCCGTCTTTGCGATGGCAAACGCTTGGTCATGGCCATCCGGCCGACCGACCGTGACCATCATCGGTACCGATCCATGTGCCAGGCAGCCGGCGGGGACGCCCGGACCCATTTCGCCGTCGAGCGATTGACGCCGATAGCAGCCCCCGCCGCAATGGCATCAGGACCTGTAATGGAAGGCAGGGCCGCCACGGAATCCAACACGCAGTGCCCGGCGCAGCCCCCCAGGCCTTTGGCCGTCCCCATTTTCTCGGACGCCACGCTGCGCCAAGGCGACGTGGTCGCCATGGACGGGGAGTTTCGTGTCTTCGTTGGGAACGGCTCCCCGCCGTTTTCAAACGCGGACTTCGCGCCCCTCGGTAAAAATCTGACCGGCCATATGAAGGGAATGCGCGCGGCCAACGCCGCATCTCAGAAGCAATGACGCCACCATGAATACGGATGAACAAACGTTCATCAATATAAATCGAAGATGAACCAACCCAACAAAAAATAACCTCAATATAACGGCATTGATGGGCAGGATTATCAGGATTCGTCCTAAGGGAGATCAAGCGTTGAAAACGATACATAAAACGGCGGTTGTCGGAGTGATGCTTCCGTTTCTACTGCCGATCCAATTGGCAAGCGCAACCAGCCTTGGCGATCTGGCCTATCGGCCTTCCTCCATGATCCTGGCGCAAGCCGCCACTGATGAGGAACA
>JBEBSP010000203.1:0-4970 GCA_040394255.1 Agaricicola taiwanensis | reverse complement strand
GCGGCGCTGTCCATGCGCGCCGTCACCGGCAAGCCGATCAAGCTGCTCGGCACCGGCGAGAAGGTCGACGCGCTGGAGGATTTCTCGCCGCAGCGCCTCGCGGGCCGGATTCTCGGCATGGGCGACGTGGTCGCGCTGGTGGAGCGCGCCGCCACCGAGATCGATCAGGAAAAGGCCGCCAAGGCCGCCGAACGCCTGCGCAAGGGCCAGTTCGATCTGGAAGACCTGCGCGGCCAGCTCGACCAGATGTCGCGCATGGGCGGCATGAGCGGGATGATGAGCCTGATGCCCGGCATGGGCCAGATCAAGAAGCAGATGGCGAACGCCAACCTCGACGACAGCCTGCTCAAGCGCCAGAAGGCCGTGATCGACAGCATGACGCGCGCCGAGCGGCGCAACCCCGACCTGCTGAAGGCCAGCCGCAAGAAGCGCATCGCGGCGGGCTCCGGTACCAAGGTCGAGGAGGTCAACAAGCTTCTCAAGATGCACCGCCAGATGGCGGACATGATGAAGATGCTGGGCAAGGGCGGCAAGCGCGGGCCTCTGGCCGGCCTCGGCGCCGCGCTCGGCATGGGCAAGGGCGCCATGGGCGGAATGCCGCCGATGTCGCCGGATGCCCTCAAGCAGCTTGGCGGAGGGCTGCCCGGTGGCGGCCTGCCGCCGAATTTCCCCGGCGGGGCGGGCGGGATGCCCGGCCTGCCGCCGAACTTTCCCGGACTCTCAAGCGGGAAATCGCCCTTCAAGAAATAACCTCAACACTCGACCGACATAAGGAAAGAAGCCATGCCCCTGAAAATCCGTCTTGCCCGTGGCGGCGCCAAGAAGCGTCCGTTCTACCGCATCGTCATCGCCGACTCGCGCTCGCCACGCGACGGCCGCTTCATCGAGAAGATCGGCACCTTCAACCCGTTGCTGCCCAAGGACGCCGAGCGCCTGACGCTCGACATCGAGAAGGCCAAGGAGTGGATCGCCAAGGGCGCGACCCCGACCGACCGCGTGCTGCGTTTCCTCGATGAAAAGGGCGTCGCCAAGCGCCCCGCTCGCAACAACCCCAAGAAGGGTGAGCCCGGCCAGAAGGCCCAGGAGCGCCTCGCCGCGCAGAAAGCCGCCGAAGAAGAGAAGGCCGCCGCAGCCGCTGCTCCCGCCGAGGAAGCCGCTCCTGCCGAAGAGGCCGCTTCGGCCGAGTGATGTTGATGCGATGTCCCGTCAGGGGCATCGTCTCTCCTGCCGCATTTCCTTGTCATGGCCGGGCCAAGCCCGGCCATGACGGCCAAGGACGGACTCCCATGACCTCATCCCTCGTTCTGGTCGGTGTGATCGGCGCGCCGCATGGCGTGCGGGGCGAGGTGCGGGTCAGGCCCTTCACCGAGGAACCCGAGGCGCTGAAGCGTTACGGGCCACTCGGCACGGAGGACGGCCGCGCCTTCAAGATCAAGAGCCTGCGTGTCCAGAAGGACATGGCCGTGGTGCGCTTCGAGGGTGTCGAGAGCCGCGAGCAGGCCGGGCAGCTCACCAACATCAAGCTTTACGTGCCGCGCGACCGGCTTCCCGAGCCGGAGGACGACGACACCTTTTTCCATGCCGATCTGGTCGGCCTCAAGGTCGAGGGGCCGGACGGCGCGGTGTTCGGCGAAATCGTTGCGCTGCCCAACTTCGGCGCGGGCGATCTTCTGGAGGTCCAGCCCGCCGTGGGCGGCAAGACCGTTTACCTTCCATTCACCAAGGAATTCGTGCCCACCATCGACGTGGCGGGTGGCCGTGTGGTGGTGACGGAGGGCGCGTTCGGCGTCGGAGAGCAGGAGCCGTGAGCTTCCGCGCCACGGTGCTGACGCTCTATCCGGAGATGTTTCCCGGCCCGCTCGGCCTGTCGCTGGCGGGCGAGGGGCTGGCCAAGGGCCTGTGGTCGCTGGAGACGCGCCACATCCGCGAGCATGGCATCGGCCGTCACCGCGCGGTCGACGACACGCCGTTCGGCGGCGGCCCCGGCATGGTGCTGAAGCCCGATGTGCTGGCGGCGGCCATGCCGGAGGATGACGGGCGGCCAAGGCTCGTCATGACGCCGCGCGGGCGGCCCATTGCACAAAAGCGTGTGCGCGAACTCGCCGCCGGTCCCGGCGCGGTGATCCTGTGCGGGCGCTTCGAGGGCATCGACGAGCGCGCCATCGAGGCGCTCGGGCTGGAGGAGACCTCCGTCGGCGATGTTGTCCTGTCGGGCGGCGAGACGGCGGCGCTGCTGGTGCTGGACGCGGTGGTGCGTCTGTTGCCGGGCGTGATGGGGACGGAAGCCTCCGGCGAGGACGAGAGCTTCGAGGGCGGCCTCCTGGAGCATCCGCAATACACCCGGCCCGCCGAATGGCAGGGAAAAGCCGTGCCGGAAGTGCTGACATCGGGCGATCACAAGGCGATCGCGTGCTGGCGCAAGCTGATGGCAATGAACGCAACCCGCGCGCGCCGCCCCGACCTCTGGGCGAAATATGTCGCAGAAGCGACACGAACCATCGACAAAGCCGGCAAGATCACGTAAAGAGCCGCGACTTCACACCATCCCTTTCGGATGATCGGCGCCCCCCACGTTGGAGCGCGGCGACGGAGAGACTGTTATGAACCTGATCCTTGAGCTCGAAAACGAGCAGATTGCCAAGATTTCCGAACTGCGCGCCGTGCCGGAGTTCGCTCCCGGCGACACGCTGCAGGTCAACGTCAAGGTGCGCGAAGGCGAGCGCACCCGCGTGCAGGCCTATGAGGGTGTCTGCATCTCCCGCTCCGGCGGCGGCATCCAGGAAAGCTTCACCGTGCGGAAGATTTCCTACGGCGAAGGCGTCGAGCGCGTGTTCCCGGTCTATTCGCCGGTGATCGACTCGATCAAGGTGCTGCGCCGCGGCAAGGTGCGCCGGGCCAAGCTCTATTACCTGCGCGACCGCCGCGGCAAATCGGCCCGCATCGCCGAGAAGGTCGACCGGACGCGCGGTCAGAAGAAGGCGGCCGTCGCTGCCGCCGAGTAAGCTTCGCATCACGGGATGCTCAGGAAAACGCGGCCCGGGTGGCCGCGTTTTGCGTTTCACCCGAGCGAGTCTTTCCTTTGAGATGCCTTGCTGCGCAAGGCCCTCGGGATGAGGCAGAGGATGCGGAAGGGCTGAAAAGAACCTTCCAGGCTACAAGCCCTGATCCTGAGGAAGCCGCGTGGCGGCTGTCTCGAAGGATGGGACGCATGCACCCCGGCTCCCTCTTGCGAACTGCCGACAATCATTGAGGGCATGCCTTGTCGGTCCAGTTTGGAACTGCTAGAATTTATCCATGAGACAGGTGAGTTTCGAACAGAGAAATGCGGTCAGCCGCGCCGGGGAGACGATGCCCCGCGTCCGGTCGACGCTGGATTTCGCCTCGCTCGACGATCACATGCGCATGCCGGCCCGGTTCTTCGGCCGTCTGATCGCTTCCGGCGCCGCCAGCCTTACCGGCTGATCCCGTCAGGGATCGCCCCCGCATCCGCGTCGCTCCTTGCGCGGATGCGGGAATTCGCCGGTATTTCCTCATTTCGAGACACGACATCATGACCACAGCACGCACACTCTACGACAAGATCTGGGACGACCACGTCGTCGACACGCAGCCGGACGGCACCTGCCTGCTCTACATCGACCGCCATCTGGTCCATGAGGTGACCAGCCCGCAGGCCTTCGAGGGGCTGCGCACGGCCGGGCGCAAGGTCCGTCATCCGGAGAAGACGCTGGCCGTGGTCGACCACAACGTGCCGACCACCGACCGCTCGCTGCCCAACGAGGATCCGGAAAGCGCCGCCCAGATCGAGGCGCTGGCCGAGAACGCGCGCGACTTCAACATCGAGTATTTCAATGAGTTCGACGGCCGTCAGGGCATCGTGCACATCGTCGGGCCGGAGCAGGGCTTCACCCTGCCGGGCATGACCATCGTCTGCGGTGACAGCCACACCTCGACCCATGGCGCCTTCGGTGCGCTGGCGCACGGCATCGGCACCTCGGAGGTGGAGCATGTGCTCGCCACCCAGACGCTGATCCAGAAGAAAGCCAAGAACATGCTGGTGCGCGTCGATGGGGCGCTGCCCGAGGGCGTGACGGCCAAGGACATCATCCTGGCCATCATCGGCGAGATCGGCACCGCCGGCGGCACCGGCTCGGTGATCGAATTCGGCGGCGAGGCGATCCGTTCGCTGTCCATGGAAGGGCGCATGACGGTCTGCAACATGACCATCGAGGGCGGCGCACGCGCCGGCCTGGTCGCGCCCGACCAGAAAACCTTCGACTATGTCATGGGCCGTCCGCGCGCTCCCAAGGGCGAGGCCTTCGAGGCGGCGAAGCGCTACTGGGAAAGCCTTCCGACCGACGAGGGCGCCCATTACGACCGCACCGTGGTGCTGGACGCCGCCAACCTGCCGCCGATCGTCTCCTGGGGCACCAGCCCCGAGGACGTCATCTCGGTGGCCGGCGTGGTGCCGAACCCGGATGACATCGCCGACGAGAACAAGCGCACCTCCAAGGCGCGCGCGCTGGAATACATGGGCCTGACGGCGGGGACGAAGATCACCGACATCACGCTCGACCGGGTGTTCATCGGCTCCTGCACCAACGGCCGGATCGAGGACCTGCGCGCGGTCGCCAAGGTGGTCGCGGGCAAGACCGTCAACGCCAACGTCAACGCCATGATCGTACCGGGCTCGGGCCTGGTGAAGATGCAGGCGGAGGCCGAGGGCCTGGACAAGATCTTCAGGGCGGCGGGCTTCGACTGGCGCGAGCCGGGCTGCTCCATGTGCCTGGCCATGAACCCGGACAAGCTGCGCCCCGAGGAGCGCTGCGCCTCGACCTCGAACCGCAACTTCGAGGGCCGGCAAGGCTTCAAGGGCCGCACCCACCTCGTCTCGCCCGCCATGGCGGCGGCGGCGGCGATCGCCGGGCACTTCGTCGACATCCGCACCTGGGGTCATTAAGCTCGACGCA
>JBEBSP010000202.1:0-4971 GCA_040394255.1 Agaricicola taiwanensis | reverse complement strand
CCTCGTTGAGATTCTGGGCGCGGGCATCGAGACCGTCGTTCACGCGGGCCAGGCGACCGTCCATGCTGTCGCCGACGGAACCGATCTTCTCGGCGAGAGACCGCTCGAAATCTTCCAGACGGCTGGCCAAGGCGTTTTCGATGTCACGCGTGCGGTCGGCCAGGACCAGTTCGATGGCCTGCGCGCGTTCCGCCACGGTCTCACTGAGCGTTGCCGTGCGGGATGCGAGGGCCTCGACGATCGCTCCGCCACGAGTGCCGAGTACATCCTCGGCGCGGGTGATGTGGCCTTCGATCGCGGTCGAGAAGCTGCCCGTATCCTCGCTGATGCGCTGTGCCAGCGCGGCTCCGCGGCTGCCGATCAGATGATCGAGTTCGCCGACCTTCGCGGCCAGCAGATCGTTGACCGACGAGCCACGGGACGTGATCGATTCCGCCAGCTGCATCGTGCTTTCGATGATCGCGTCGTTGACCTTGGAGCTGCGCTCCGAAATCGACTGGATGAGATCCTCGCTGCTGGCGCTGACCTCGCGGGTCATCTCGCCGATGCGCTCGACAAGAATGCGCGAGGTTGCCTCGACGGTCTCGGACAGGGAGGATTCCGTCCTCTGCATCTCCGCCGCGATGGATTCGGAGAGGCGATCGGCGACGGTGTCGAAGCGGCCTTCGAGAGAGTGAACCTCTTCCACCAGACGCTTGCTCGTGCGCTCGGCGGCATCCACCAGCCGGTGCTCGACTTCGCCCGTGCGGACACCGATCGTCTCACCGATCCGTTCAATGGAATCGGCGAGCCGCTGTTCAGCGCTTTCTGCCTCATGACGGATCAGTTCCGACAACCTTGTGCCGCTTTCGCCGATGCGGGCTTCAAGTTCGGTTCCGCGTACGACAATCGCATCATGGATGTCGGTGGCCGTGGACCGCAGATCGCGGGCGAGGGCGCCGCCGTGCTCCACAATGGCTTCCCCGAGACGGTCCCGCGCCTTGGCGAAGACGGTTTCAAAGGTCATGCTGCGCTCGTTGAGAGTGCGATCAATATCGAAGCTCGCCGTTTCAAGAGCGCCACGGACGTCGCTGGTGCGCGACGTGATGGTGTCGAGCACGCGGTTGGCCGCGAATTCGATGCTTTCCTCGATTCCGCCGCCACGAACGACGACAGCCTCGTGAATGCGCTGGCTGGACACGTCAATGCGGTCGGCGATGGCCATGCCGCGGGTGTCGAGCAGCTCCGCGACGCGCTCGCCGGTTTCACCGATGCGGCGGTCGATCTCGACGCCCCGGATGGCAATGGTCTCGTAAAGACGGTCGCCGGTGCCTGCTAGGCGATCCGCCAGTTCTCCGCCGCGCGTGGTGATGACGTCGGCGATCCGCGTGCCGGTCTCGTCGAGCCGTGCCGTGACCTCGGCTCCGCGCAGGGACAGATCGATGACGAGGTTGTCGCCGGTGGCCTTCAAGGCATCGGTGACTTCCGATGTCCGGTCGGAAATCATGTGGGCGATGCGCGTGGCGGTGTCGCCGAGGGTGTTGGCGAGATCTTCACCGGTGCGCTCGAGCGCCTGGTTCGCTTCGATAGAGCGGGACCCAATCGCCTCGGCGATGCGGGTTCCGGTGTCGGCCAGGGTGTCCGTCACCTCGCGGGCGCGCAGCGTCAGGCTTTCCGTGAGCTCTCCGCTCGTGCGGGCAAGGGCGTCGGATACCGCGCCGGCGCGTTCGGCAAGGGATTCCGTCAAGTCGGAACTCGTCCGTGACAGTTGGTCCGCGACGACGAGAGCGCGGTCCGCGAGAGCCTGTGTCAGGTTCGCGCTCGTCTCGGACAGGGCGTCCGTGATGATCTGCGCGCGGCCGGTGAGGCTTTCCGTCAGGTCGGTCGAGGCGCGTGTCAGGGCGTCGGTGATGGCCGATGCCCGCTCCGACAGGGTATAGGTGGTCGTTTCACTCGCGCGGGTCAGTTCGTTGCTGACGGCCTGGGCACGCAGCGTCATGGTCTCCGTGAGACGCGTGCTCGTGTCCGTCAGTGTTTCGGTGATGGTCTGTGCGCGTTCCTCGAACGACTGCATCAGGTTCGAGCTGGTGATCGTGAGGGTCTCGGTGATGTTGCTCGCGCGTTCCTCGAAGGCCTGGGTGAGATCACGGCTCGAATTCACGAAGGTCTCGTGGAAGATGGTGGCCTTCTGCTCGAGCGTCGCGGTCACATCGGTGCTGACGCGCGTGAGCGTATCGTTGACCTCGTTGCCGGTGCTGGACAGCCGGTCGATGATCTCGTGGCCCTGCGCCGTCACGGACTGGATCAGGCTTTCACCGGCGGAACCGACGGCCTGCGTGATCTGGATGCTCTTTTCACCCAGGGTCTGGGTGGCGCGCGTGCCGGCCTCAGTGATGCTCGCCGTCAGATGTTCGGTGGCGAGGGCGAGTTCGCGCGCCAGATCGTTGTGGGTTGTCGTCAGTGTGTGGCGGAGCTGGTCGGCGTTGGCCACAAGGCCTTCGCGCTGGCTGCGCAGTTCCTCGACGATGTTGCGCACACGCACTTCATTGTCCTGGAAGGAACGCTCAAGCGCGGTGATCTCGCCTCGAACGGTCGCCTCAAGTTCGGTGGCGCGGCCGAGGGCGCGCTCTATGCCGTCGTCTATGGCCGAAACCTCGCGCCGCACGGCCTGCCCGATCGACAGCACGCCATCACGCGCGGCGGACTCCGGTTCCGCCAGACGCAAGGCCACTTCCGTCATGGAGCGCGAGACGAGGCGCATCTCATCGGACCGGCGCGACAGGGCTGCAAGGGTATAGAAAATGAACACCGGCGCGACGATGCCGATGATGGTCGCCAGCAGCGGTGCGAGAACGGCGGGATCACGCAGCGTATCAGCGGAAGAAGGGATCAGGTTTGTGATGCTGGCATAGAGCGCGCCGAGGGCAACCCAGCCAATCGAGGCGATGGTGGCAAGGACGTAGGGCGTGCGCGACGGACGCTTCTGCAGCGCATAGACGATGTGGGCGAAGGAGCGGGCATCGTCATTGGCAGGGCTGGCCGTGGGCTGCGGACCGGCCTCGGGGCGAGGGCGTGGCTGGGGGCGCTGCTGTTGCGGCTGCGTCGGCCGGACAAAAACCGCCGGCTGGGATGGCTCGGCGAAAAACTCGTCATCCGCCGCAGGGCGGGACTGCCGGGTCTCCGCTTCATGCTCACCGACGAGGTTCAGAGCTTCCTCGATGGCAGACAGGGCTGCCTCTGCCGGATCTTTCAGCTTCTTGGGAGTATTCGCCATCTCGATTGCCTCGCGCCCGTACTCAAAACACATCGGCCGAACACTCCTACTGGAGCGCTGCCACCGGCCGTCGAACACGCGCCGGTCCCAAATTCCCAGGACGTGCGAAGGTCTTCATCTTGAGCCCCTCCCACCGTTACCCCATCCCGTTCCGCCTCACGCAGATCAGCATTGGGGCATAACTCGCCGCGGAGCGATCCTAAACGCCCGCATTGCGAAAGAAAACACATGAGACCTGGAAATCAAAAGTTTCGTTAACGTCTTTTTAATCATTAATTTCAACGGTTTCGGCGGTTGATGCTGTGAATTGCGAATTTGCATGTGCCAAAGATCGCGCCGGATCACTGGCAGGGACCCGTCATTTTTCGCTTATTTTAACGCCAGAGAGACAGAGTGCCGAGGCGGTGCGTGTCGCCGGGCAAAGGTTAAGGCGATTGTCCGACCCGGTTAAGCACGAAGCAACTTTGATGGTTCAACCTGCCACCCGTATCAGGAGGAAAGAAGTGTGTTGATTGCGGCCGTCACCAGCCTTCTGGAATGGATGACGCTGGATTCGTTTGTTCAAAACGCATCGGTCGTGAGCTCTCCGCTTGTCGCGGCGCGCGTCAAGCCACGGTCTGACGAGCTTCTGGTCGTCACCGATCTCAAGGGTCTTGAACGGCTGTCGGAGGGCTGGAGGGCGCTGGACAAAGCCGCAATGGTTCCGACACCCTTCCAGACGTTTCAATGGGTGCAGGCCACAGCGGAGGCCATTCTTGCGCGTGGTGGCCAGATCGCCGTTGTTGTCGCCGGGCCAGTGGAGCAACCCTCTGTGATTATGCCGTTGGCCATTGAGCGCCGCCTTGGCGTGCGGATGGCCCGGTGGCTGGGTGAGCCGTTGATCCAGTATGGCGATGGGGTTGCTGCCGATCCTTCCCGCAAGAACGACATCGCGGCGTGCTGGGCCGCTGTTCGTGCCCTGCCGGTGGACGTTGTTCTGCTTCGCAATGTGCGGGATACCGCCGCGCTTGCTCCTTTCCTGCGCACCGCCTGTGTCCCGGTGGGACCGGTGGAGACGTCCCGCTATCTCGATCTGTCCCTCGTCAGGCAGGCGGGCTCGTTCGACCGGATGATCGGCGCCAGCGTCGGCAAGCGCAACCGGGTGGCCGAGCGCCGCCTGTCAGGGCAGGGTGCTCTTGAGTTCCGGGTACACACGGGTGCGGCCGCGCGGCCCTGGGCCGAGGCCGCCATCGCGATGAAGCGCCTCTGGCTCAGCGAGCGGGGATTGACCGGCTCGATCCTTGAAGATGAGAGCGCGCGACAGGTTCTGGTCGATCTTTGCGGTCAGGAGGGAGGCGCGGTGTCGACCTTGATGGTCGACGGGACACTGGCCGCCGCGGAACTCGGATTTCACCATCGCGGGCACTACATCGCCTACCTCGGAGCCTATTGCCCGAAACTGAGCAGTTTTTCCCCCGGACGGACACAGATGCGGGGTACCATCGACTGGTGCCAGGAACAGGGCTTCTCGGCCTATGACCTTCTTGCGCCGGACGATGGCTACAAACTGGAATGGACCACCAGCCAGGCCGATGTCCACAGCCTGGGATATGCCAACACATTGATCGGCAAGGCGTTTCTGGCGGCGTCGCGGATGCGGCCGGGGGTGAAGGCGGCCTATTATGCCCTGCCGCCCGCCTTGCGGCGGGTTTTCAGCCGGATGATCCCCAACTGACCGC
>JBEBSP010000201.1:0-4998 GCA_040394255.1 Agaricicola taiwanensis | reverse complement strand
ACCTCCGCCATCCGTCCGAGCCGCGCCACATGCGGCACGCCCAGCGCCAGCGCGCCGATGATCCCCGCCCCGGCCATCACCGCCGTCGTGGCGACCGCACCGGGGGCCGCGAGCAGCTTCAGGAACTCGGCCCGGACCCGCTCGCGCGACAGGCGGGCGAGCCCCGCGCGTTCACCGATGACCGCGTCAAGTCCCGCCGCATCGGGCTCCGAGCGGCCATAGGCGGCATGGAAGCGGAAGAAGCGCAGGATGCGCAGGTAGTCCTCGCGGATGCGCGTCCGGGCATCGCCGATGAATCGCACCCGCCCGGCCGCGAGATCGTCGCGCCCGCCGGTGGTGTCATGCACCACGCCGTCGCGCGACAAGGACAGCGCGTTGAAGGTGAAATCCCGCCGCGCGGCGTCCTCGGCCCAGTCGCGCGAGAAGGCCACCCTGGCGCGCCGCCCGTCGGTCTCGACATCACGCCGCAACGTCGTCACCTCGAACGGCCGCCTGTTCGCCAGCACGGTGACCGTGCCGTGTTCAATGCCCGTGGGCACGGTCTTCAGCCCCGCCGCCTTGGCCCGCCGGATCACCTCCTCCGGCACGGCGGTGGTGGCGATGTCGATGTCGCCCGGCGGCTCGCCGATCAGCGCGTTACGCACCGCGCCGCCGACCACGCGCGCCTCCTCGCCCGCCCCGTCGAGCACGCCCAGAACACGGGCGGCGCCGGGATCGCGCAGGATGGCGTCGAGGCGGCTCATAGCGTCTCGCGCGGCACGAAGCGGCCCGGCACATAGACGCCGTCTTCCATGTGCGGCGGGATGTAGCGCGACCCCGGAGGCGCGCTGCGCTGCTCGCCGAACAGCAGCAGGAAGCCGACCGCCAGCACCGCCCCCGCCATGGCGAGGCCGAACACGCGTCCGGCGGCCCGCCGGTCCATGCTCCATTGCGGCCGTCTCCCCCGTACCGCGAGATAAATCCCGTAGAGCGCGAAAGGCGCGAGGAAGAGGGTCAGTTCAGTCAGGATGACTCGGATCATTCCGGATAAAGCCGATCGTGCATGTTGCGGATGATGCCCGCGGTGATTCCCCAGATGTAGCGCTCGCCGAAGGGCACCGCCAGATAGCGCCGTTCGATGCCGCGCCACTGCCGGGTATGGGTCTGGTGGTTGGCGGCGGTCATCAGGAAGGACAGCGGCACCTCGAAGGCCTCGTCGACCTCGCCGGGATTGATCGCCAGCGTCATGGCCGGGGCGACGAGGCCCACCACCGGCACGATGCGGAAGCCGGTGCCGGACACATAGAGATCGAGATAGCCCAGCGGCGTCACATGGCGGCGGCCGAGGCCGACCTCCTCCTCCGTCTCGCGCAGGGCGGTGGCGAGCGGGCTGTCGTCGGCCTCCTCCATCTTGCCGCCGGGAAAGGCGATCTGCCCGGCGTGGGTCGGCAGATGGGCCGTGCGCCTGGTCAGAAGGACGGTCGCGCCTTCGGGCCGGGCGATCACCGGCACCAGCACGGCGGCGGCGCGGACAGGCTGGGCGCGCAGGAACTCCACGATGTCCGGCGACAGCACATGATCGCCGAGGTCGGGCAGGACATCGCCTTCCGGTATGGCCGGCGGATGGCGCAGCAGCCTTTCGCGCGCCCGCCGGACAAAGGTTTCAACCGAAAATGAATCATCCGCAACGGCTTGGGTCACGCACCGGAATCCATCTCTGAGGCCGGCGCGATGACGAAGAAAGCACCGCCGGAAACCACACCAAGCGATTCCACGCCCTCGACATTCCGCACCTCGCCGATCCCGACCAGATCGTACATCAGCGTGCGGACGACCAGCGCCCTCAAGTGGTCGCGCACCAGCACATAGGGCTTCACGCCGCCGGTGGGATCGCGCTCGAACGTCAGGGGATGCCCGGCATCCACCACCACCCAGTCGTCCACGTTGGTGCGGAAGGCGATGCGCGGCTCGGGGCCCGTCTCGCGCCGCATCTCCACCGCCGTGAAGGGCGCGTCGTCGACCGTGATCTCGACCTTTTCCACAGGCGTGACAAGCACATGCCGCCGCTCGTCGCTTTCGTATTTCAACACCGAGGCGAACAGCTTCACCAGCGCCGGACGGCCGATCGGCGTCTTCTGGTAGAACCACGTGCCATCCGCCGCGATGCGCATGTCGATGGCGCCGCAGAAGGCCGGATTCCACTTGTGAATCGGCGGCCGTCCGCCGCCGCTCCTGGCGGCGGCGATCAGATCGTCCAGCGATCCCGTCCCGCTCACGTCAACCATATCACGCCTCCTTGACCGCATCGGCCACGGTCTCGCCGCTTTCCCTTTGGCAGGGTGACCAAGGACAAGGTAGCCTTGCCGCCTGACCTCGACCATCCACGAGTCGCCGATTGCGACACGACAGAAAGCCGGCCGATGACGCGGAACGCGACGGACACGCCTGAATCCCTCGACAGCATGATCGCCCGCGCGGCCGAAACCGCCATCGGCGAGATCGACGCGGCGCGCACCGCCATCCATGCCGTCATCTTCGGACAGGCGGACGTGGTCGACCATGCCCTGCTCACCGTGCTGTGCGGCGGCCATGCCCTCCTGGTCGGGGTTCCGGGTCTGGCGAAGACGAAGCTCGTGGAGACCATGGGCACCGTTCTGGGGCTGGACGCCCGCCGTGTCCAGTTCACGCCCGACCTGATGCCCTCCGACATCCTCGGCTCCGAGGTGCTGGAGGAACAGGCCGACGGCCGCCGCAGCTTCCGCTTCGTGCGCGGCCCGGTCTTCGCCCAGCTCCTGATGGCCGACGAGATCAACCGCGCCAGCCCGCGCACCCAGTCCGCCCTGCTCCAGGCCATGCAGGAGAACCACGTCACGGTGGCCGGCGTGCGCCACGACCTGCCACGCCCCTTCCACGTGCTGGCGACCCAGAACCCGCTGGAGCAGGAGGGCACCTATCCCCTGCCCGAGGCCCAGCTCGACCGCTTCCTGATGCAGATCGACGTGGATTATCCCGACCGCGAGGCCGAGCGCCGGATCGTGCTGGAGACCACCGGCGCGGAGGAGGTGAAGCCCGCGCCCGCCATGACGGCGGAGGGGCTCCAGGCCGCCCAGCGGCTGGTGCGCCGCGTGCCGGTGGGCGAGAGCGTGGTGGAGGCGATCCTCGACCTCGTCCGCTCCGCGCGCCCCGAAGAGGCCCCGAAAGAGCTTGCCGGCCTGATCGGCTGGGGCCCCGGCCCCCGCGCCAGCCAGGCGCTGATGCTGGCCGTGCGGGGCCGCGCACTGCTGCAGGGCCGCTTCGCGCCCTCCATCGACGATGTCGCCGCGCTGGCCGATCCGATCCTGAAGCACCGCATGGCCCTGACCTTCGCGGCCCGCGCCGACGGCGAGACGGTCGGGAGCGTGATCGGGAAGCTGGTCGAGCGGCTCGGCTGAGGGAGCATCCATGGCCACCGCCCGCATCATCGAACCCGACCGCGAGGCCCTCGGCCACGCGCGGGAGATCGACGGGCAGAAACTGGCCGACGCCATGCCGCGCCTGATGGTCGCCGCGCGCCGCACCGCCGCCACCGTGATCCACGGCCTGCACGGCCGCCGCCGCGCCGGCCCCGGCGAGAACTTCTGGCAATACCGCCGCTTCACATCGGGAGAACCGGCCCGCCGCATCGACTGGCGGCGCTCGGCCCGCGACCAGCATCTCTACGTGCGCGAGCGCGAATGGGAGGTCTCCCACACGGTCTGGCTCTGGATCGACCGGTCGCGCTCCATGTGGTTCGGCTCCAGCCTGGCCGAGGATGCCAAGGTGGAACGCGCGGTGGTGCTGGGGCTCGCCCTCGCCGACATCCTGGTGGACGGCGGCGAGCGCGTCGGCCTTCTGGGCCTCACCCGGCCCATGGTCAGCCCGCGCGTCATCTCCACCTTCGCCGAAACGCTGCGCATCCAGCCCGAGGACAGCCGCCCCGCGCCCGCCGCCCATCTCGGCGCGCGCTCGGAGATCGTGCTCATGGGCGATTTCCTCGGCCCAATCGAGGAGACCGCCGAGCATCTGCGCGCCCTCGCGGCCCGCTCCGCGCGCGGGCACATCGTCATGATCGCCGACCCCATCGAGGAGGTCTTTCCCTTCTCCGGCCGCACCGAGTTCCGCGACCCCGAAAGCGGGCTGCGCTTCGTGGCGGGCCGGGCGCAGGACTACCGCGCCGCCTATGCGGCACGCCTCGCCGCCCACCGCGCCGCCGTGGCCGCCTGCGCCAGGACACTGGGCTGGACCTTCGCCATCCACCGCACCGACCGCCCGGCCTCCGAGCCGTTGCTGGCGCTTCACGCCCGCATCGGCGCGCTCGAAGCGGGCCTGGCGTCATGATGGGCGGCCTCCCCCTCGCCTTCGCCAATCCCTGGCTCTTGGTGGCGCTGGCGACCCTGCCCGCGCTGTGGTGGTTGCTGCGCGTCGTGCCGCCCCAGCCCAAACACGTGCCCTTCCCGCCGCTGCGGCTGCTGATCGACGCCATCCGCCCGCGCGAGACACCCGCGAAGACCCCATGGTGGCTGATCGCCCTGCGGCTGCTGCTGGCGGCGCTGGTGATCTTCGCCCTGGCCGGCCCCGTCTGGCGCCCCGTCGCCTCCGGCGCTGCCTCCTCCGGACCGCTGATCCTCATGGTCGACGACGGCTGGCCCGCCGCGCCCGACTGGGCCGCGCGCCGCGCCGCGATCGAACAGCGCGCCTCCGCCGCCGACACCGCGGGCCGCCCGGTGGCGCTGGTGCCGCTGGCGCAGGCCCCCGGCGACATCGCGCTGAGCACCGGCGCGGCGGCTGTCGACCGCCTGCGCGTGTTGGAGCCCAAGCCTCACATCCCCGCCCGCGCCCAACACGCCGCCTCGCTGGAACGCATCCTCGCGGCCCGGCCCGATGCCGAACTTGTCTGGTACGCCGACGGGCTGGAACTGGGCGAGGCGCGCGCCTTCGCCGCGACGCAGGTCCGCCTCGCGCCGGGCCGTGGCCCCATCCATGTCGTCGAGGCCTCCGCCG
>JBEBSP010000200.1:0-5037 GCA_040394255.1 Agaricicola taiwanensis | reverse complement strand
TCATCCAGAATCCACGCCACGTCGAGGTCCAGATCTTCGCCGACGCCCATGGCAACGCGGTTCATCTGTTCGAACGCGACTGCTCGCTCCAGCGCCGGCACCAGAAGGTCATCGAGGAAGCCCCCGCCCCCGGCATGACGCCCGAAGCGCGCGCCGCCATGGGCGCGGCGGCGGTCGCAGCGGCGCAGGCGGTCGGCTACACCGGAGCGGGCACGGTGGAGTTCATCGCCGACGGCGCGAAGGGCCTGCGGCCCGACGGTTTCTTCTTCATGGAGATGAACACGCGGCTCCAGGTCGAGCATCCGGTCACCGAGGCGATCACCGGCCTCGACCTCGTCGAGCTGCAACTGCGCGTCGCGGCGGGCGAGCCGCTGCCCTTCACCCAGGACGACCTCGCCATCCATGGCCATGCGGTGGAGGCGCGGCTCTATGCCGAGGACCCGGAAACCGGCTTCCTGCCGTCCACCGGCACCCTCCACGCGCTGGAATTCCCGGAAGGCGACGGCATCCGCATCGACACCGGCGTGGAGCAAGGTGACGAGGTCACGCCCTTCTACGATCCCATGATCGCCAAGGTCATCGCCCATGGCGCGACGCGCGACGAGGCGCTCGACCGGCTGGGCCGGGCGCTCGACGCCACCCTGGTCGCCGGTCCCCGCAGCAACCTCGCCTTCCTCGCCGCCCTCGCCCGGCACCCCGATTTCCGCGCCGAAGCCTTCGACACGGGCTTCATCGACCGCAACCTCGCAGCCCTCGGCGCGGTCCCGCAGCCGCCCCGGCTCGATGCCATAGCGGCTGCCGCGAAGCGCCTGTTGGAACGCCGGGACCGCCGCCTGGCGCAGACCGCCGCCGCGCGCTCCAATGAACCCTTCTCGCCCTGGAGCATCGCCGACGGCTTCCGCCTCGGGCCGCGCCCGTCGCGCGGCCATACCGTGGTCGCCGACGGCGTGGCGGTCGAGCTGCCGCCCGGCGCGGCCGTGGCGGACAACGTCGTGCTCGTGGACGCGGGCGACGCGGTTCTCGCCGTCCGGGACGGCCGCCAGACCTCCGTCGGCCTGGCCGATCCCTTCGACGCCGATCTCGACATCGCCGCCGACGGCGAGGCCGCCGTGAAGGCCCCGCTCAACGGCCGCGTCGGCGCCGTGCTGGTGGGTTTCGGCGAGCATGTGGAGCGCGGCCAGCGCGTCGTCCTGATCGAGGCCATGAAGATGGAACACGCCCTGACGGCCCCTCGCGCGGGCGTGATCCGCGACATCAAGGTGCTGGCGGGCGATCAGGTCACCGAAGGCACGCGGCTGTTGACCATCGGCGACCCGGACGCGGGTTGAAGCTACCGCGTCAGACGCCCCAGCCCCGCCACCGCCAGCCCGCCGGCCAGTCCCCAGAAGGCCGAACCGATCCCGAACAGCGACAGGCCGGACGCCGTCACCACGAAGGTCACCACCGCCGGGATACGGTCGCCCTCGCCGGACATGGCGCCCCCGAGCGCGCCAGTGAGCGGCGCGATCAGCGCGAGCCCGGCCACGGTCACGATCAGGGCGGGCGGCATGGCCGCGAACAGCCCGACCAGCGAGGTGCCGAAAGCCGCGAACACCAGATAGCTCAGGGCGTAGAACGGCCCTGTCAGCCATCGCCTGGCTGGATCGGGATGGACATCCGGGCCGGTGCAGAGCGCGGCTGTGATCGCGGCAAGATTGCTGGTGTGCGCCCCGAACGGGGCCGTCAGCACCGAGGCGAGACCGGTCACACCGAGGATGGAGCGGGCCGGAGGCTCGTAGCCGGCGGCCCTTAGCACGGCGAAGCCGGGCAGGTTCTGCGAGGCCATGGTGACGAGATAGAGCGGCAGTCCGAGGCCGATGAGAGCGCCCGCGTCGGCCTCGGGCACGACGGCCACGAGCCGGGACAGGGTCACCGCCGGCATTGGCTGGGTCAGCCCCAGCGCCACCGCAAGCGCGATCCCGGCGAGCAGCACCGTCAGCACGGCCACCGCCGGATTCACGATGCGCACGAGGAAAAACGCGACCACCAGCGGCGCGACCAGCAGGGGCGTGTGCGGCAGCACCTCGAACACCTTCGCCACGAAACCGAACAAGACGCCTGCCAGCATCGCCGCCGCGATGGCCGTGGGGATGCGCGCGATCAGGCTTCCGAGCGGACGGAAGGCGGCCGTGAGCAGGATCAGCCCGCCCGTCAGCAGAAAGGCCCCGACGGCCTCCGGCAGGCTGTAGATTCCCGCCGAGCCGGCGATCAGCGCCGCGCCGGGCGTCGACCAGGCGGTGATGATCGGCATCCTGTGGCGGACGGAGAGATAGCCCGTGGTGACGGCCATGGAGAGGCACAGCGCCGTGACCCATGAGCCGGTCTGCGCCGTATCCGCCGCCACCGCCTGCGCGGCGGCGACGATCAGCGCCAGGGTGGAGCCGAAGCCGACCATGGCGGCGACGAAGGCGGAGGTCACGACGGACAGGCGCATGGCGGCATCCACGGGGAGAATCGGATGCCGCGAGGGTGGCACGGCGGCCACGCCGCCTTCAAATTCATGATGGCGAAGCAGCCATCACGATCCATGATGGCTTGCGGCGGCGGGCGCGAGGAGGCACATCTTCCCCATGCCACTTCACCTGCAGAAGCTCTGCGTCGGCGCGGAGTCCATCGACGATCTCGATGCCTGGATACAGCAGCGGCTGGCCGAGAAGGCACGCCAGGGACTGGCCGTGGAACAGACCCACGTCACCCGCATGACGCCGAAGCGCGACGCCGAAATCCTCGACGGCGGATCGCTCTACTGGATCATCAAGGGCGTCATACTGGTGCGCCAGGCGATCCTCGAACTGCGCGCGGTGAAGGATGCGGACGGCATATCGCGCTGCGCCATCGTGCTGGAGCCGAGGCTGGTGCGCGTTGCGCCGCAGCCGCGCCGCCCCTTCCAGGGCTGGCGCTATCTCGCGGCCGAGGATGCCCCCCGCGATCTGGATGACCTGTCCGGCGCGGAGAACCTGCCGCAGGCCATGGTGCGCGAGTTGCGCGATCTGGGGCTTTGGTAAGCGCAGGAACTAGATTAAGAAAATCAAGCAATACGCTGAGATCGCAGAAGTATGCGAACTTAACGCACCGCGACGACGGAGGACTCGAGTCCACCCGCCAGATAGACAACAATGGCGACGAGCGCGAAGAGGGCCAGCGTGCGCCGTGCGACACGCCAGCATGAAGCGGACGAGTGATGCTGCATTAAATCCTCAAGCCTTACAGTCGGCGAAGCACGATGTGACGTGTTCCCGTTCCCAGCCAGCGCGGGATCGATTAACAGTTCGCTAACCACGCCACAAGCCCCGCCTGCCCCGGTTCCTGGGCGGGCGACACCGGAAGGCCTCCCATGCAGGATTTCTCCACCCTCGATCTCTTGGCGCTCGGCATCTTCATCGGCGCCTGGACGCTCTATTACGTGGTGATCGAACTGTCGCCGCTGGCGGCGCGCACGCTCAACAAGACCATGGACGGGCATCGCGCCGCATGGATGCGGCGCATGATCGGGCGCGAGAACCGCATCGTCGACACCACCATCATGTCGAGCCTCCAGAACGGCGCGGCCTTCTTCGCCTCCACCTCGCTGCTGGCCATCGGCGGATCGCTGGCGGCCCTGGGCGCGACCGAGGTGGCGCTGGAGGTCTTCGCCACCGTTCCCTATGCGCCCCCGACGACGCGCACCGCCTTCGAGGCCAAGCTGCTCGGGCTGACGGCGATCTTCATATACGGCTTCTTCAAGTTCGCCTGGTCGTTCCGGCTGTTCAACTATTCCGCCATTCTGGTGGGCGCGACCCCGCTGCCGGCCAGCGCGGACGATCCGGAAACCGCACGCGCCGCGGAGCGCGCCGGGCGCATGAACACCTCCGCCGGGCGGCATTTCAACCGTGGGCTACGAGCCTTCTTCTTCTCGCTCGCCTATCTCGGCTGGTTCGCAGGCCCCTGGGTGATGATCGCCGCGACATTGGGGGTCCTGACCGTGCTGTTCCGCCGCCAGTTCGCCTCCGATTCGCGCGCCGCGCTGATGGAGCCGTGAGGCGCTGCCCGCGATGACGGAATTCATGGCCGGACGCTGGTGAGCCGTCACGACAGGCGCTCGACCGCGACCGCCGTCGCCTCGCCGCCGCCGATACAGATCGCGGCGACGCCGCGCCTGAGCCCGCGCCGTTCGAGGGCCGCCAGCAGGGTCACCAGTATCCGCGCGCCCGAGGCCCCGATGGGATGACCGAGGGCGCAGGCCCCGCCGTTCACGTTGACCTTCTCGTGCGGCAGGTCGAGGTCGCGCATGGCCGCCATGACCACAACCGCGAAAGCTTCATTTATTTCAAACAGATCGACATCATTTTTCATCCAATTTATCGAGTCGAGAAGCACCTCTATGGCCTTGATGGGCGCGGTGGTGAACCAGGCGGGTTCCTGCGCGTGGCTGGCGGTCCCGGCGATGCGCGCCAGCGGCCTCATGCCGAGACGCTCCGCCCGCGAAGCGCGCATCAGCACCAGCGCCGCCGCACCGTCGGAAATCGAGGACGCATTGGCGGCGGTCACTGTCCCGCCCGGCCGGAAGGCGGGCTTCAGCTGCGGTATCCTCGCGGGGTCGGCCTTCGGCGGCTGCTCGTCCCGGTCGACCGTAACCTCTCCCTTGCGCCCCGCAACCGTCACCGGGCCGATCTCGGCGGCGAACGAACCGTCACCTTGCGCCCGCCGCGCCCGCGTCAGGCTTTCCAAGGCGTAGGCGTCCTGCGCCTCACGCGTGAACCCATAGTGTTGCGCCGTGTCCTCGGCGAAGGTTCCCATCAGCCGGCCACGGTCGTAGGCGTCCTCCAGCCCGTCGAGGAACATATGGTCCACAACCTCGCCATGCCCCAGCCGCAACCCGCCGCGCGCCCTGGGCAAGAGGTAGGGCGCGTTGGTCATGGACTCCATGCCGCCGGCCACGATCACACCGTCGGGCCGGGCGTGCAGGGCGTCGAAGGCCATCATCACGGTCTTCATGCCCGAGCCGCACATCTTGTTGAC
>JBEBSP010000199.1:0-5054 GCA_040394255.1 Agaricicola taiwanensis | reverse complement strand
TGGGGTCGAGGGTTCGAATCCCTTCGCCCGCTCCAGATTTCACTAAAGAAAACAGTGGCTTAGTGGCCTTCGGGCCGCTTTTTCGTTGGAGACAATGCCTCTCTGCATAGTCGTTGTCTCCATAATGTCTCCAGAAAATCGCCAAGAATGGGCCGCTTCTGGCGTTAGCTGGCGAAAATGATGACAGTCCACCATAGCTACCGGGAGGGTTGTTTCTCCCCGTCAGGCAAGCGAAGGACTGGAGACAATGGCCGACACCGGCTGGAGACAATGCCTATAAAGTTGGAGACAACAGCGTCTGTCCTTTCGCCCGACCACTCAAATCGGTCGGCGATGATAGTGGGGAAAGCCTTCCCCTGACCGGGAACCCATAGGTTTCCCGCTACCCCTTCTGCGGGGACACCCCGCAACACCCCGCTCGGCGCCTGCGCGCCGATCCGTAAATCCGCCTGGGCGGATTTGTGTCTTCTTGAAGCTGCGGAGATCGGGCCAGGGCGTTCGCCGGCCCGATCGCATTTATTTGTGACTCTCCCCTCGAATGGTGTGGGCGCCGCTTCCCTCTAGGCCCGCCGCGCCGGGGCGCAACGCGCGGGCTCGCCCGCGCTTACCTCTTCTTACGTTCCAGCCCTCCGGGTGCGCCCCGGCTCTGCCGGCGGGCCTGCCGGTCGCTCCTTCGCCGCCCACCCCATTCCGGGGTGAGTGCGGTTTGAAGGAGAAGTGTGATGAACGCTGTTACCCCAACGACCGCTGTTGAACCTGTGTCGGGCGTCGAGATTTTCGTGCCCCTCAACAAGCTCAAGAAGTCTCCCCGCAATGCCCGCAAGGTGCCGCATGGCGAGATCGCCATCGAGGCGCTGGCCGCTTCCATCCAGCACAAGGGGCTTATCCAGAACCTTGTGGTAGAACCCGAAGTGAAGGCGGACGGGACGCCGACCGGCGCCTATTTCGTTACCGCTGGCGAAGGCCGCAGGCTGGCGATGCTGTTGCGCGCCAAGCGCAGGCAGATCAAGAAGTCGCAGCCGATCCGTTGCTATCTCGACACCCAGAACGATCCGTCCGAAATCAGTCTGGACGAGAACGTCACCAGGACCCCGATGCACCCCGCAGACCAATTCGAGCGGTTCCACGAACTGTCCGAGACGAAGGGATGGGGCGCGGAGGAAATCGGCGCGCGGTTCGGCGTGTCGGCTGGCGTGGTGAAGCAGCGGCTTCGCCTTGGCGCTGTCAGTCCGAAGCTGTTGGAGGTCTATCGCGAGGATGGGCTGACCTTGGACCAGTTGATGGCCTTCGCCATCACCGAAGATCATGCCCGGCAGGAGCAGGTGTTCGAGAACCTGCATCACAATCGCGAGCCGTGGATCATCCGGCGCGACATGACCGCTGGCAATGTGCCTGCCGATGATCGCCGCGCGGTGTTCGTCGGAGCCGACGCTTATATCGAGGCGGGCGGCAACATCATCCGTGACCTGTTCACCGAGGACCGGGGCGGCTTCTTCGAGGACGCGGGCTTGCTCGACATGCTTGCCGTCGAAAAGTTGCGCGAAGTCGCGGGCGAGGTGCAGGGTGAGGGGTGGAAGTGGGTTGAGGCCCATATCGACTATCCCCACGCACATGGGATGCGGCGCTACTACCCGGAGCCGGTCAAACTGTCCGACGAGGACGAGGCCCGGCTTGATGCCCTGTCCACCGAGCATGACGAGCTTGCCGAAGGCTATTCGTCCTATGACGAAATGCCCGAGGACGTGGCGGCGAAGCTGGAAGCGGTGTCCGATGAGATCGACGCCATTTCGGCCAAGCTCCATGCCTACGATCCCAACATCATCGCGCATGGCGGGGTGTTCGTGGTGCTTCACCATGACGGCACGGTCAGGATGGAGCGGGGTTTCGTCCGTCCCGAGGACGAGGCGCTTGCCGATCCGCAGCCCGAGGACGAGGCCGACGCCATCGATCCGGAGGCCGTGGAGGACGAGCAGGCCGAGGACGGCGACGAGGACGTTCAGGGTTTCGAGGATGAGGACGAGGAACCGGGCAAGCCCATTTCCGACAGCCTCATTCGCGACTTGTCCGCCCACCGGACGCTGGCCCTTCGCGTGGCGCTTGGCGAGCAGCCCGGTATGGCGCTGGTCGCCCTGACCCACACGCTTACGGCGCAACTGTTCTACAGCTACGCCGAGGCCGGTTGCCTTGAAATCCGTCCGACCGTGACCCCGCTTGGCGGCCATGCGGCGGGGATCGAGGATACGCCGCTGGCGGCGCGGGCGAGCGAGGCGCATGAAGCATGGGCCGAGCGGATGCCGCGTGACGTGTCCGACCTGTGGGGCTTCATCGTCGCACTGGACGATGAACAGCGTGTGGCGTTGCTGGCGCATTGCGCGTCCCGCACCGTCAATGCGCTGCGGGTGCCGTGGGATCGCAAGCCCCGGACGCTGCAAACGGCGGACAGGCTGGCGACGGCGTTGACGCTGGACGTGGCGAAGGACTGGACGCCGACCGTGGACAGCTACCTTGGCCGCGTCACCAAGGCGCATATCCTTGAGGCCGTCACCGAAGGCGTGTCGGAGGATGCCGCCCGCCGGATCGCGGACAAGAAGAAGCCGGACATGGCGCAGGAAGCCGAACAGCTTCTGGCCGGGACCGGATGGCTTCCCGCAGCGCTGCGGACGCCGGAGCTGGAGGCTGAACCCGTCGAGACGGAGGACGCCGAAGGGACCGCGCAGCCGTCCGAAGCGGAGGCCCCCGATACCGGAGCGGAGGACGGCGAGGCCGTGGAGGTCGAGGCGGTGGAGCAGCCGACCGAACCCGAAGCGGTGGAGGTCGAGCCCGAAACGGTGGACGAGGAAGACGCCTATTCGGTTGCCGCCGAATAGGTGACGGAGCCGGGGCCGCTACGGCGGTCCCGGTTTCCCCTTTGCCCAAGACTGGATAATTCGCGGCCGCACCCCTTTCCGGACGCGGCCGCTCTGTCATGGGATGATCGTCGCTCGCCGGGCATGGCCCGGCTCGCGCTTTTTTAAGAGTCCTCGGTCAGCAAGGTCTCGAAATCCCGGCCTCCGTAGAAGATTCCGACAATGACGACCGCCGTGTCTTCCACCGCGAAGGCGATGGTCACACGGCGGCGCCAGGCCGTCGTTCGCAGGCCCGGCCGCAGATCGTCGCGCATCGTGCCGCGCCGGGGGAAGTCGGTCAGCTTGCCGATATGATCGAGGATGCCATCGGTGAAGCGTTGCGCGATGTCCGGGGACGCGGCGGCCGCGATATGGTCGTAGATGGCGTCGAGATGGTCACGCGCTTCCGGCGTGAGGATGATGGAGTATCCCACGTTCAGCCGCGCTTGGCGGCTCGCTTATGGCGCTCGGCCAGACCGGCCCGCACGTCGTCGAGCGGAATGCCGCGCGAGGGATCAGCCTTGTAGGCGTCATAAGCGGGGACGACCTCGTTGCGCAGCCATTGCTCGACTGCCCGGTCGCGCGCCTGGAGCGCGCGCAGCCCGTCGCGGATCACTTCGCTTTCGCTGGCATACTCGCCCGACGCCACCTTGGCGCGAACCTGTGCCGCCATGTCGTTCGGCAGCGTTACGCTGAACTGTTGTGTCGTCCGCATGGATAGCACTCCTTACGGATAGGATTTAATCCTATCCACGCGATTCTTCAAGATCGCTGGCGATTATCCGAACAGGCCGGGCAGCACCGGCATCGGTTCGGCGAACGTGCCGGCGACTATATCGCGCTGGAGATCGACAGCCCGCTTTTCCCGGCGGCGTTCCGGCCGGTGCTGTTCCGCGCCGATGACAATGGGCGGACGTTCCGGCTGTCGTGGAAGCGCCCCCGCCCGCCAGCGCGCGCAGCAGGAGCGCGACGCGGCGCGCATGAGCGGCGTGTTTCTCGGCGGCAGCAGCGCCGGGGCGTCTGCGATGCCGTCTCTGCCGAACCTCGCGATGGCGGCGCCCGGCGCTGCCGCTCCGCAGCTCGCCGAGGCTGCGCAGGGCGACCAGGCCGCCAAGCGGGCCTTCATGGCGCAGGCGTCCAGCCAGCGCACCGTGAGCGTCGAGCGCCTGACCGCGCCGGCCTCGCCCAACATCGTGCAGGCGGGCAGCATCGTGCCCGCAGCGCTCATCACCGGCATCCGCTCCGACCTGCCCGGCCAGATCACCGCTCAGGTGACGGCCAATGTCTATGACAGCCCTACCGGCCGCATCCTGCTCATCCCGCAAGGGGCGCGGCTGATCGGCGAATATGACAGCGAGATCGCCGCCGGCCAGACGCGCGTGCTGCTGGCATGGGATCGGCTCATCATGCCGGACGGCCGCTCGATCGTTCTCGAGCGCCAGCCCGGCGCCGATGCGGCCGGCTATGCCGGCTTGCAGGATCGCGTGAACCAGCATTGGGGCAACCTGCTGAAAGCCGCCGCCGTCTCGACGCTGCTCGGCGTGGGGGCCGAGCTGGGCGCGGACAGCGAGGATGACCTGACTCGCGCCCTGCGCCGCGGATCGCAGGACACCATCAACCAGACCGGCCAGCAGATCGTGCGTCGGCAGCTCAACGTGCAGCCGACGCTCACCATCCGGCCGGGGCATCCGTTGCGTGTGGTCCTGACCCGCGACCTCTTATTGGAGCCCGTTGGAGGCGCACGATGAGCAAATTGAAGCTGGGGCCGCTGGCCGACGATCGGCCGGTCAAGCTCACCGTCGAGTTGCCCGCCGCCGTGCATCGCGACTTGCAAGCCTATGCCGCCGCGCTCGCGGCCGAGACCGGGGGAACGCCGGTCCCGCCCGACAAGCTGGTCGCGCCGATGCTCACCCGTTTCATGGAAACCGACCGGGCGTTTCGCCGGCACCGTGCGCAGGAGAAGTGAGCACGCGCCGCCTGCCGTCAGTTGCCGATGAACTTCTTGAAGCGCTCCCGGCCTTCCGCTTCGATCACGGCCTGCTCGGCATTGGCGCACTCGTCGCCGCGCGCTGTTCCTTCCGCGCATTGCGCCACGACCTGCCGCGCTTCATCGACATGCGCCGCGAAATACTGCGTCCCGCGCGGCGCGGCCGGCGCCGGGGCGGCGGC
>JBEBSP010000198.1:0-5104 GCA_040394255.1 Agaricicola taiwanensis | reverse complement strand
CCTCATGCCGCGATCAGCCTCTTGCCGTCGTGGCCCGCGATGGTCACCGGGATCACACCTCCGACGAGGGCGGGGCGGGGCAGCTTCACCACCGTGAAGCCCTCGGTGCGGCCGACGCCGGGGCTTTCCACCAGCGCCGTGCGGCGGCGGCCGATCTCGCCCGCGAGATGGCGGCGCAGCACATCGCCGGCCTTGGCGCGCAGGCGGGCGGCGCGGTCCTTCGCCAGGTCGTGAGGCACCTGCGGCATGCGCGCCGCCGGCGTGCCGGGGCGGGGCGAATACTGGAAGACGTGGAGATGCGTCAGGCCGCAGGCGTCGACGATGGCGAGGTTGCGGCGGGCCTGTGCCTCGGTCTCGGTGGGAAAGCCCGCGATCAGGTCCGCGCCCAGCACGATGCCGGGGCGCAGACGGCGCACCTCATCGCAGAAGGCCACGGCGTCGCGGGCGGAATGGCGGCGCTTCATGCGCTTCAGGATCAGGTCGTCGCCGTGCTGGAGCGAGACGTGGAGATGGGGCATCAGCCGCTCCTCCTCGGCCAGCGCGGCGAAGAGGTCCGGGTCGGCCTCGACCGCGTCGATGGAGGAGATGCGCAGGCGCGGCAGGTCCGGGACCAGCTTCAGGATGGTGCGCACCAGCTTTCCCAGCGGCGGCGTGCCGGGAAGATCCGCGCCGTAGCTCGTCAGGTCGACGCCGGTCAGCACCACCTCGCGGCAGCCCTCGGCGGCGAGGTTGCGGATGCGCTCCACCACCGCGCCCATGGGCACCGAGCGCGAGGGGCCGCGGCCATAAGGAATGATGCAGAAGGTGCAGCGGTGGTCGCAGCCGTTCTGGACCTGTACGAAGGCGCGGGCCATCTCGTGGTAGCCGTCGGTCAGGTGGGGGGCGGTGTCCTCGACGGCCATGATGTCGGCGACGCGCACGCGCTCGAAGGCCTCGACGCCGAAACCGCGCGGACGCCAGCTTTCGGGCTTCATCTTCTCGCTGTTGCCGATGACCTCGCTGACTTCCGGCATGCGCGCGAACATCGCCGGGTCGATCTGGGCGGCGCAGCCGGTGACCACGATCTCGGCTTCGGGCCGGTCGCGGCGCAGGCGGCGTATGGTCTGGCGCGCCTGCCGTGTCGCCTCGGCGGTGACCGCGCAGGTGTTGACCACCACGAGGTCGGAGCGGCCCGCCGCCATGGCGGCCCGGCGGATCGTCTCGGACTCGTGGATGTTGAGCCGGCAACCGAAGGTGACGACGTCGACGGTCATCCGGCGACGCCGCCGAAGATCGCGGGGTCGAAGCGGCCTTGGTATTCCAGCTCGACCGGGCCGGTCATGAGGATGTGATCGTCGGCCCGCCACTCGATCAGCAGCGGCCCGCCGGGCAGCGTCACCGTGACGGAGCGGCCAGTGCGTCCGGTGCGGGCGGCGGCCACGGCGGCGGCGCAGGCGGCGGTGCCGCAGGCGAGGGTCAGGCCCGCGCCGCGCTCCCAGACCTTGAGGGTGAGGGCGTTATCTGCGGTGACATGGGCCAATGAGATGTTGGCGCGCTGCGGGAACAGCGGGTGATGCTCCAGCGCGGGGCCGAGTTCGGCCAGATCGCAGGCGGCGATGTCGTCGACCCAGAAGATGGCGTGCGGGTTGCCGACGTTGACCACGGAGGGGGCGGACACCACCGGGGCGGTCTCCGGCCAGGCGAGATCGATGGCGCGGGTGTCGCCGGCGTCGCGGGCGAGCGGGATGTCGCGCCAGCCGAAGCGCGGGGTTCCCATGTCGACCGCGATGGTCATGGGCGCCGCGCCGCGCCAGGCCGTGAGCGGGCCGGAGGAGGTGGCCAGATGGATGGTGTCGCGGCCGGTGTCCTCCATCAGCCGCCAGGCGACGCAGCGCGTGCCGTTGCCGCAGGAGGAAACCTCCGAACCGTCGGAATTGTAAATGCGCATGAAGGCGTCGACGCCGGTGCCGTCGTGCAGCACCATCATCTGGTCGTAGGGCACGGCGGCGGCAACGGCGCGCGCCTCGCCCGCCGTCACGGCGATGCCCGTGCCGCGCAGGTCCAGGACCACGATCGCGTTGCCGAGGCCGTTCATCTTCAGGAAGGGGCGGTTGCCGAGCGGGCTCATCGATGGGGGCGTCCAATCATGTCGCCGCCCTTATATGGCAAAACCGGGCGGCCATGCCAGCCGCCCGGCCTTCACGGTCCCGGCCGCGGTCTGGAGGACAAGGCTCGGCCAGGACGAAACGTGGAGAACTGGCTCAGACGATGGCCGGGACGACCTTGTCGAGCGTCATGATCGCGGCGAGGGCGATCAGGCTGAACGCGCCAAGGCGGGACGGCCAGCAGAAGAACAGGCGCGAGGGGCGCAGATCGGTCAGGTGATTCATGGGTCTTAACTCCGTCAGACAGGGTTCAAGGCCCTGCCGCCGGTGCGGCAGATGCCGGGAGGTCGGTTCCCGATGCATCCGCATCATGCGCCAAAAAAGCTTTCCGTCAATAAAAAATCCTTTTAAATCAATACTTTATAAGTGGATCAATTCCAAAGCGCGCGGGTTTGTGATTGTCCTTCCGGCACTTGATCGCTCAGGATGAGGCAGGCTGACGCAGGAGCTTGCCATGCCTTTCCGCATGCCATCCGACATCGTGCCGTCCGAGATCACGCCCAGATCCGTCTTCCTGAACCGTCGGGCGTTGCTCGCGGGCGGGATGGGAGCGCTGGCGCTGGGTGCCGCGGGACGGCCCGCGATCGCCGCCGCGCCGGGCAGGAACCCGGCCCTGCCGGCCGCGCGCAACGCCGCCTTCGTGGCGGCCGACAAGCCGACGTCCTACGATGATGTGACGAGCTACAACAATTACTATGAATTCGGCACGGGCAAGGGCGATCCGGCCGACTACGCCGGGGATTTCCGCACCCGGCCCTGGACCGTGGCGGTGGAGGGCGAGGTCGCCAAACCGCAGACCTTCGACATCGACAGCCTGCTGAAGCTCGCCGCCATGGAGGAGCGTGTCTACCGCCTGCGCTGCGTCGAGGGCTGGTCCATGGTGATCCCCTGGAGCGGCTATCCGCTGGCCGAACTCATCAAACAGGTCGAGCCGACGTCGCGGGCGAAATACGTCGCCTTCGAGACCGTGGTGCAGAAGGACACCATGCCCGGCGTCAGCCGCCGCGTGCTGGACTGGCCCTATGTGGAGGGCCTGCGCATGGACGAGGCCATGCACCCGCTGACGCTGCTGACCTTCGGGCTTTACGGTGAGGTGCTGCCGAACCAGAACGGCGCGCCGGTCCGCATCGTGGTGCCGTGGAAATACGGCTTCAAATCGGTGAAATCGCTGGTGCGCATCCGCTTCACGGAACAGGAGCCGCCGACCAGCTGGGTCAAGGCGGCGGCGCGGGAATACGGCTTCTACGCCAACGTCAATCCGAACGTGCCGCATCCGCGCTGGAGCCAGGCGACCGAGCGCCGCATCGGCGAGGACGGCATCTTCTCGCCCAAGCGACCGACGTTGATGTTCAACGGTTACGGCGATCAGGTCGCCTCGCTCTACGCGGGGATGGACCTGAAGGCGAATTATTGATGGTGTCGGTGGGCCGCCCCCTCCGCGCATCCCGGGCGCCATGACAGCGAGGTCCGACGCCGCACCTCGGCCGAAGCCGCGCAGCGGCCCGCGCGTGTTCGGCATTCCCCTTCCGCTGTTCCGCGCCGGCGTGTTCATCCTCGGCCTCGTTCCGCTCGCCCGCTGGGTGGTGCTCGGCTTCACCAACGGGCTCACGGCCAATCCGGTCGAGTTCCTGACCCGCTCGGCGGGCACCTGGACGCTCGTCATCCTCATGGTGACGCTGGCGATCACGCCGCTCAGGGCCGTCACGGGACAGGCCGGGCTCGTGAAGGTCCGGCGCATGGTCGGGCTGTTCGCCTTCTTCTACGCCAGCCTGCATTTCCTGACCTATGTCTGGTGGGACCAGTGGTTCGACCCCGTGGCCATCGCCGCCGACATCGCGAAACGGCCCTTCATCCTGGTCGGCTTCCTGGCCTTCACCCTGCTGATCCCGCTGGCCGTGACCTCCACCAGGGGCTGGGTTAGGCGGCTCGGCGGGCGGAACTGGCAATGGCTGCACCGGCTGATCTACCTCACCGGCGGGCTCGCCCTGCTGCACCTGTGGTGGCACAAGGCGGGCAAGAACGACTTCCTCGACGCCGGCATCTACCTGGGCGTCTTCGCGGGTCTGATGGGCTGGCGCCTGTGGTACCGGTGGAGCCGCCGGGCCCCGATTTCTTGACTCCGGAGCTTGTGCGGCGTATCCACGCTCCGCTCTCATGAGCATGACGTCAACGAGCCGCCGCTTCACACACGAGGTGAAGGGGTCACCGCCCGACAGCGCGATGCGCCCTCGGGCGCGTTTTGCGTTGTGTTCCGGGGATGCGGGAGAATGCCATGTTTGAGACCCTTCAGGACCGCCTCGGCGGCATACTCGACAAGCTGCGCGGACGCGGTGCGCTCTCGGAGGCCGATGTCTCCGAGGCCATGCGCGAGGTGCGCCGCGCGCTGCTGGAGGCCGATGTCGCGCTCGATGTGGTCAAGTCCTTCGTCGACAAGGTGAAGGAACGGGCCGTCGGCGTCGAGGTGGTCAAATCCGTCACCCCCGGCCAGATGGTCGTCAAGATCGTCCATGACACGCTGGTGGAGACGCTGGGCTCCGAGGCCGACCCCATCAGCCTTGCCGCCGCCGCCCCGGTGCCGATCCTGATGGTCGGCCTGCAGGGCTCGGGCAAGACCACCACCACCGCCAAGATCGCCCGCCGCCTCGCCACGCGCGAGAAGCGTAAAGTCCTGATGGCCTCGCTCGACACGCGCCGTCCCGCCGCCATGGAGCAACTGGCCGCGCTGGGCAAACAGGTCGAGGTTGAGGTGCTGCCGATCGTTGCCGGGCAGTCGGCGGTGCAGATCGCGAACCGCGCCATGCAGGCGGCGCGCCTCGGCGGCTACGACGTCGTGATGCTCGACACCGCCGGACGCACCACGGTGGACGAGGCGCTGATGGCCGAGGTCGCCGAAGTGCGGCGGGCCACCAATCCGCATGAGGTGCTGCTGGTCGCCGACGCGCTGACCGGCCAGGACGCGG
>JBEBSP010000197.1:0-5137 GCA_040394255.1 Agaricicola taiwanensis | reverse complement strand
CGCCGCCTGGCTCGACGCACTGGACGAAACCGGCCGCTGGGCGCTCCTGAAGCTCATCACCGGCTCCATGCGCATCGGCGCTTCGGCGCGCCTCGCCAAAACCGCCGTGGCGGTCCTGGGAGAGGGCATCGCACCCGACGAGGTGGAACTGGTCTGGCACGGCCTGACCCCGCCCTATGAGGCGCTGTTCGCCTGGGTGGAGGGCCGCGGCGAAAGGCCATCCTCCGAGGACCCCGCCCCCTTCCGCCCCGCCATGCTGGCGACCGCCGTGGAGGACGTCACCGACTGGCGCAATGCGCTCGACCCCACAGATTTCCGCGCGGAATGGAAGTGGGACGGCATCCGGGTGCAGGCGGTCGCCCGACGCGGCCCGGACGGCGGGATGGTCACGCGGCTCTATTCGCGCACCGGCGAGGAGATTTCCGGAGCCTTCCCGGACCTGCTGGCGTCCCTCACCCAGGAAGGCGCCACCGACGGCGAACTGCTGATCCTGCGCGAGGGCCGCGTGCAGAGCTTCAACGTCCTGCAGCAGCGGCTGAACCGCAAGGCCGTGACGCCGAAGCTCATGGACGAATTCCCCGCCCACATCCGCGCCTACGATCTCCTGGTTGACGGCGAGGACGACATCCGCGACCTGCCCTTCAACGAGCGGCGCAAACGGCTGGAGGCCTTCGTCGCGCGGCTTGCGTCCGAGCGGGTCGATCTCTCGGCGGAGGTGTTCTTCACCGACTGGGACGCGCTCGCCGCCGCGCGGGCCGATCCGGCCTCGGCGGGCGCGGGCGAGGATGCCGGGGCGGTGGAAGGCGTCATGCTGAAGCGCACCGACAGCCCCTATGTGCCCGGCCGCCCCAAGGGGCTGTGGTTCAAGTGGAAGCGCGATCCCTTCACCGTCGACGCCGTGCTGATGTATGCCCAGCGCGGCCATGGGCGTCGCTCGTCCTACTATTCCGACTACACCTTCGGCTGCTGGACCACCGGCGAGGACGGCGAGACGCTGGTGCCGGTCGGCAAGGCCTATTTCGGCTTCACCGACGAGGAACTCCTCCGGATCGACCGTTTCGTGCGCAGGAACACCACCGACCGCTTCGGCCCGGTGCGCGCCGTGACGGCGGAGGCCGACCACGGCCTCGTGCTGGAGATCGCCTTCGAGGGCCTGCAGCGCTCGACCCGGCACAAGTCGGGCGTCGCCATGCGCTTCCCCCGCATCCACCGCATCCGCTGGGACAAGCCCCCCAGGGAGGCCGACCGGCTGGAGCATCTGGAAGCGCTGCTGAGGGACACTAACCCATAAGCCAGCGCATCAGCAGGGGAGCCAGCAGCGCCGTGACCAGCGCGTTGAGACCCATGGCCAGCCCCGCGAAGGTGCCCGCGACCTCGCTCACCTGGAAGGCGCGCGCCGTGCCGATGCCATGCGCGGCGAGCCCCACGGCGAACCCCCGCGCAGCGTAGTCCTTGATCCGCAGCAGGTTCATCAGCGGCGTGACGATGACCGCCCCGATGATGCCCGTGGCGATGACCAGGGCCACCGTCAGCGCGGGGTCGGCCCCGATCTGCTCGGCGACGCCGATGGCGATGCCGGTCGTGACCGATTTGGGCGCCAGCGCCGCCACCATCTCCTGCGGCAGCCCGAACAGCACGGCGAGCCCCACCGCCGAGCCCATGGCCACCACCGCGCCGACCGCCAGCGCCGCCGCCATGGGGATGAGGTTGGCGCGCAGGACCGCCACGTTGCGCAGCATGGGAATGGCCAGCGCCACCGTGGCGGGGCCGAGCAGGAAATGCACGAACTGCGCGCCCTCGAAATAGGTGCCGTAGGAGGTGCCCGTGGCGATCAGCAGCGCGGAGATGAACGCGACGGCGATCAGCACCGGATTGACCAGCGGGTGGCGTCCCGAGGCGGCGGCCAGCCGGTCGGCGGCGATGTAGGACGCCACCGTCACGGTCAGCCAGAACAGCGGCGCGGCGGAGAGATAGACCCAGAGCGAGGTGATCTCCATCAGTCGCCCCCCGTCAGGCGGCGCACCGCGATGAAGGTCGTCACCGTCGCGACCAGCGCCAGCACGGTCGAAATCACGAGGATCAGCAGCAGCAGCGGGACATGCGGCCCGACCTCGGCCAGCCGCTCGGCGATGCCGCAGCCCGCGGGCACGAACAGCAGCGACAGGTTGCGCAGCAGCCCGTCCGCCAGCGGCGCCACCGGCCCCGCCGCGTCCGCGAGGTCATGGGTCGCGGAAACCCGTTGGCGGATGGCGACACCCGCGATCAGGATCATGATGCCGATCACCGGCCCCGGCACGGGCATCCCGGTGGCGCGCACGAGGCTTTCCCCCGCGAGCTGGCACAGGAGCAGGACGGCGATGGCTGGCAGCATGGCATCACTCCGGTTTCATGCCACATGGATGCACCGGCCGTCGGCACTCTGGCAATCGCCCCCCGGCCTACCTATGTTGTCGCAGCCGACCCATTGCAGCGAGCACATCCATGGCCACGTCATCCTCCGGTTCCGTCACGCGCTTCTTCGGCGGCTCCCCCGTCGCCGTCATCCTGAAGCTGATCCTGCTGTCGGTGGTGATCGGCGTGCTGCTGTCGGTGCTGGGGCTGGATGCCTTCGCGCTGGTGCGCAGCGTGGAGCGGATGATTCGCGGCCTGTTCGTCAACGCCGCCGACGCCATAGAGACCGTGATCCGCTGGTTCCTGCTCGGCGCGGTGATCGTCTTCCCGGTCTGGCTTCTGCTGCGGCTGTTTCGCGCCAGCAAGGGGTGAGGCTTAGGAGCAGGCGGCCCATCCTTCGAGACAGCCGCTTCGCGGCTTCCTCAGGATGAGGTCTTTGGGCTGGGAAGGCTCAAACAGCAGCACTTCAGGATTCTCCACCTCATCCTGAGGAGCCTTGCAAGGCAAGGCGTCTCGAAGGATGGGCCGCGAACACTGAACCTCACTCCACCCCTTCATCCGCGACGGCCTGCGCATTCCGGCCGGCCACGCTCTCCAGGCTCGTCAGTCCTTCCCGGTCCAGCCGCGCGCTCAGCCCCTTGAGGATGCGTCCGATCAGCCCCGGCCCCTCGAAGACCATGGCCGAATAGACCTGCACCAGCGTCGCCCCGGCCTCGATCTTGCGCCAGGCGGCGTCCGGCCCGTCGATCCCGCCGACGCCGATCAGCGGCACCTTGCCTTCCGTGCGCAGGAAGGTCTGGGCCAGCATCCAGGTGGTGCGCCGCATGGCCGGACGGCCCGACAGGCCTCCGGGCTCGCCGGCGCTGGCGCTTTTCAAACCGGCCGGACGGGCAATGGTCGTGTTCGAGACGATCAGGCCGTCGACGCCCCGCGCCAGCGCGACGGTGACGGCATCATCCAGACCCGCGAGGTCAAGGTCGGGCGCGATCTTGAGGAACACCGGCCGGCGCGGGGCCTGCGCATCGCGCGCGGCCAGCACCCGCGCCAGAAGGTCGTCCAGCGCGTCGCGCGCCTGAAGGTCGCGCAGGCCCGGCGTGTTGGGCGACGAGATGTTGACCGTGAAATAATCCGCCACCTCCGCGAAGGTCTCGATCCCCGCCACATAGTCGGCGGCGCGGTCGGCGGTATCCTTGTTGGCCCCGACGTTGACGCCGACGATCCCCGCCGGACGCCCGGCCCTCAGCCGTTCGAGCGCCGCCGCATGGCCGCCGTTGTTGAAGCCGAGCCGGTTGATGACGCCCCGGTCCTCCGGCAGCCGGAACACGCGGGGTTTCGGGTTGCCCTCCTGCGGCCGGGGCGTGAGCGTCCCGACTTCCGTAAAGCCGAAGCCGAGCGCCAGCATCGCGGCCGGCACCCGCGCATCCTTGTCGAAGCCGGCGGCGAGCCCGAGCGGGTTGGGAAAGGAAAGCCCGGCGACATCGCATGCAAGACGCGCGTCCGCCGGTTTGCAGGCCGGAACCGGAAGGCGCTCCAGCGCCGCGATGGTCAGCCGGTGCGCGGTTTCCGCGTCGACGAAGGACAGCCCGCCACGGGCGAAAGGCCAGACAAGATCGATCACGCGTCAAGCTCCGGAAAGAGATGGAGGCCGTCGGTCCCCAATGGCAATGGTTTCACCCACCGGACGGCGGACATGGGCAGGGGTTCATAAAGGTGGGGGAACAGCGCGCCGCCGCGCGAGGGCTCCCACAGCAGGGCCGTGCCGAGGGCGGAGGCCTCGACCGCGACCAGCAGCAGGCCGTCCTGCCGGGCGAAATGGCGGGCCGCCGTCTCGACCACCTGGGAGGCGTCGGACAGATGGATGTAGCCGTCGGCCAGATCGACCGGCGCACCCGTGAACCGGCCTGATGCCTCCGCCTCGGCCCAGGCCGCCGCTGGCGAAATCTTATAGAGGGTTGAAGCCTTTGACATCGCTTTGCTGGATAAGGCGCGGCCACGGATCAATCAAGCCGCGAAGCATGCAATTCGGATGCGGAAAAAACTGAGGATGCACGATTAAAGTGGTGGACTCATTGCGAAAAAGGTAATATTTCCTAGAATAACGGAATGTGATCCGACCTTCGTCAATCAGTGGAGCCCTCATGCTCACTCACAGCCAAATCTGGACCGCGCTGGACACCCTCGCCGAGACCAACGGCATGTCCGCTTCCGGCCTTGCCAAGAAGGCCGGGCTGGACCCGACCACCTTCAACAAATCCAAGCGCATCAGCCCCGATGGCCGGCAGCGCTGGCCGTCGACGGAATCGATCGCCAAGGCGCTCGACGCCACCGGCACGCCGCTCGACCTGTTCATCGGGCTGGTCGCCCAGAGCGTGGACGGCGCACGCCGGCCCGTGCGCCTGATCGGCTTCGCACAGGCGGCCCAGAATGGCTTCTTCGACCACAACGGCATTCCGCGCGGGACCGGCTGGGATGAAATCGCCTTCCCGGCGCTCGACGACGAGAACGCCTATGCGCTGGAGGTTTCCGGCGACGGCCTGCTGCCGCTCTACCGCGACGGCGACCGGATCATCCTGTCCCCGAAGGCCCAGATTCGCCGGGGCGACCGGGTGGTGCTCAAGACCGCCACCGGCGAGATCATCGCCGGCGAACTCAAGCGCCGGACCGCCAAGGTGGTCGAGCTGCGACCGCTGGGAGGCGATGGCGCCGACCACAGCCTCGACATGTCCCAGATCGGTTGGATGGCCCG
>JBEBSP010000196.1:0-5165 GCA_040394255.1 Agaricicola taiwanensis | reverse complement strand
CTGACCCCCAGATTCGTAGTCTGGTGCTCTATCCAGCTGAGCTACGGGCGCGCACGGCGGGTTTCCCCGCGTCGGTGCGTCTGATTAGTCGGTCATCGCGATGATTTCAAGTCCGTGCGCGACGGCGTTCGCTCGTGCGGGCGGATAAATCCACCGGACGGTCGGGGATGACGATGCGGAAGGTCGCCCCCAGCGTGCCTTCCACCAGCTTCAGATCACCGCCGTGAGCACGCACGATCTCGTGGGAAATCACCAGTCCGAGCCCGGTGCCCCCCGGCCGCGTCGAGCCCTGGAAGGCCTCGAACAGGTGCTCGCGCGCCTTGTCGGAAAGGCCGGGACCGGTGTCGGAAATTTCAACAACCACCGCCCCGCCCTCGCGCCGGCCGGTGATGCGGACCTGGTCGCGGACGGGATCGGGCGCGCCACGCTGCTCCAGCGCCTGCACGGCGTTTCCGGTCAGGTTCATCAGCACGCGGAACAGTTGGTCGGGGTCGGCGTCGATCTCCAGACCGCGCTCGATCGCCACCACCCAGGCGATTCCGCTGGGGCGACCGAGCGTCACCGCCTCCTCCACGTCCTCGACGATCTCGGCGAGCGCGACCCTGCGGCGTTGCGGCGCAGGCTCCTGGGCGCGGCCATAGGCCAGCACGGAGCGGCAGTAGTCCACGGCGCGCTCGATGGTGGTCAGCAGCTTCGGCGCCACGCGGCGCACCATGGGGTCGGAACTATCCTCCAGGCGCTCGGACAGGAGTTGCGCGGAGGCGAGGAGATTGCGCAGGTCGTGGTTGATCTTGCTGACCGCCAGCCCCAGCGCGGCCAGGCGGGCCTTGGACTGGAGCTGGCCCTGAAGCTGGCTCTGGAGGCTCTTCAGCTCGTTCTCGGCGACGCCGACCTCGTCGTCGCGGCCGGAGGGCGCGATGATGCCCGCCGGGTTTTCCGGATCGTCGCGGAAGCCGGTCATGGCCTGGGTCAGCCGCCGCACGGGGCGCACGATCATATGGTCGAGCGAGATGTAGAGCAGTGCGGCGGTGATCGCCGAGATCAGCAGCGAAACGATCAGGAGATTGATCGAGAAGCGCACCATGGCCGCCTTCAGCGGCGCCTCGTCCAGCACCACCTCCAGGAATTCGCCCATGGGCGCGTGGCCGATGACGCGGATGGTGCGCCCCGGCGGCGCGGTGAGCGTGCCGAAGGATTCCATGATCGCCCGCCAGGACCGGGGCTCCCGGAGATCGACCAGTTGGGCGGGCTCTTCCGGCGTGTCGGACATGGCCAGCAGCTTGCGCGAGGCGCCGAGCTTCAGCGCCACGGTGCGCGCTCCGACGCTTTGCAGCAGTTCGCGCGTCAGCGCGGGCGAGACCACCCCCGAGGGCGCGGCGTCGAGCACGAGCGCGACGGACCGGGCACGGCCGAGACGGTCGTCGAGCCAGCGCTCGCGGTAGCTGGCGATGGCGGGGACATAGATCAGGACTTCCGCGAGCATCACGAAGAGGATCGTGAGTCCCAGCAGCTTTCCCGAAAGGCCCGGCCTTGGCAGACGGTGCATCATGTGCCGCGACCCGCGTGACGGACGCGCTCATCCGAGGTTGCGAAGGAACCTGATGATGCGTTGCACGCGCGGCTTCGTCAAACCGGATGACACAAGCGGCACCGCCGCCGCGCGGGCGATGTCGCCCATGACCGGGTGGGCGGCGGTGAGCGCCAGGGCTTCCGAGAGGAGCGCGCGGCGGCGCGCGAAACCGGCCCAGGGCAGGATCAGCTCGTCCGCGCCATGACCGACGATCGCCGCGCCGAGCACGCGCCCGCGCCGGTCGGTGACGACCTTGATGTGGCCTTCCGCAACGCCCTCGGCATGGGCCCGGTCGATCTGGTGGAACGGCCAGCGGAAGATGCGGATCGCGCTTGCGGCCTTGCGGGCCGCGGCCTCGTCGAGGCCGACGCGGGCGATGGCGGGGCTGGTGCGGATCGCGCGCGGCACGTGATGGACCTGTTCACGGGCCGGGAGCCGGAGCATGAGGCCGCGCAGGACCACCCCGGCCTGTCCGGCGGCGGAATGGCCGCCCTCAGGCCGAGCCGCGCCGCCGATGGCGTAGACGTGGCGGTTGGTGGTGCGCAGGCCGGGTCCGGTCCTGATGCGCGCGCCGTCGAGCGCGATCCGCGCCGCTGGCAGATCGAGCCCCTCGACAACGGCGGCCCGGCCGCCGGCGATCAGGAGATGCGTGCCCGCGACCATGCCGTCGCCGCCCTCGCCCGTCAGATGCAGGCGCAGGCCTTTGGCGACGGTTTCCACGCGTCGGACGGTGGTCGCGGCGTGGATGACGACGCCCTCGCGCCGCAGGGCCACGAGGACGGGTTCCGACAGTTCCGCCTCTTCGGACGGCAGGAGCGCGCCTTCGGCGATCAGCGTCACCTCCGAACCAAGGCGGCGGAAGGCCTGCGCCAGTTCCAGTGCCTCCGCTCCGTCACCGAGCAAGAGCAGTCGTTTCGGCATATCCTTGAGGGCGAAGACCGTGTCGGCGGTGAGGACGGGAACGCCGCCCAGCCCCTCGATGGCGGGCAGGACGGCCTGCGAACCGGTGGCGATCACGAAACGGCGCGGACGGATCGCCGCACCCGCCGCCTCCACCGTGCGGGGGTCGGCGAAGGTCGCCTCGCCCCGGATCAGGCTGATGCCGAGGGCGGCGAGCCGGGCCGGGGCGTGGTTGGCCGCCAGCGCCGTCGCGGCCGCCTCGATGTGGGCGCGCAGGGCGGCGACGTCGGCCTTGGGCTGGCCGGTGACGACGCCGAACTCGCGGGCCGTGCGGACGGCCTGCGCCCTCGCCGCCGCCGCGATCAGCGCCGCCGAGCGCAAGGCGCGCCGCGCGCCGCCGGTCTCGCCGCGCTCGACCAGGACGGTGGGAACGCCCAGCGCCGCCGCGCCGATGGCCACGGCGAGCCCGCTTTCGCCGGCGCCGATGACGCAGAGGTCGGGTTTCAGGAGGGTGGTCATGCTGCTTGCCCCGCACGTGCTTCGCGACACATTCCGCAGGGTATCACCCTTGAGCGAAATGCCTTGGCGCTGTTACCGTCATTGACGGTTTGGCGCGTCCCACGCAAGGCTTTCGACGATTTCAACGCTTCACAATGACCGGGATGCGTTGACGAGGCGGCTCACTGTCCCTTATAAGCGCGGCCATCGGGCGTCCGCCCCCAAGCGGGCGCCCTCATTATCTTTCGACAGACTTGCATGGCGCGCGCGGATGGTCGCGGCGACGCCGACGGAGACGAAACCGTGAAACGCACCTACCAGCCGAGCAAGCTCGTGCGCAAGCGCCGCCACGGCTACCGCGCCCGCATGGCCACCAAGAGCGGCCGCAAGATCATCACGCTGCGCCGCGCACGTGGCCGCAAGCGCCTGTCGGCCTGACGATTTCAACCGTGCGGGACCCCTCGGAGGCCCCGCGGCTCGATCGCTTGAGACGGCGCGCGGATTTCAAGGCCGCATCCAGCGGTGCGCGCGCCCATGCCGGCCTCCTGACGCTCCAGGCCCGTGATCGCGCGGATGCCGACCCGCTGGTCAGGATCGGCTTCACCATCACGCGCAAGGTCGGCAACGCCGTGGTGCGCAACCGCATCCGCCGCCGCCTGCGCGACGCCACGCCGCGTGTCGCCGCCGAAACGGCCCGGTCCGGCCATGATTACGTGATCGTCGCCCGACGCGGGCTTGTCGACGCGCCGTTCGAGGCCATGCTTTCGGAACTTGCCGCCGCCTTCAAGCGCGTCCACAAGGCGGGCTCCGGCCGGCGGACCGGCCCATCATCCACGGAAAGACAGTGATGACCGACAACAAGAACTTCCTCATCGCCATCGTTCTGTCGATCGGCGTTCTGGTCGGATGGGAATATTTCGTCGGATCGCCCCAGCGCGAAGCCGTGGTGCAGGACACGCCGGCCGATTCCGTCGCGGTCCAGCCGCAGCCGCAGGCCGGCTCCGCGCCGCAGTCGGCTCCGGCGGCGCCCGCCGCCTCGCGCGGGGAAGCGCTCGACCGCAGCGCACGCATCGCCATCGACACGCCGCGCCTCAAGGGTTCGCTTGCCCTGACCGGCGCGCGCATCGACGACCTGTCCCTCAAGGACTACCACGAGACCGTCGACCGCTCGAGCCCCAACATCGTGCTGCTGTCGCCCGTGGGCAGCGAGCATCCCTATTACGCCGAATTCGGCTGGGTCGGCGCGCAGGGCACGCCCGCGGACGCGCTGCCGGGCGCCAACACGGTCTGGACCCAGGAGGGTTCCGGCTCCCTGACGGTGGACACGCCCGTGGCGCTCGCCTGGGACAACGGCCAGGGCCTGACCTTCCGCCGCGAGATCGCCGTCGACCGCGACTATCTCTTCACGGTCAAGGACAGCGTCGTGAACAACGGCCAGACCGAGGCCAGCCTGTTTCCCTATGCGCTGGTCTCGCGCCACGGCCTGCCGCAGACCGCCGGCTACTACATCCTGCACGAAGGCATGATCGGCGTGTTCGGCGACAAGGGCCTGCAGGAAGTCAACTACAGCGACTTCGAGGACGAGAAGTCCGTCACCTACCAGGCTCCGAACGGCTGGCTCGGCATCACCGACAAATACTGGGCGGCCGCTCTCATTCCGCCACAGGAGGCCTTCACCGGGCGCTTCATCAACGGCGCGGCGGGCAGCGTTCCGACCTATCAGGCCGACTTCCTGATGCCGCAACGCAGCGTCGCTCCGGGGGCGACCACCGAGGTCACCACCCGCCTGTTCGCGGGCGCCAAGGAAACCGCCATCCTCGACCGCTACGAGAACGAGCAGGGCATCCCGCGCTTCGAGCTGATGATCGACTGGGGATGGTTCTACTTCATCACCAAGCCGATGTTCTACGCCATCGACTTCTTCTTCCGCTTCTTCGGCAACTTCGGCATCGCCATCCTGGTGGTGACGGTGCTGGTCAAGCTCGTGTTCTTCCCGCTCGCCAGCACCTCCTACAAGTCCATGGCGCGGATGAAGATGACGCAGCCGGAGATGACGCGCATCCGCGAGCGCTGGAAAGACGACCGGATGAAGCAGCAGCAGGAGATGATGGAGCTGTACAAGCGGGAGAAGATCAATCCCGTGGCCGGCTGCTGGCCGGTGCTGATCCAGATTCCGGTGTTCTTCGCGCTCTACAAG